>MNDB01000001.1:0-19533 GCA_001914705.1 Actinobacteria bacterium 13_2_20CM_68_14 | reverse complement strand
GCAACGCGACGGCGCTGTCGACACCGCCGCTCATCGCCACCGCGACACGGTCGGGATCAGGTTCCGCTCGAAAGACCTGGCCGAGCGCGTTCGCGAGCGCGTCGGCCGCGAGCGTCTCGCCGGCCACCGCCGCCGCCTCCAGCAGCGTCAGGCCTGCGAGTGGTCGCTCCAGCCCTTCTGCGTCGGCGTCGACGATCCGGTCTCCCTCCACGGCGAGCCGAACAAGCGCGATGTCCCCATCGCGCGACGAATCCCCGACGACCTCAATCACAGGAGCAGGCTACCTCCGGCGCCGCCAGGAGAATCCCCATTTCCCGGTCCCAAAGGCGTTCGCTTGCGAACGCCGGCCAAAGAGGCTGGCCGGGCTTCGCCCGGAGAGGCGCTAGACCCGGGTGGCGATAAGACTCCGTTCGAGTTCTCAGCGTGAGCTCTCAGAATGTGCTCCACCCTGCCGGTACTCCGCGCCCGTAGCGAACCTGGCACTGCCAGGTGGGTGCCTTGCCGACCTCGGGCAACGCCCTAGCCGGACGCAGGCTCCCTTTCACTAGGTGTTGGTTCTACTTTGAGAACGCAGAGCTCGCACAGGGTCGAGCACGAAGCGCAGCTTACCGGGCGTACACCCACTTGACGCGCTGGATCCCCTGGATCCCAAGATTTTCAGCAAGCGCGGGGGTGACGTCGAAGCGGCGGCCCGGGACCACCGGGCGCCGCGCGATGACCTGGGTCAGGATCCGCGGGCTGTGGCCGAATGAGACGAACAGCCTGATGTTGCAGGGAAGCACGGAGTCGACGACCCCGCGAGTGGTCGGTCTCAGCAGGACACCGCAGTTCGTCCGCGTGCCGTAGCGCACCGGCTGCGCGCCGGCGAGGGCCGTGTACCAGCCGCCGCCGGGAACGACGACCGGACTTAGATGCCCGCCGCTGTTCGTTCCACGCGGGGAGGTGACCACAAGCGCCACCACCGCCGCGAGCAGAGCCACCCCGGCGAGAGCGACTTCGCGTTGGGCGAGCGCCGGGTTCAAACCGCCGCGTAGATGAGCTCGCCGAACGATTCGCGCACGACGGGATCGAAGTCCACCGCGAGCTGGCCGTCGGCGTTTGCAAATTGCCGCAGCTCCAGGAGAAGAAAGGCGAGCTCTTCGTCGCGCGCGGGATCCCCGCCCCCGGCCGCTTGAGCGAGGCGCTCGAGCTCCCAGACGTTCCACTCCCGCGGCTCCACGCCGTCCAACGGCAGGCGGACGACGGGCTCCGGCGCCGTGGCCTCCTCGGGCTCAGCCTCACGCTCCGGCTCCGGCGGCGGCACCGATCGAAGCTGAGGCGGCGGTTCTCCGGGCTCGGGGGTCGGCGGCTGCGGCTCGGGCGCCGGCGGTGCAGGCTCCGGCGTCGGCTCTGGCTCGGGCACAGGCATGGGCGGATGCTCGTCGCCCTCCCGAGCGGCGTCTGCTCGCGGCTGCCGGCCCGCAAACAGGAAGCGGAAGCGGATCACTGAGGTCCGCATTTTCACGGGCGTGAGTGCTCCTCTGGCTCCGGCAGATCGAAGAGCTCGGCAACCTCGCCGGACGAACGGTCACTTCGCTCCGAGGGCGGCAGCAGGCGCACGTGCTTCGGCAGCTCGATCTCTGGAGCCTCTGGAGCCGGGACCTCGCGCTCACGCCGGCGAAACCAACCGCGTTTCCGGCGCGGCTCGAGCGGCTCTAGCTTGGGACGGGCGTCCTCTGCTGTATCCGGCCCGGCCTCTGGCTCGGGCTCCGGAGGAGCTCCTGCAGACGGCTCGACCCGCGGAGCGATCATGGTGACGGCTTCGGGCTCGGGCTCAGGCTCGGGCTCGGGCTCCACCTCGTGCTCCGCCGCGGGCTCGAGCTCCGGCTCCGGCTCCGGCTCAGGTTCGGGCTCCGGCTCTGCTGCCGGTTCCGGTTCTGCTTCGGCCTCCGGCTCGACCGCCGCCGGCGGTGGCGTCGCTGCAAGGGGCTCCGCCCGAGGCGGGGAAGCGGGAACGTAATACGGTCGCCGCCAAGGCGGGGCGGCCGCCCAGATCCGGTCCGCGGTCAGCTCGAGCAGGGCGACGACGAGCCAGCCACCGGCCATCACGACGAAGATCCATTTGGTCGCGAGATCGGCGTAGGCCACGCCGACTGCGAGCGCGATCAGGAAGAGCGCTTCGATCGCAAACCGCGGCCCCATTCGTGCCGGCATGACGCCGAGAGCCTAGCGCTCGTCGAGCGCGGCTAGGCGCTCGCTTGCGACGCCGCCCTGGAGGGCGCCCGGGCTTTGCTCGGACGCCCGGCTGATTCCGGCCGGCAAGGCCAATACCGGTAGCACCAGCTCAGACGAATGCCCTACGCCGAGCCCGAGCCGTCCGGCTCTTCGTCGGGAGCGGCGACCGGCGGCTCAACGGGAGCCGGGACAGAGAGCGGCGGTGCGGCCGACGCCGGCGGGGAAGGAGCGCCGGGCGAGGAAGCTTCTTCGGCGCCGCCCGAAGAGGCGGCAGGGCCTCGGCTCGCTTCGGTTGCGGCCTGGGCGGCTTCGACGATCTTGTCGGCGACGCCGGCGATCGTCTCGTCGCCGAGACCCGCCGCCGCGAGCAGCTGCTCGGCGCCCTCCTGGGCCCGGGCCATCACGGCCGAGGCCTGCGCCCTTGCCCACTCGAGCGTCTGCTCGACCTCGGCTCGGGCGGAGTTCGTCAGCTCGGTCGCCTGGTGCCGGGCCTGCTCGAGCAACCTGCTGGCTCGCGCCTCTGCCTCGCGAATTTCGGCGGTCGCGTGCCTCTGTGCCTCCGCCTGCGCCTCACGGGCTTCGTTCCGAGCCGCGTTGAGGATCTCGGCGCGCTGGCGCTCGCTCTCCTGGCGGAAGCGCTCGACCTCGTGCTCGCGCTCTTGCAGCGCGCGCTGGCGCCGGCTCACATCTTCCTCGGTGCGGCGAAACTGGGCCGCGGACGCGGTCTGTGCATCCCGTTCGATCGTGTCGGCCATGTCGGCGGCGGCGCGGATCATGTGGAGCGCGTCCATCCGGACGGCGTGGCCGGTCGGCTCCACTTGGCCGCTGCGAGCGGCCGCCTGGAGTACGCGCAGCTGCACCTGGAGCTGGGTCGTATGGCGTCTGAAGGATTCGAAGGCTTCCTTGACGCGCTCCGGGTCGAAACCACCGTCCGCGAGAGTCGGGAGCTCCTCGACGCTCGGAAGCGGGGTCAGCGACGCCTGTTGTCCTCTCTCGCTGGCCATCAGCTCGGAAAGTATGGCGATTGCATCGGCGGCATGACCACTTCGCGTTAGTCCTTCTCGACGATGACCGCGATTCCTAGTTCGGCGAGCTGTTCCGGCGAGACCTTGGTCGGCGCCCCGCTCATCGGATCGATCCCCGCCTGGTTCTTCGGGAAGGCGACCGTGTCGCGGATGTACGGCTCGTCGAGGAGCGCCATCGAGAGCCGGTCGATGCCCGATGCGATGCCGCCGTGCGGCGGCGCTCCCATTGCAAGGGCATCCAGCAGGAAGCCGAACTTCTCGCGCTGCTCCTCGGGCGAGATGTCGAGCAGGTCGAAGATCTTCGCCTGCAGCTCGGACTCGTGGATCCGGAAGGAGCCGCCCGCGATCTCGATCCCGTTCACGACCAGGTCGTAAGCGACCGCCCGTGCGGCGCCCGGGTCGGAGTCGAGCAGCTCCAGGCTCTCGTCGTTGGGGCGCGTGAACGGATGGTGCACCGCCTTCCAGCGTTTCTCCTCCTCGTCCCACTCGAGCAGCGGGAAATCGGTCACCCAGAGGAAGCGCCAGGCGTCGCGGTCGATCAGCCCGAGCTCACGGCCGAGGTGGAGGCGGAGCGCGCCGAGCACGCGCGCGACCATCGCCGGCTCGTCGGCCGCGAACAGCACTGTCGTCGCCGGCTCCGACCGGAACGCGTCCAGCTCGCCCTGCGAGAGGAACTTGGCGATCGGCGAGCGAACCTCGCCCTCCTCGTCGTAGACGAGATACGCGAGGCCCTTCGCGCCCCACTCCTTGGCGATCCCTTCGAGCCTTTCGAGGTCGGCGCGCGAGAACTCCTGCGGTACGCGCAGGAAACGCACGGCCGGCGCGTTCGCGAAGACGCCGAACTCGGAGCCGCGCGTCAGCTCCGTCGCTTCATCGATCTCGAGCCCGAAGCGCAGGTCGGGCTTGTCTGACCCATAGCGCGCCTGCGCCTCGTCCCAGGTCATCCGCTGGAACGGGCCCTTGATCTCGACGTTGAGGCAGTCGCGCCAGACGCTTCCCATCGTCTGCTCCATCAGCGCGAAGATGAACTCCTGGTCGGGGAAGGCCATCTCGACGTCGAGTTGCGTGAGCTCCTGCAGGCGGTCGGCGCGGAGATCCTCGTCTCGGAAGCAGCGCGCGATCTGGTAGTAGCGCTCGAAGCCGGAGATGACGAGCAGCTGCTTGTAGATCTGAGGCGACTGGGGCAGCGCGAAGAAGCGGCCCGGCTGCAGCCGCGTCGGGACCAGGAAGTCGCGGGCTCCCTCCGGCGTCGGCTTGCCCATGATCGGCGTCTCGATGTCGACGAAGCCGGCCGCTTCCATCTCTGTGCGGATCGCTGAGACCGCTCGCGCGCGCGTGCGAAGGTTTCGCTGCATCCTCTCCCGGCGCAGGTCGAGCCAGCGGTAACGGAGCCGCAGCGTCTCGTCGACCCCCTCCTCGTCGAGCTGAAACGGCAGCGGCGGCGCGGTCGCGAGCACTCGCAGGCTGTCGACCTGGAGCTCGACCTCGCCGGTCGGCAGGTTCGGGTTGACGGCGTCCGCCGCCCGGGCGACCACCTCGCCCTCGGCCTGGAGCACGAACTCGTTGCGAATTCCGTGAGCCTGCTTCGCCGCCTCGGGCGAGCGTTCCGGGTTGACGACGAGCTGGCAGATCCCGGTCTCGTCGCGCAGGTCGACGAAGATCAGCCCGCCGTGGTCGCGGCGGCGGGCGACCCAGCCGGCGAGTGTGTGACGCTCGCCGACGTGGCCCGTCCGGACCTCTCCTGCGCCGAGGTCGCGCCAGCTCATACCGACAGCCTCTCCGCCAGCTCGTCGAGCGGAACCTCGACGTCCTGCGTCCCTGCCGTGCGAATCGTGGCGACGGCAGCGCCGACGACGACGGTGGTGCGCGCGCCCAGGCGACCGGCCTGCGTCAGCTGGCCCTTGAGCGAGCGCCCTGCGTAGTCGGTGTCGACGGACCGTCCAGCGGCACGCAGTCGGGCCATCAGCTCGAAAATCAGATCGCGCGGGCCGTCGTCGCAGGCGAAGAAGACGTCGATCGGCTCTTCAGCGGGCGTCTCGACACCGGCGTGCTCGAGCGCCAGCAGCAGCCGTTCGATGCCTGCGCCGAAGCCGACGCCCGGCGTGTGGGGACCGCCGATCTCCTCGATCAGGCCGTCGTAGCGGCCCCCGGCGCAGATTGCGCTCTGCGCGCCGTGCTCGGGTCCAATGAACTCGAAGACGGTTCGGGTGTAGTAATCGAGGCCGCGGACGAGTGTCGGCACGAGCTCGTACTCGATCCCGTAGGCGTCGAGGAACGACCGAACCGCGTCGAAGTGCTCGCGACAGGCGGCGCAGAGGGACTCGCCGATCTTCGGGGCGTCGTTCAAGGCGGCCCGCACCCGCTCATCCTTCACGTCGAAGACCCGCAGCGGCGTCGTGGCGCGTTTCTGCCGCGCGGCCTCGTTGAGGACGTCGTCGTGCGCGTCGAGCCACGCCGTCAGGCGCTCGATGTAGGCGGGGCGGCATTCCGCATCGCCGATCGAGTTGAGCTCCAACCTGTACTCGGTCACGCCGAGTCGCCGCAGGAGCTCCGAGTAGAGCTGGATCAGCTCGGCGTCGAGGGCGGGGTCGTCGGAGCCGATCGCCTCGACCGAGGCCTGGTAGTGCTCGCGGTAACGGCCCTTCTGCGGCGCGGCGTAGCGGTAGATCGCCGCGACCGCATAGAGCTTCTGCGGCTGCGGCTCGCGATGCAGGCCGTGCTCGAGGTACGCGCGGCAGATCGGCGCCGTCGCGTCCGCGCGAAGTGTCAGCGAGCGTCCGCCGCGGTCCTCGAACGTGTACATCTCCTTCTGGACGACGTCGGAGCCGGCGCCAGACGTCCGCGCGAAGAGCTCGGTGTCCTCGAAGACCGGCGTCTGGATGCGCCGGTAGCCGTAGAGCGCGCAGAGGCGCTCGATCTCGCCCGTGACCCGTTGCCAGAGCGGCTGTTCGGCCGGCAGGACGTCGTGCGTCCCCCGTGGCGCCTCGAACTTGGGGCTCACGAGGCGCGCAGCTCGGCAAGAAACGGATTGCGGGCGAGTTCGTCGCCAAGCGTCGTCTCTGGACCGTGGCCGGGATAGACGATGGTCCCCGGCGGGAAGCGATCCGCCAGCAGGCGAATCGAGGCGACCAGCGTGTCCCAGTCGCCGAACGGCAGGTCGGTGCGACCGACGGAGCCCGCGAAGAGAACGTCGCCCGAGAAGAGACAGCCCTCGGCGTAGTAGGCAAGGTGCGCGGGCGAGTGGCCCGGAACCAGCAAGGTTTGGAAAGTGATCCCGGCCAGATCGAGCGTCTCGTCGCCCTCGAGCAGGACCTCGGGGGTGTATGGCCGCAGCGACAGTTCGGCGGGCGCGAAGTCGTTGATCCGCTCGAGCGCGATTCGCTCCCCGGCGGCCATGTGGACGGGCGCTCCCGCCGCTTCGGCCAGGTCGGCGACCCCGCCGAGGTGATCCCAATGTCCGTGAGTGATCAGGATCCCGGCGCAAGTGACACCGAGCCGCTCGAGCTCGCGGCCAAGCTCGGCCGCGTCGCCGCCAGCATCGATCACGACAGCCTCCGTGGCCTCGTCCGAGGCGCTGACGACGTAGCAATTCGTCGCGATCGGTCCGAGTTCGTGGCGTTGGACGGCGAGGCTCATGACAGCCGAGTCTACGGCCCGCGCAGACGGGAGCGCCTCGTTAGGATCCTGCGCTCGTGCGGAGCTGGAACCTTCACGAGATCGAGGTGGAAGGCGGTAGTCGCTCACCCGTCGTGCTCGACTCCGACGAGGCCGCGCGCGCTGTGTTCATCGTGCTCGAGCCCGGTCAGTCTCTCGGCGACCATCAGGTCAAGGAGCATGCCTTCGTGCTGGTCGTCGACGGCCTGGCGCGGGTCGAGGCCGGCAGTGAAGCGGTCGAGGCGGGCCCAGGGACCCTCTGCATGTTCGAGCCCGACGAACGGCGGTCGGTCTCGACCGAGGACGGAGCACGGATTCTCCTGCTGCTCGCGCCCTGGCCGGGCATTGGACACTACCGCGGCAACGCGCCCTCGTAGGGCCGGCGCGTTGCAAGCCGGCTAAGGCTTCGAGGCCGGCTGCTGCCCGGACCTGCGCAGGTAGGTCCGGTAAGCGGTGCGATCCATGATGTACGTCAGCGGCACGAAGAGCGCCGAATAGGCGAGCGAACTGAGGAAGCGCACTTCGATTGCCGAGTTCTTGTTCACCAGTGAGAAGACGATGAAGAAGAGCGGCAGGAACAGGAGCGCGCGGCGAATCGACCGCTTCCAGGAGGGGGGCTTTGCCTGGCGCAGCGGCCTCGCCGCCTTGCCCTTCGTTACCTTGCCGCCGTTCGCGTTACCCCTACCGCGCGACCGGTCCCGCTCGGGTTTGTCCTCCGGAGGCGGCTCGATTTCCTGCCCGGTGTCGTCGACGTAGACGTATTCGTACTCGTGCCGCCGTTCCTTCGCCCGGCGGCGGCGCTGCTTGCGTGAAGGCATAGAGCAAGCCTAGCGCGGCCCGATTCGCTCAGATCGCTCTGGGGCGCGGCTCCATGCGACCTCGCCGCCCTCGATTACGGTCGCAACGAGGTCGCCTCCGAGGTGGTACGTGAGGTAGCGCCAGTCCGGCGCGTCGAGCAGGGCGAGGTCCGCCGCGTAACCGGTTGCGATCCGGCCGACATCGCGGGCGCCGACGACGAAGGCGGCGTTGACGGTGGAGGCCGAGAGCGCCTGCCCGGGGGTGAGATGAAGCTGCGTGACCGCCAGCGACGAAACGACCGCGAGGCTCTCGCAGAAGGAACTGCCGGGGTTGAAGTCGGTCGCGATTGCGATCGCCGCCCCCGCATCGACGAGCGCTCGCGCCGGCGGCATCCGGCGGTCGAGAAAGAGCGCGCTCGCCGGCAGGAGGACACCGACGACATCGCTCGCGGCGAGCATTCGGATACCGGCTTCCCCGGTCGCCTCGAGATGATCGACCGAGCGGGCGCCGAGCTCGGTCGCCAGCGGGATCGCACCTTGCTCGGTGAACTGATCGCCGTGAAGACGAAGCGCGAGCCCAGCGGCACGGCATGCGGTCAAATAGCGGCGAGCCTGGTCGACGTTGAAGGCGCCTTCCTCCAGGAAGACATCCGCGGCCGCGGCCAGCCGCGTAGCTTCCGGCAGGACTTCGGTGAGCGCGAAGTCGAGATAGGCATCGGCGTCCGCGAACTCCGGCGGCACGGCATGGGCACCGAGCCAGGTCGGGATCCCGCCGGCCTCCCGGATCGCGCGTAGCGAGGCGAGCTCCGTCTCGCGATCGAGGCCGTAACCGGACTTGGCTTCGAACGTCGTCGTCCCCGCACGCCGCATCCACCGGCGATGCCGGCGAACCGCATCGGCCAGGCCCGCTTCGCCCGCAGACCGGGTCGCCTGCACGGTCGCGAGAATGCCCCCGCCGGCCGCATGCAGCTCCTCATAGGAGGCGCCGGTCGCGCGCAGCTCGAACTCGTCGACGCGGTCGCCGGCGAAACAGGCGTGCGTGTGGCAGTCGACCAGCCCCGGTACGGCGCAGAGACCGCGACCGTCGAGCTCCTCGAGCTCCCCGTCGGATTCTCGAAGTGCCGCATCAAGCCCGCGCATCGGGCCGAAGGAGGTGATTCGCCCGTCCTTGCAGAGGACGTACGCGTCGCGCACGACCTCGACTGCCCCGAGCGCTTCGCCCCGAAGCGGCGCCTCGCCGCCGGCCGGAGTCGCGAGCTGGGCGAGGTCGCGGACGAGCAGGCGCCGCCCGCCCGGCCGGTTGGTCACTCGGCGGACTGGGGCTGCATCGGCGGCTCGATCCCGTGCCCGGCGGCGAAGGCGATCGCTTCGGGATAGCCGGCGTCGACGTGGCGGAGAACGCCCGTTCCCGGATCGGTCGTGAGCACGCGCTCGAGGCGTTCGGCCATCTCGTCGCTTCCGTCAGCGACGACGACCATCCCCGCGTGGATCGAGTTGCCGATCCCGACGCCGCCGCCGTGATGGACGCTCACCCACGTTGCGCCCGCAGCGACGTTGAGCAGCGCGTTCAGGATCGGCCAGTCCGCGATCGCGTCCGATCCGTCGCGCATCGCCTCGGTCTCGCGGTACGGGGAGGCGACCGAGCCGGAGTCCAGGTGATCGCGGCCGATCGCGACGGGCGCCTTCACCTTGCCGGAGCGAACGAGCTCGTTGATTGCGAGACCTGCCCGCGCCCGATCTCCGTAGCCGAGCCAGCAGATGCGGGCCGGCAGGCCCTGGAAAGCGACGCGACCAGGGGCCAGCTCGAGCCACCGCTGGAGCGCGGCGTCGTCCGGGAAGAGCCCGCGTAGCGTTTCATCGATGGTGGCGATGTCCGCCTCGTCACCGGAAAGTGCCACCCAGCGAAACGGCCCGACGCCGTTGCAGAAGAGCGGCCGAATATAGGCCGGGACGAAGCCCGGGTATGTGAACGCTTCCTCTACGCCCGCCGCATAGGCCTCACCTCGTAAGTTGTTGCCATAATCGAAAACATAACTGCCCTGTCGGACGTACTCGAGCAGCCCCTCGACATGGCGGACAATCGACTCCCGAGCTCGGCGCAGGTACTCGTCCGGATCGTCGGCTCGAAGCTCAGCGGCTGCCTCAACGGACAGCCCAGCGGGGACGTAGCCCGTCAGCGGATCATGCGCGGCGGTCTGGTCGGTGACGAGATCGAAGTGCTCGCCTCGGCGGGCGAGCTCCGGGACGATCTCGGCCGCGTTCCCCTCCAGGCCGACCGACAAGGGCCGGCGCTCGGCGCCGGCTGCGCGGATACGCGCGAGCGCGTCGTCGAGCGAATCCGCGGCCTCGTCGAGGTAGCGGGTGTCGAGCCGGCGCCGGATCCGCGCGGGATCGACCTCCACGCAGAGGATCGCTCCCCCGGCCAGCGTCGCGGCCAGGGCCTGCGCCCCGCCCATGCCGCCGAGCCCGGCGGTGAGAATCGTGCGCCCGGCCAGATCGGGCGAGCCAAAATGCCGCTCGCCGGCCGAGACAAACGTCTGGTACGTGCCCTGCAGGATCCCCTGCGTGCCGATATAGATCCACGATCCCGCCGTCATCTGGCCGAACATGGTCAGACCGAGCGCCTCGAGCCTCCGGAACTCATCCCAGGTCGCCCAGTGCGGGACAAGCAAGGAATTGGCAATCAGGACACGGGGAGCGCCCGGATGCGTTCGGAAGACTCCCACCGGCTTGCCGCTCTGCACCAGAAGCGTCTCGTCGTCTCCGAGCCGCAGCAATGACGCGACGATCGCCTTCAATGCCTCGTGGTTGCGAGCGGCTTTGCCGGAGCCGCCGTAGACGATCAGCTGCTCGGGAAGCTCGGCGACGTCGGCATCGAGATTGTTGAGCAGCATCCGAAGCGGCGCCTCGGTTGCCCACGACTGAGCGTTGAGCTCGGTTCCGCGCGGAGCCCGGATCGTCGAAAGGTCGCCGCACAGCGCCTCGACCGTCGCGGAGAGCGTGTCGACGGCGGTCACCCGCCGCGCTCCTGCTCGACTCGCCGGCGAAATCGCCACCAGCTCCACGCGGTTGCCACGACGAAGAACGCCGCGGCCCCGAGAATCGCGCGCCCTACATCGCCGTGGGTGAATTTCGCCACGACGACGATCACGATCGCGAGCACCGCATACATGATCACGGTGTCTCGAAACGGATGGCGCGACGGACGCGGCTCGTCCCGCTTCACCGGAGCTCGCCAACGTCGGCCGCGACCGCGGCAACGAAACCGCCGTCGCGGATCGCCTGCGCAATCAATTCGATGTCCCCCGCCAGCGACCGGTCATCACCGACGCGCGGGGACAACGCTCGAACCGCGTCGCGCGCGGCCCGCGCCCCGACCCCCGGCTCGAGGGGTGCGAAGAACTCGATCGCCTGAGCGCCGGCGAGCAGTTCGATCGCGAGCGCGCTCTCGGCATTTGCCAACACCTGCCAGGCCTTCAGGCCCGCGGCGTTCCCCATCGAAACGTGGTCTTCCTGGCCGGCGCTCGTCGGGATCGAGTCGACGCTCGCCGGGTGACACAGAACCTTGTTCTCGCTGACGAGCGAAGCGGCCACGTACTGGGGAATCATGAACCCGGAGTTGAGCCCCCCGTCGTTTGTGAGGAAGGGGGGCAAGCCATCGGAGAGGCTCGGGTTGACGAGCCGCTCGAGCCGGCGCTCTGAGATGTTGGCAAGCTCGGATACCGCCATCGCCAGGGCGTCGAGCGCGAAGGCCAGCGGCTGCCCGTGGAAATTGCCGTTCGAGACGAGTTGCTCGTCCTCGACGAGCACGAGCGGATTGTCGGTCGCCGCGTTCAGCTCGATGGCTACCGTCGCCTCGACGTAGCCGAGCAAGTCGCGCGAAGCACCGTGCACCTGCGGCGCGCAACGCAGCGAGTAGGCGTCCTGAACCTTGTCGCACCAACGGTGCGACTCGATGATCGCCGAGTCGTCGAGCAGCCTGAGCACGTTCGCCGCCGAATCGATCTGTCCGGGCAGCGGGCGAGTCGCATGGATCTGGGGTAAGAAGCTCGTGCGCGACCCCTGCAAGGCCTCGAGAGACAGAGCGCAGGCGATGTCTGCGGTCTTCGCGAGCCGTCGCGCCCGCGCCAGCGCCAGGCTGCCGAACGCGGCCATGAATTGCGTCCCGTTGACGAGCGAAAGCCCCTCTTTCGCCTCGAGCGAGATCGGCTCGAGTCCGACCGCCGCAAGCGCAGCCGCGCCGTCCAGCCGCGTGTCCTCGACCCAAGCCTCGCCCTCTCCGACGAGCGGCAGCGCGAGATGCGCGAGCGGCGCGAGGTCACCGCTGGCACCAACGGACCCGCGACTGGGAACGTGCGGCAAAACGCCGCGATTCAGGCATTCGATCAAGAGCTCGACCGTCTGCGGTCGCGCGCCGGAGAAGCCCTTTGCGAGCGCGTTCGCGCGCAGCAGCATCGCCGCCCTGACGACGTCGTCCGGATACGGCTCGCCCACGCCGCACGCATGGCTCCGGAGCAACCGGAGCTGTAGCTCGCCCGCCAGCTCCTCGGGGATGGAGCGCGAGACGAAACGGCCGAAGCCCGTGTTGATGCCGTACGTGTGCTCGTTCGTACCGTGAGCGGCGCGTTCGACGAGCTCGCGAGCGCGCACGACCTTTTCGCGCGCCGCGCCGCTGAGGGCCGCGGGTGCGCGGTTGACGGCAACCGCCCAAACGTCGTCGATCGTCAGGTTGTCGCCGGTCAGCTGGACGGCCGTGCGAAGGGCCATTCGCGGCCAGTCTAGCCCTGCGGTTCGGGCAAAACCGGGGCCGGCAAGCTAGCCCCGCGGGGCGCGCTAGCTGAAAAGACGCCGGAAGAAGAAAGCGATCCGGCGCCAGATGTTCATCGAGTGCTCCTGATCCTGCGTCGGAGCGAACGCCTTCCCCTCGAGCTCGCGCGCCTCGGAGCTCAGAGACTCGCCGATGCCGCCTTTGCTGTTCGGCTCGATCTGGGCGCTCGTCGCGGGCTCGAGATACTCCCCAAGCTGGTCGACCTGCGCCAGGGTCAGAGACAACCGCACGGTTCCCTCGGTGATCTCGTCCACCTGCTCCGAAGGCACGTAACGCGGCTTCCCGAACCTGCTCGTCGCGATCGCGAGCCCGTCGAAGATATCGGCGTTGCTGTCGCCGACCACCTCGTCGACCTGGCCGACCTCGCGGCCGTCCGCGGCCAGGACCTTCCAGCCGGCTTCGATCACTAGCCAGGAAACAGGGTCACCCATCGCCGTCTCAGTCTGACGGACGGAGGCGACCTGCGCGGGAGGGAAAGCTCAACCGCGCCCGGCTCTTGCTACTCCAGATCGGCGGCGTCCGGCTCGAGCAACCGGAGCTCCAGAACGCGAGAGGCATCGAACCCGTCGATTCGCAGGGCCGCACCCGCCGCGGCCGCCGCGGCCCCGCCCGGCATGAGGCCGACGAGCTCGGAGCCGACCACCTTCGCCCCACGGGCGCTCGCCTCTCGCTCGATGGCCGCGAGCAGGTCATGCAGCGCGGCCGCTTCCCAGTCCTCGACGTTCATGCTCACCTGCACGAGGCCTGCGCGCGGCAACTCGAGCCCGAGGGCACGCACGCCTGGGAATCCGCCGTCGCGCTCGCGGACCGCCGCGGCGATCTCCCGCGCCGCCTCGAGCTCTCCGCGCAGGTTGACGTTGAACGCGATCAGCGGTCGTCGCGCTCCGACGAGTACGGCGCCCGAACGATCCTCGATGCGCGCCGGCCCGAACTCCGGCGCAAGCTCGCCGGACTCGACACGCCGACGTAACCCCTCGAGGCCCTCCGCGCGGAAGAACGCCGGCCCGCGGCCGGGCGCGAGCTCGCCATAGACGAATACGGGCAGGTCGAGCTCGCCGCCGACCCGCTCCGCCAGTGCGAGTGCGGCCCGTTTCGCCCGCTCCATGTCACCCGGCCGCAGGGGAACCACGGGCACGACATCGGCGGCACCCACCCGCGGATGCGCGCCCTCGTGCCGCCGTAGGTCGATCCGCTCGCGGGCGCAGGCAATCCCCGCCACCAGCGCCTCGACCAAGTCGTCCTCGTCGGCGACAAGCGTGAACACGGAGCGGTTGTGGTCCGCGTCGGCATGAACATCGAGCAGCCGCGCCCTCGCGGAGAGGGCGCCGGCAAGGGCGTCGAGCGTCGCCCGGTCGCGCCCCTCGGAGAAATTCGGCACCGACTCGAGCGGCAAACGCACGCCCGTAGTCTAGGACCGCGTGAAGGCCTACTACGAGCGGCGAGCTCCGGAGTACGACGACTGGTGGCTCGGGACGGGGGTGTTCACGAACCGCCGGCGGCCCGACTGGCTCGAGGAAACCAAGGCGCTGACCCGCACGCTCGGGGCGCTCCCGCCCGCGCGGACGCTCGACGTCGCCTGTGGAACCGGCTTTCTCACCCAGCACCTCCGGGGCGAGATCACGGGGCTCGACCAGAGTCCATCGATGCTCGAGCTCGCCCGGGCGAAGGTTCCCGAGGGACGGTTCGTCCAGGGGGACGCGGTCGAGCTTCCGTTCTCGGACGACTCCTTCGAACGGCTGCTGACGAGCTTCTTCTACGGCCACCTCGAGGAAGACGAGCGCGACGCCTTTCGCCGCGAGGCGCGCCGCGTCGCGGACGAGCTGATCGTCGTCGACTCCGCGCTCCACGACGAGGTCGACCCGGTCGAGTGGCAGGAACGAGTCCTCAGCGACGGCTCGTGCTGGCATGTCTACAAGCGCTACTTCGAACCCGACTCGCTGGCCGACGAGCTCGGCGGCGGCCGGACGCTCTTCGCGGGCCGCTGGTTCGTCGCCGTCCAGGTATGAATCGCCGCGCATGACGCGCAGGCGCTCGAGCTATCGCTCGCTGCGATCGCTTCAACGTGACAACCGGGTCTGCAGAGCCTGCGTCGAGGCCGGTTACCCGCTCGAGTCCCTGCCGGTCGTCCAGCCCTACGCGGGCCAGAGCGCGTACATGTTCGGCCAGGCGCCAGGCGTCGTCGAAGGGGAGGAGCGCCTCCCCTGGCGCGGCCGCGCCGGCAGGACGCTTCGCAGCTGGCTCCAGCTCGAGGAGGACGAGTTCTACGCCACCTTCTACTGCGCCTCCGTCACCCGCTGCTACCCCGGCAAGGCGCCTTCGGGACGAGGCGACCGGACACCGGCTCCGCGAGAGCAGGAGCTCTGCTCCTTCTGGGGCGAGTGGGAGCTCCGGCTGATCCGGCCGAGGCTGATCGTGCCGGTCGGCGGCCTGGCCGTGCGGCGGCTGCTGGGACTGAAGAGCGTGACCGAGTGCGTCGGCGCGCGCTACGAACGCAACGGAGCGATGGTGATCCCGCTCCCTCACCCCTCTGGGGCGAGCGGCTGGCTCAATTCCCCTGCAAACCGGGCGCTCGTCGAGGGCGCCGCCGCGTCGATTCGCGCCGAGCTAGCTCAAAGCGGTGACGCTTTCGCGGACGGCTAGATTCCAGGAATGCCCGAGGCACCGCGCTACCGCCAGACCTTCTTCCGGCTGCTCGGATTTCTCCGGCCCTACAAGGCCTCGCTGGCGATTTCGACCATCTTCGCGATCGGCTACCAGGGCAGTCAGATCGCCCTCGTCTGGATAACGAAGAACGTGATCGACGACGCGCTCACGCCGCGCGACTCGCACAAGCTGTGGATGTACGTCGGCGCCATCGTCGCGCTGGGGGTCGTTCGCGCAGTTCTGATGTTCGGCCGCCGGTTGATCTCGGGCCGGCAGGCGCTCGCGGTCGAGATGGACCTGCGCCAGAGCCTCTATGCACGCCTCGTCCGGCTCTCGTTCGGCTTCTACGACCGCCACCAGACCGGCCAGCTGATGTCGCGGGCGACCGTCGACCTCCAGGGCGTGCGCTTCTTCCTCGGCTACGGCCTGATCTTCTTCTTCCAGAACATCCTCACGGTCGTCTTCGTCACCGGGGTGCTGTTCTTCTTCGAGTGGAAGCTGGCTCTGATCGCGCTGGCGATCACGCCGGTACTGGTCGTCCTCGCATACCGCTACAGCCACGTCTCGCACCCGACTTTGCGCGAGGTCCAGCAGAAGCTCGCCGACGTCGCCACCGTCGCCGAGGAGAACATCGTCGGCGTCCACGTCGTCAAGTCGTTCGCACAGGAGCCGAGCGAGCGCGAGAAGTTCCGGGCCCGCACCGAGGCGGTCTTCGACCAGACGATCAAGGCGAACCGGCAGCGCGCCTTCTACGTCCCCCTGATCTCGTGGGTGCCGCTCGTCGCTCAGGCGGCAGTGCTGCTCGTCGGCGCGCGCATGGTCACTTCCGGCGAGCTGTCGGTCGGCGGCTTCGTCGCTTTCAACCTCTACCTCGGCCTGCTGGTCGTGCCGCTGCGCTCGCTCGGGATGTGGATCGGGCAGGCGCAGCGGGCGACCGCCTCGGGCGAGCGCATCTTCCAGGTGATCGACGAGCCCGAAGAGGTGACCGATCGGCCCGGCGCCGGCGAGCTCCCGGCCGGGGGCGGCCACATCCGCTTCGAAGGGGTCGGGTTCGAGTACATGCCCGGACGCCCAGTGCTCGAGGGCATCGACCTCGACGTGCCGCCCGGTCAGACGATCGCGCTGATCGGGCACACGGGCTCGGGCAAGACGACGCTGACCTCGCTCGTGCCGCGCTTCTACGACGTCACCGCCGGGCGGGTGACGATCGACGGCGCCGACGTGCGGGACCTGAAGCTCGGCTCGCTCCGGAGTGAGATCGGCGCGATCTCACAGGACACTTTCCTCTTCTCCGCCTCGGTCCGCGAGAACATCACCTTCGGCGCCCCGGGTCTGAGCGACGACGAGATCGAGCACGTCGCCAGGCTCGCCCAGGCACACGAGTTCATCGAACGCCTGCCGGAGGGCTACGACACGGTGATCGGCGAGCGCGGGATCACGCTGTCCGGCGGACAGCGCCAACGGCTCGCGATCGCCCGGGCAATCGCCGTCGACCCGCGCATCCTGATCCTCGACGACGCAACCGCCTCGGTGGACGCGAGCACCGAGGCGCGAATCCGGCTCGGCCTGCGCGAGGCGATGGAGGGCCGGACGACGCTGATCATCGCCCACCGCCTGTCGACGATCTCGCTCGCCGACGAAATCGTGGTCGTCGACGAGGGACGCATCGCCGCCCGCGGCACGCACGACGATCTGCTCGAGACGAGCCAGGTCTACCGCGACATCTACGAGCACGGCTTGCTCGAGCGCCAGTTCGCCGATGCTGTCGAGGCTCGTGCTGTCGTCGACGAAGCCGAAGAGGCGGAGGTCGCATGATTCACCGTTTCGGCGCCGACCCGGCACAGACACGTGTGCTTTTCCGCGATACGCTCGCCGCGGGTGGCGGGTGGACCTGCCACCACCCGGGGTGGGGATGCGCGCGTGAACAAGTAAGAGGTCGCGCGCGATGAGGGTCTGGCAGGCCGGGAGCCACCTGACGATGCAGCGGGGCGCCGAGGTCGAGGACTGGTCGTGGCGTCGGACGCGTCGGCGGCTGGCGACGCTCGCGCGGCTCACCGCGCCCTACCGGAGGCGGACGACGCTCTCGATCTTCTCGCTGCTCCTGGCGACCGCGACCGCGCTCGCACCACCCTTCCTGTCCAAGTACGCGATCGACGACGGGATCAAGAAGAACAACCTCGGCGCGCTCTGGGTGATCGTCGCCATCTTCCTGTTCGCCGGGCTCGCGAACTGGGGCATGAGCTATGTGCAGACGTATCTGACGGGCTGGGTGGGCGAGCGGATCCTCGCCGACCTGCGCATGAAGCTCTTCGGCCACCTGCAGCGGCTCTCGCTTGGCTTCTTCGAACGCAACCGTGCGGGCGTGATCATCAGCCGGCTGACGAACGACGTCGAAGCCCTCGACCAGCTCGTCACCGACGGCGTCACGACGCTCGTGCAGAGCACGCTGACCCTGATCGGCACCGCGATCCTGCTGCTCGTCCTCGACTGGCGGCTGGCGCTGGCGACACTCGCGGTGATCCCGATCATGAGCGTCGGCACGATCCTGTTCCGGATCTACTCCTCGCGCGCCTATGCGGCGGTGCGCGAGCGGCTCGGGCTCGTGACGGCGACGCTGGCCGAGGACATCGCGGGCATGCGGATCGTGCAAGCCTTCACGCGCGAGGATCGAAACACCGCCAACTTCCGCGAGGTCGCGGAGCACTACCGCGCCGCGAACATGCAGACGGTCGTCCTGAACGCGGTCTACTTCCCGTTCGTCGACCTCGTCTCGACCGTCGCACTCGCCGTGGTGCTCGGCTACGGCGGTCACCTCTACTTCCAGGGCGCCGTGACGCTCGGAACCCTGTTCGCCTTCCTGCTCTACGTCCAGAACTTCTTCGACCCGGTGCAGCAGCTCTCGCAGCTCTACAGCACGTTCCTCTCCGCGACGGCGGCGCTCGACAAGATCATGGACGTCTTGGACGAGGAGCCTCACGTGCTTGACAAGCCCGGTGCGCGCGAGCTGCCGACGGTCGTGGGGCACGTCCGCTTCGAGCGCGTCCGGTTCGGGTACGGCAATGGGCCCGACGTCCTGCCCGACTTCGATCTCGACGTCCCGGCGGGAACGACGGTTGCCCTCGTCGGCCACACCGGTGCCGGCAAGTCGACGATCGCGAAGCTGCTCGCCCGCTTCTACGACCCGCGCGACGGCCGAATCACGTTCGACGACATCGACCTTCGCGACGTCACCCAGGCGTCGCTCCGCCGCCAGCTCGGGATCGTGCCGCAGGAGGGGTTCCTGTTCGCGGGCACCGTCGCCGAGAACATCGCCTTCGGCCGGCCGGATGCGCCCGCAGCGGAGATCGTCCGAGCGGCCGAGGCTGTCGGCGCGCACGAGTTCATCCTCCGCCTCGAGAACGGCTACGAGACCGAGGTGCAAGAGCGAGGAAGCCGGCTCTCGCTTGGCCAGCGCCAGCTGATCGCCCTGGCTCGCGCACTGCTCGCCGACCCGAGGATCCTGATCCTCGACGAGGCGACCTCGTCTGTCGACATCGGTACCGAGCGGAAGATCGAGCAGGCCCTGCGCCTTCTCCTCTCCGGCCGAACGGCGTTCATCATCGCCCACCGCCTCTCGACGATCCGCGACGCCGACCTGATCGTCGTCCTCGAGCACGGCCAGATCGTCGAGCAGGGCAGCCACGTCGAACTGATGCAAAAACAGGGCCTTTACACCTCGCTCTACGGGGATTGGGCGGAGGACGTGGCCTAGCGCTTAGGCTCCCACCGATGGCGCTCGACAAGCAGACCGAAGAGCGCATCGAGCAGCCGGTCTCCCAAGAGGCCGAACTCGATACCCGCCTGACGCCTGCCCAAGCCGTCGAGCGGATGCGGCTGAAGGTGCCCGCCCGCGGGAACCGCAAGCTCCGCACGCTGCTCGAGCGGGTCAACAAGGACAAGCAACTCAAGGCTTGGTGGCACGTCGCGAACGTAAATGCAGTCGTCCGGATGCAGATCAACGACCACTCGTGGGTGCACGTCCAGATCGTGGCCAACATCGCCCTGAAGCTCCTGCGACAGCTGACGAAGCACGGGGTCGAGCCCTCGCTTGTCACCGACTACGGCCTCGAGCGAGAGGACGCCGAGGTGGTCGTCACGCTCGGCGCGCTGCTGCACTGCATCGGGATGGCTGTCCATCGCGACGGCCATGAAGACTTCAGCCTCTTCCTCGCGGAGCCGAAGCAGCGGCAGCTGCTCGAGGGTCTCTACGAGGAGCCCGAGCTGACGGTGATCGCTTCCGAGGTCCTGCACACGATCACCAGCCACCGCGAGTACGGCAAGCCGCTGACGCTCGAGGCCGGGATCGTCAGGGTCGCGGATGCGCTCGACATGG
>MNDB01000049.1 GCA_001914705.1 Actinobacteria bacterium 13_2_20CM_68_14 | reverse complement strand
TTACATCACCAACCAGGTCTTCAGCATCGACGGCGGCGTTTACCCGCGTTGAGCGCGAACATGGCTGACAGCGATTCCAAGCTCTCTCCCCCGCCGCCGCCTCGGATCGGTCGATCGCGCGCAGCGCTGGTGTCTTTACTGAGATGACCAGAGCGGACGCCAACGGTAGCTGGGTTGATGACGCTCGTCCTTGCGGCAGCGGCCTGGGTGGTCGCAGTCGAGCAAATGAAGGGGATGGACATGGGTGGCGCGACCGAGCTCGGCTCCTTCGGGTCCTTCGTCGGCTTTTGGGTGCCGATGATGGCGGCGATGATGCTGCCGAGCGTCGCCCCGGCGGTGTTGAGGCGGAACCGGGTGCAGACCTCGCCGCTGTTTGTTGGCTCCTATCTCGCCGTCTGGATACTCGTTGGGCTCGCGGTGTATCCGGCGTACCGCCCGCATGGGTCGCTCATCGCAGGGGCGTTGACCGTCGGGGCTGGTCTGTACGAGCTCACGCCGCTCAAGCATGAGTGCCGCCGGCGCTGCCGCGAGAGTGTCCGTTCAGGATTCACGTTCGGTCTGTACTGCCTCGGCTCGAGCATCGGCCTGATGCTGATGTTGCTGGCGCTCGGCGTCATGAGCATCGCCTGGATGTCCGTGATCGCCGTGCTCGTGCTTGCCCAGAAACTTCTGCCCGAGCGGCTCTCGGTCGACGTCCCGGTGGCGCTCGTGATCGTCTCACTCGGAATCACCGTTGCCGTTGGTCCCTAAAACGTAAAGGAGTCACAGCATGACCAAGATCGGAACACGCGAAGACTGGCTCGCCGCACGCACGCCGCTGCTCGCGCGGGAGAAGGAGCACACGCGGCTCGCCGACGAGATCGCACAGCAGCGCCGCGAGCTCCCGTGGGTGGCTCTCGAAAAGGAGTACCGCTTCGACACCGAGGCCGGCACACGCACTCTTGCGGAGCTGTTCGACGGCAGGTCGCAGCTGATCGTCTACCACTTCATGTTTGGCCCCGACTACACCGCCGGCTGCGCGACCTGTTCGTCGACAGCCGACAGCTTCAACGGCGTGCTCCCGCATCTCAAGGCGCGCGACGTCACGATGGTCTGCATCTCACACGCGCCGCTCGAGAAGCTGCTCGCCTACCGTCGCCGAATGGGCTGGAGCTTCAACTGGGCCTCGAGCTACGAGAGCGACTTCAACCTTGACTTCGGCGTTTCCGTCGGCGATCACGCGCACGACGCTGTGCCGCTTCTCCTGGCCAACGAGGTTGCGGCGTTTCCGTTGCTAGGCGACCAGCAAGTCCGCGACAGCCTCCCGCCGGTCGCCACCCAGAACGCCGACGCGACCGGCACGGACATCGCCGGCTACTTCTCCGAGGGCCACGGTGTCGGCACGTTCGCCCGCGACGGGAGCAACGTCTACCACTGCTACTCCAGCTACGCCCGCGGAACCGAGTTCCTGATGGGCTACTACGCGATCCTCGACCGGACGCCCAAGGGTCGCGACGAAAACGGCGAGATGTGGCTGCGCCGACACGACGAGTACGACGCATGACGCGGCGAGAGAACGATCGACTCTCGTCGGGGAGGGACGTGCGTGAAACTGGACGTGACTGACGCGGCCCAGGTTCAGGAAGCCGCTGAGAGCGTCTCGTCTCTGACGTGTCCGCGGCGTTCCTACCGTCCCTGACCGTTCGCGTAGCGTGATCGTCAACGTGCTGTCGCGCACGGCATTCGCTCCGCTACCTACTCTTCTCCTCTTTCAGCGTACTCGGCCTCAAACGCCGCCGGGTTCTCGCTGTCGCAGTCGCTGCGCGCCCTATTGAGCGCTCGCGCCGTGATGGTTCGCATCGTGATCGCGGGCGGGCCCGACCCTAGCTTGAGCACGCTGGGTTCTTGAGGGCTGCGGAACCAGATTGATCCCGTTCATGGCGAGGTCACAGTCAGAACGGTCTTGCCTGCGAGTTTGCCTTCCCTCATTGCGTCGAGAAGGCGGCCGACGTCTTTCCAGTCGACGGCGATGGAGATGGTCGGGTGCAGCCGGCCCTGTGCTACTAGCTGCGCGAGTGTGTCGAGGTCGGGGCCGATGGCCGCGTCGTCGCCGGCGTAGGAGAAGAAGGTGAGGATGCGCGCGCCCTCGTGACCGATGAAGTCGAGCAGCGTGATCCTGGCGGGCTGCGGGTCGGTGGCTCCGAGCAGCATGATCGTGCCGCCTGGACGGACGGCGCGGATCGCGCGTTCCAGCGATGCTCCGCCAACGACGTCGACGACGACTTCGAACGCTGCGGTTTCGGGTTCCTCGCCTGCGATCAGCTGCCTGACTCCCAGATCCGCGAGGCGGCTGCCGGCTCCGGTCGCGTCGGTGCGGACGAGCGTGCTGACGTTTGCGCCAGCGAGTGCGGCGAGCTGCACGACGAAGTGTCCGAGCCCACCGCTTGCGCCGAGGACGAGAACGCTGCGGCCGAGCAGCGGCCCGATTTCGCGCAGCGAACGCAGCGCTGTCAGTCCGGCGAGGCCGAGGGTCGCGGCCGACTCGAACGGCACAGCGTCGTCGATGACGGCGAGTCGTTCGACCGGGACGGCGACGCGTTGCGACCATGCGGCTGCCTCGGCGAGCCCGATTACGCGCGTGCCGGCCGGGGGCCCATTGCCGTCAGCTGCTGGTGTCGCCACTACGCCGGCGACGTCTTGGCCTGGCCGCCAGCCGTCGGCGCGTGAGGCGAGCAGCGCGAGCTCGCCGCGATTCACCGTGCTCGCCCGCACCTGCACGAGCGCCTCACCCTCCTTCGGTTGGGGCTCGGGAACCTCCTGCAGAGTGACCGGTGGGTCGTTCCTTCCGTCACGTACCAGGGCAAGCATCGTCGTCTCCTTTCTTCTCGTCAGTGGTCGGCGCCATGGGGAGGGCGCTCTCGCTTCGCAAGTTGCGGTTGAACATGTTCCAGGTGTGCGGCTGGATCGGGCGCATCAGCGGGAAGGCGCCGGCGTTGAGCACGAGCGTCTTCAGCTGGTGCTTCAGCGTCCTCGATCTCGTCGGCCTCTGCGGCAGCCTTGATCCGGTCGAGAGCGTTGTCCCAGAAGGCTTCGCAGTCCGCAGCGGCGGGGGGCGGGAGTTCGGCAATGCGCCGTTTCAGGAAGCGACGCTCGGGCTCGGATCGGGTCAGCTGCAGCGCTCTCCCGTACGCATAGCGGGCGTCGATCGTCCGTCCGAGCCGGCGGAGCAGGTCGGCCCGAGTGGAGTGGAGAGAGCAGTAATGGTCGAGCTCGGAAGGCTCGAAGTCGATCCGCTCGACGATTACCAGCGCCGCCTCCGGGCCGGCGACTTCCGCGACTGCGATTGCCCGGTTGAGCTCGACTGCCCCTGACGGCACGAGCCGGGCAAGCTCCGTGTAGAGGGCGACAAGTTCCGGCCAGTCGACCGGTTCGGCCATATGCACGGAAGCGATCTCCGCCCGAAGCACGTAGGCGCCGTGGCCGTACAGCGCACGCGCGCGTGCGAGATGTTGCTCTCCCTCGGCGACTCTCTCTCGATCCCAAGGGTTTCGTTCCTCGTCATCGAGGAGCACGAGCTCGCCGTGGCGGTAGCGAGAGGTTCGGCGGCCGTCGTTCAACAACATCAGCGCGAGCAGCCCATGCACCTCTGACTCGTCTGGCAGCAACTCAGCGAGCATGCGACCGAGCCGGATCGCCTCGGCGGCGAGCTGGCCGTCACCAGCGTACGCCTCGTTGAAGATCAGATAGACGGTCGCGAGGACAGCGGCGAGTCGCTCCGGAAGAGAGCCGTCCCGCGGGACACCAAACGGGATCCCCGCCTTCTTGATCTTCGCTCGTGCGCCGGCGAGGCGTTCCGCCACGATCGCGGACGGAACGCGTAGCGCGCCGGCGATCTGGTCGTTGGTCAGACCGCCGAGCATGCCAAGGGTTGAGCGCAACTCGCGTCTCGAGCACCAAGGTGGGATGGCAGTACGCGAACAAGATCTTGAGGCGCTCATCCGGCAGTGCGTTCCCATCTTCCAACGGTGCTTCACTCATCAGTGTGTGCGGGAAGTCGTTGACGAGCTCGGCGTCGCCCGCGACGTGACGTCCGAACATGACGACCGCGGAGCCGGGTCATTGCCCGGTCCCGCGGTCGTCGCGCAACGCCTCCACTGACCTGGACCGCATCAGCGGTGCGAGCTCAAGCCGGTCATCATCGCGGCTGACCGGCGGGACCCTCGAGGAGAACGTCGCGATTCGCTCTCTTGCCGCGTCTCGCTGTTTCGCACGAACATGATCACGACGCGACGGGATCGGCCTCGACATAGGAAGCGAACTGGCGCTCGAGGGCTTTGACGACACCGTCGGACCAGCCGTCGGCGATCGCCGCGGACATTGGGTCGGGAAAGATCTCCTCGTCGCCCCGCTCGAGGCCATCGACAATGGCCTGCGCCACGGATTCAGCTGAGGCCTTCGGCAGGTCGAGGTGGCGGGTCATGTCCGTATCGACCGGGCCCGGCAGGACCGCGTGAACACTCACGCCGCGTGGCGACAACTGGCCGCGCAGCACTTGTAACAGGGAGAGGCTGGCGCCCTTCGAAATCGAGTAGTTCGGATCAAAGGGCACCGCCGCGACAGCCGCGAGCGACAGCACGCTGACGACGGCTCCCCGCGCGTCGATCACCAACGGCAGGAATGTTTGAATCACGTCGAGCGTGCCGAAGAGGTTGACCGCGAGGTGCTGATCGATCACCGCGCGGTCGAGATCACCGCCCAACGAGACGCCCGCGTTGCTGACGAGAATGTCGAGGGACTCGACCTGCTCGACTGCCGAGCGGATCTGCGCTCGATCGGTCACGTCGAGGGTGAGTGGCACCACGCGCCCGTCGGTATGACTCAAGGGTGTCCGGGTTCCGGCGTAGACCCGGCTCGCGCCGCGGCTCAACACCTCGTCGACCAGCGCCCGTCCAATGCCGCGATTGGCGCCGGTAACCAGAACAGTCTTCCCTTCGATCGTCATTGAATTCGTGCTCATGAAGCCTCCTGTCGTGTTGGCGTTCGAGTCGTGGTTGTTGGGGCTGGACCTCGAGCCCGGTCGTGTCGGTGAATGAGTGATCTGCTACGCAGCCGCCCGCGGCTCGACGAGCGCAGGCTGCGGATCGGCCGTCTGTACGAGGTCGCGGCTGCGGACGAGCAGGAACGTGATCGGGACCGCTGCGACTCCGATCGCGCCGCACACCCAGAACGCCCACTGGAAGCCGCCGGTAAGTGCAGCCGGAGCGGCGGAGCCGGAGTGGATCAGCGTCTTGAAGTGGGTGGCGGCCACGGTCGAGGCGATCGCTACGCCGATCGCGCCTCCCACCTGCTGTGAGGTGTTGAGCAGCCCCGAGGCCAGGCCGGCTTCGTGATGGGCGATGCCGGCAAGCCCGGCGATCGAGACGGGAATGAAGGCGAAGGCGGTGCCGGCGCCCGCGACGAAGAACGGACCAGCGAGATCCGCCCAGAAGCGGCCGTGTACCGGCGCTGCCGTCGCCCAGAGGATGCCGCCGCCGATCAGAGCCATCCCAACCGCCATCACGAACTTGGCCGAGACGCGGGTGACGAGCGCTTGCGAGAGTCCCGCGAGTGCGACCGACGTGATCGAGGCGGCGAGCCAGGCGAGCCCGGTCTGGAGCGCCGAGTAGCGGAGCACCTGCTGCATGTAGAGCGTGCCGACGAAGATGAAGGCGAAGAAGCTTGCGCCAAGCAGCAGCGCGACTGCGTTCGCGCCGGCGACAGTCGGGAGCCGGAAAATACGCATCGGCAGCAAGGGAGCCTCGACGCGCGTCTCGATCACGAGGAACGCGAGCTCCAGCACGGCGGCAACCGCTAGCAGTGAGATCGTCCGCGCGCTTCCCCAGCCGTGCAGAGGCGCCTGCGACAACGCGTACACGCCCAGCAGCAATCCCCCCGTGACGGTCACCGCGCCGAACGGGTCGAAGCGGCGCCGCGCCACGTTGAGGCGGCTCTCGGGGACGATCCGCCGTGCGAGCAGCAGCGCGGCCGCCCCGATCGGGATGTTGAGGTAGAAGATGTACTGCCAGCCGATGTAGCGGGTCAGCAAGCCGCCCGCGATCAGGCCGACGGTCGCGCCGCTCGCCGCGATGGCGCCCCAGGCGCCGAGCGCTTTGTTGCGCTCCGCACCCTCCGGGAAGATGTTCATCACGATCGCCAGCGCAGCCGGCAGCACGATCGCCGCCCCCAGTCCCTGGACGCCGCGCATCACGATCAGGAAAGTGTCGGTCGTCGCCAGCGCGCAGGCGAGCGACGCGGCGGTGAAGAGCGCGAGGCCGATCATCATCACGCGCCGACGCCCGAGCAGGTCCGCAGCTCGGCCGCCGAGCAGCAGGAATCCTCCGAACGTGAGCCCGTACGCGGTGACAACCCACTGCAGGTTCGTCTCGCTGAAGTGCAGCTTGCGACCGATCGTCGGCAAAGCCACGTTCACGATCGTCAGGTCGACGATCGTCATGAAGTACGAGACCGCGAGCACGGCGAACGCGCGCCAGCGATGCACACTCTGTTCGGCAACCGGGGACTGGGCTACAGCGATCACAAGAACCTCCCGTTCGAAAATTCGTCGTCACTTGTGTGACGGCGGGAGGCTCAGGAACTAACCGCTGCGCTTCGTCCGCTCGCGCGTCCGCCGCGAAATCGTTATGAGTCGCGCCGGTTCGTCGCCGCTGTTGCGGAGGAAGCGCACCGGTGGCCGGAAGCAGAGGACTGCTCCAACTGCGAAACGCGACCGTTCACCTGCACTGCATTCCAGTTCGACCTCGCCGCTCTCCACGAAGGCGATCGCATCCCGCCACGCACGAGCGTCGATCCGCAACTCCTCACCGGACGCTAGCTCGAGCTCCCGCCGGCGAAAGTGCAGGGAGTCGCGTGCGAGCCGGTCGAGGTCGAATTCCTCGTCGCAGCTCATGCGGGCGGCGCAATCGCGAACCGCCCAATGAGCTCCGGCTGCAGGAAGTAGTGGATCTCCGCGATCAGGCCGTCCTCGATCCGCAGCACCTCGATCCCAAACGGCTTCGGCGGAGCGTCCGGCTGCACCCGCCGCCAGACCGCGTGGGCCGGTTGGCGGTTCGCCCGCGTCGGCGTGTGCAGATGCTCGGACGCTCCCACGCGGAACGGATACCTGGCGTAGAAGCGGAGGATCGCGTCGCGGCCGAAGAACCAGCCGGGCGTCGGCGGCATCGTCAGCTGTGCGTCCTCCTTCAAGAGCGCGGCGAGCGCGTTGAGGTCGGTGCGCTTCCAGGCGTCCATGTAACGCATGAGCACTTCCTGCTCACGCGGATCCGGACGATGCTCGCGATGCCACTCGTCGCGGCGCTCCGGGGGATAGTCGCGCAGCATCTCGCGGGCGCGCTGTAGCGCACTGTTGCTTGCGACGACGGACATCTCCAGCATCGCCGCCGTCTCGCGCGCGCTCCACCCGATCACATCGCGAAGAATCAGCACCGCCCGCTGCCGGGGCGGCAGTTGCTGAATCGCAACCAGGAAGGCGAGCTCAACCGTCTCCCGCGCAACAATCGCCTCGTCCGGCGGATCCTCGCCGCTTACGACCTCATCCAGCAGTCGATCGGGGTACGGCTCCAGCCAGGTCATCTCTCCCCTCACCCAGGAGATGTCTCTGCTCGGCTCAGGAAGAGTCTCCGGATCGATCGGCGCGCTGACCAGATGCGGCAAGAGACGCCGCGATCGGCGCTCGAGCAGGTCGAGCGACGCGTTGGTCGCGATCCCATACAGCCAGGCGCGTAACGTCGCCTGACCGCGGAACGTCTCCCTTTTTCGCCAGGCACGTAGGAATGTCTCCTGGACGATGTCCTCCGCGTCCTCGGCCGAGCCCAGCATCCGGTAGGCGTGAACCTCGAGTTCGCGCCGGTAGCGGCCGGTCGCCACGGCGAATGAATCGCCGTCCCCGCGACGCGCGCGCGACCACAGCTCGCCCTCGCTCCGAGCAGCACTCACTGACGCAGTCCTCACACTCATATGACGGCTTCAACGCCGGAAACTCATCGGTCGTTCCCGATCCGCAACTCTCAGTCTCCGTCCACGCTGCCGGCGATCGACGAGCCCGGCCCACGAATGTCGACGACCTGCAGTTTGGGCCGATGAGCCTCTTGCATCGCCAAGGTCATATGTTTGTGAGACCGACGTGAGTGGGGGGCGCCTCTCGGGAAGCCGCGGCCTTATCGCCGCCCAAGCGACCTCGGCGACGAGGTGGGCGGTTTCGCTCTGATCGGTCCGCGCTCCGATGACGACGTGCGCTCCTCGACGAGCCAGCTCGACAGCGGACTGACCGATGCCGCGAGAGCCGCCGGTGATGAGCGCGACGCGCCCCTGATGCGGTCTATCGAGGCTCTCGATGGCCGGCTTCAAGGTGTCCTCACACCACTGCCGGAACGATGTGGGCGTGGTCGACGCGGCGGTTCGCGGCTCTGCCAGATCAAGCCCGTCGCCGTAGGCAGTCCACATGTCCAGGGTCGCTTGGGCCATCGCCTCCGACATTCCGAAGCTGAGCAGCCTCGCTTTGTACGCGTCATCGGCAGTCCGCTGAAAGCGGACCGGCCGGTCGAGCACGTCCGTCATGATCGCGGCCATCTCGTTGAACGAAAGGTCTTCTGGCCCCATGACCGGCCGCTCGCCGTCCCGCGACCAGGAGTGGTCGAGGAGGAGCTCTGCCGCCGCGGCCGCGATGTCCCTGGTGGCGGC
>MNDB01000112.1:6219-15105 GCA_001914705.1 Actinobacteria bacterium 13_2_20CM_68_14 | reverse complement strand
TCGGCCGCCTCGAGCTCTGGGAGCGTCCACCAGCGAAGCTCGTGCACGCCCTCTGCGCGGAGGTCGATCGTCGGCGCCGGGTCGTGTCTCTCGACTCGGACAGAGTAGATGTCCTCTCGCTGCCGCAGGATGCGGCCCATCCAGGCGAATGTGTGCTCCCGCGTCCAGATCTCGGCGCCGAGCTCGAAATTATTCAGCCCGAGCTCCTCGTCCAGCTCGCGGCGAAGCGTCTGCTCCGGGGACTCGCCCTCGCCGATCCCGCCGCCCGGGGTCGCCCACCAGACGTGGCCGACGGCGTCGACGAACTTGACCAGCAGGACGCGGTTCCGGGCATCGAGGACGACCGCGCGCACGGCGGGCCNGCCGCCGCTCCGGGTAGGGAACTGCCGCATTCGCCGGCGAAGTCGAGGGCACGACGAAGAGGCCGACGTCGCCGAGAGTGCGTTCTTGCGGACCAAGTTCCGGCCGCTCGCCAAAAAGCCCGCGGTATGCCTCCTTCCCCACGAACGCAACCGCGCGCGGAGCGAGCTCGGCAACGACTTGTTCGAGCCGCTCACGGTCGAAGTCGCCCCGGCGCAGGTCGCCTGAGCCGCGCGTCGTCCTGGTCGCGGCATTCGTCAGACCGATTCCGAACTTCAGGACCTTGAACTGCTCCTCGGGAGCGAGCAGCCTCGGCGTGAAGCCGGCGTCGTGCAGTAGTCGCCAGAAGTCGTTCCGCGGATTCGCGAAATGCGCTCCGGCGGCGGCCGAGACGAAGCCCGGATTGATCCCGCAGAAGACGACCCGCAGGCCCGGCGCGAGGACGTCTGGGACAGCGCTCAGCGCTGGACGGCGGCCGAGCGCGGCCTGCAGGCATCCGGCCCGGCACTCGACGACCAGCCGGTGCCGAGTCCGTGCCAGCGCGCCGCGCGGCGACTCGGCGACGCTCTGCTCGCGCAGGTCGAGCCGGCTTTCGAACAGTCGGCGAAGCCGCTCGCCGGTCAGGCGAAGCTCCTCGTGCTCTGGCCGCTCGACGCGAAAGACCTTGACCGACTCGTCCGCGCCGCCGTAGCAGCGGAGATAGCACTCCGCTTCGCTCAGGGTCCGCAGCCTGCGCATTGCGCACGAGACTACGGTCCGCCCCGGACGGTCTACTCGTACTGCAAAGCCTCGAGCACGTTCAGCCTGGCTGCGCGTCGCGCGGGCACGATGGCCGCTAGCACGCCGACGACGATCGCCGCGACGACGAAGTAGACGATCGTCAGCACCGGGAACGAGAAGACGAGGCCCTGGCTCGAGAGCGCGTGGATCACGAGTGCGCCGAGAAACGTGCCGACGGCGATTCCGAGTGCCGCTCCCATCAGCGCCGTGACGATGCTCTCGTACCGGATCATCATGCGGACCTGTCGCCGCGTCATCCCAACCGCGCGAAGCATTCCGAGCTCGCGGGTGCGCTCGAAGACGGTGAGCACGAGCGTGTTGACGATCCCGAAGAGGCTGACGATCACCGACAGCGCGAGCAGCACGTAGAGAAGGTTGAGCAAGCGGTTGATCGGCTTCTCGCTGTCCTTGATGAACTGCGAGCGTGTCAGGACTTTCGCATCCGCGAAGGCGCGGAGGTCGTCCTTCAAAGTCGCGGTGTTCGTCGTGTTGACGCCGTCCGGCGAGTTGATCAAGACCATCTGATCCTGCGGCCGGTTGACGTGCTTGTCGAACAGGGCGGTCGAGATGATCGCGTCCCCGAAGGGCGAGCCTCCCTTCGGTTCCTCGTACGTGCCGAGCAACCTGACGGTTGCCTTCTGACCCGACGCGAACTGCATCGTCATCGGCGAGCCGACACGTAGGTGGTGAGCCTTCGCGTACTTGCTGCTCGTGAAGAAGCCGGTCAGCCCGAGACGGCCGGGAACGCTGTTGTTGCCCTGTTTCCAGTCCAGGTGGACGACGGCGGGAAGCTGCGCGTCGACGCCGCTCATGTCGTGCACGGAACCAAGGAACTTCGCCGAGCCGGCCCGGATCGGCGAGACGACGTTCACGCCGGGCTTCCCGACCAGGCTCTCGCCCGCCGCCGAGGAGATCGGGATGAAGGCGCTCGTCGACGTCACCGCGTAGTTGGCGATGAAAAGCTTGTTCACAGCGTCCTCGAAGGACGACCGAAGCCCTTGACCGAAGAGGGCGACGAAGGTGACGAGCGCCAGCCCGATCATCAACGCGGACGCAGTCGAGGCCGTCCGTGCCGGGTTTCGGGTCGCGTTGTCGCGCGCCAGGACTCCGGCCGCGCCACCGATGGTCTGCGCCGGGGCGCCGAGAACAGCGGCAAGCGGGCGAACGATCCTCGCGGCGTTCATCGAGACGCCGAAGAACAGAAGCAATACGCCGACGCCGAGCGCGAATAGTCGCGGCCCCGTTGCAAGCCCGCCCGCGAGCGCGCCGACGGAGACGAGCGCCACGGCGACCGCCAGCACTGCGAGTGAGGTAACCGGCCCGTATTTCGCCCAGCGTGAGACGGGCAGCACGGAGCCTTCGCGGACGGCAGCGATCGGCGGCACGCGGGTTGCGCGCCTGGCAGGCCGGACGCTCGCTATCAGCGTGATCAGCGTGCCGACGACGAGCGAGACGATGATCGTCCGCGCCGCGAAAATCGTGTTTCCCTGGGGCAGGTCGATCCCGACGGCGATGAAGAGCCGGTTAAGCACCTTCGCCAGCCCGAGGCCGAGGAAGAGACCGACGATCGAGGCGACGAGCCCGACGATCAGCGCTTCGAGGACGACGGCCCAGAGAACCTGGCGGCGCGACGCACCAATCGTCCGCAGCGTCGCGAACTCGCGCGTCCGCTGCGCGATCGTGATCGAGAGCGTGTTCGCGATCACGAATGAGCCGACGAAGAGGGAGACGAATGCGAAGGCGAGGAGCGCGTAGCGCAGGAAGTCGATGAAGCCGCCCAGGCCTTTCTTGTCCTGCTTCACCTGCTCTTGCACGTTTCGCACGGTCGCCGTGGCCGGCAGCAGCGGCTTGATCTCCTTGATCAGCTTGGCCTGCGACACGCCGGGGCTCGACTGGATCCGGACGTAGTCGAGCTTGCCGACCTTGCCGAACAGCTGGGCAGCGGTCTGGGGGGCGAAGAGGGCAAATGTCGCCCCGCCGGTCGAGTTGACGCCGGCGAATTTCGCGATACCGGTGATTCGGAAGGTCTGCGCCGGGCTATCAGCCTCGACGCCGATCGAGTCGCCGACGCGGTAGCCGGCGTCGGAGGCGGTGTGGTTGTCGATCGCAATCTGCTTCGGGCCGCGTGGCCATTCACCCGCGGTCAAGACCGTGGGGTTGAACTGGTTGTAACGCGGGTCGACCGAGAAACCGAGCGGCGGTGCCCCACCCGTGTTGATGATCTTCCCGTTCTTCTGCAGCAGCCGAACCTGGTCGCTGGTGACCGAGCCGGCTGCGACGGCGACGTCCGGCAGCTGTCGAACCTTCGCCAGCACCGATTCCGGGAACGAAGGCGTCTCGACCCCGTTGCCGTTCGCGTTCAGGAAGGCCGTCTTGCCGCTGACGACAACGTCGGCGTTCTTGTACGACTGCGTGAAGATCGTGTCGAAGCCGTTGTTGATCGTGTCGGTGAGGACGTATGTGCCGCTGATCATCGCCACGCCGAGGACGACGGCGAGCGCCGTCAGCGAAGCCCGGAACTTGCGCCCTGCAAGCCCCCTCAGCGTGACGGCTAGCATCAGCTCGCGGTCAGCTCGTCCATGGCCGCGATCACGGTGCTCGCGTCAGCGCGCGGCATGTCGCGGACGATTAAGCCATCGGCGAGGAACAGGATCCGGTCGGCGATCGCGGCCGCGCCCGGATCGTGCGTAACCATCATGGTCGTCTGGCCGTAGGAGTCGACCGAGGCGCGGAGCAGCTCGAGGATCTCCTCGCTCGTCTTCGAGTCGAGGTTGCCCGTCGGCTCATCCGCGAACACCACCGTCGGCTTCGAGACGAGCGCGCGTGCGATCGCAACACGCTGCTGCTGGCCACCCGAAAGCTCGGCCGGCCGGTGGCTGCGGCGGTCGGCGAGCCCCACCGTCTTCAGCAGCTCCTCGAACCACCCCTTTTCCGGCTTCTCGCCCGCAATCGTCAGCGGCAGCAGGATGTTCTCCTCGGCCGTCAGCATCGGCAGCAGGTTGAAGAACTGGAAGATGAAGCCGATGTGCTCACGACGCAGCTTCGTGATCTGCGTGTCGTTGAGCTCGCCGAGCTTCGTGCCCGCCAGGACGACGTAGCCGGTGGTCGGCACGTCGAGTGCGGCAAGGATGTGCATCAGCGTCGATTTGCCGGAGCCCGACGGGCCCATCACTGCCGTCAGCTTTCCTCGTTCGACCTCGAGGTTGACGCCCCGGAGAGCGTCGACGGCGGTGTCGCCTTCGCCGTAGCGACGGGTCAGCTCGTGTGCCTCGACGACCGGCCCCGTGGGCGTGGCTTCGGCTGCGCCCGCTGCGGGCACTGCAATCGATTCGCTCATGTCCTCTCCCTGTTCAGAAGTCATAAAGAGGGTTGCACGCTAGCCGCCCAGACACAAGGGGGTATCCGGCCCATTGCTAGCGTTGGGCGATGAGCACCGTCGCGTTCGACGTCGCCGCGGTTCGAGCACGCTTCTCGGCCCTCGAGAACGAGCTCGCCTTCTTCGACGGGCCGGGCGGCACACAGGTTCCCGACGAGGTGATCGACGCGATCGCGGCCTACCTGCGCGAGTCGAACGCGAACGTCAGCGGCCCCTACGAGACGAGCCGGCGTACGGAGCGGCTCGTCACCGACTCGAGACTCGCGGCCGCATCCTTCCTCGGCAGCGCGCCGGACGAGGTGATCTTCGGCGCCAACATGACGACGCTCAACTTCGCCCTTTCCCGGACGGCCGCCCGCGAATGGAGCGAGGGAGACGAGGTCGTCGTGACGCGGCTCGATCACGACGGGAACGTCTCGCCGTGGCTGGAGCTCGCGCACGACCTCGGCCTGGTCGTTCGCTTCGCGGACATCCGTGATGACACGACGCTCGACCTCGAGGATCTCGCCGCGCAGCTGACCGACCGCACCCGCGTTGTCGCCTTCCCGTGGGCCTCGAACGCGGTCGGCACGCTCGTGGACGTGGCCCGCGTGGCCGAGCTCGCGCACGAGGCCGGCGCCATCGCGTGGGTCGACGCCGTCCACTACGGGCCGCACGGCCCGATCGACGTCGCAGCCGCGGGGGCCGACGTCCTGATCTGCTCGCCTTACAAGTTCTACGGACCGCACTTGGGGCTCGCGTACGGAAAGTCGGAGCTGCTCGAACGATGGCGCCCGTACAAGGTTCGCCCCGCCTCCGACGAGCCACTCGGGCATCGGTTCGAGACCGGGACGCTCCCGCACGAGCTGCTCGCGGGCTTCGTCGCAGCGGTCGAGTACGTCGACTCGATCGGCTGGGAAGCGATCCAGGCACATGAGCGCGAGCTGGGCGAGCGGTTCCTCGAGGGCCTGCCGGACAGCTGCACGCTGTACGGCGTCAACAGCATGGACAGGCGGGTCTCGACGTTTGCCTTCAACGTTGAAGGGCAGTCGCCCCGAACGGTCGCCGAGCGGCTGGGCGAACGCAACATCGCGGTCTGGCAGGGCAACTACTACGCCGTCGAAGTGATGAAGCGGCTGGGCCTGGACGAGGGCGCGGTGCGCGCCGGGATCGTCCACTACAACACGGCCGACGAGGTCGACCGGCTGCTCGGCGAGCTCCAAACCTTCTAGGAGGGCCAAACCCGCCTAGGGCTGCTGGGTCGCCGGCCGGCCAGCCCAGCGGGTTGCGGCGCTGGCGCGCGCGAAGCTCCGGGCGGTCTGCTCGTCGACCGTCAGCACGACCGGGCCGTGCACGATCAGTCCTTCGTCCGCCCGCTCCTTCAGCAGGTCGGAGAGGAAGCCGTTGACCAGCCACTCGCGACCCGCGACCACGGAAGCGCGCAGCCTGATCCGAACGAGTCGTTCGTCGAGCTCGTTGACCTCTTCGATCCACGGCCGGCGCGCGAAGGTCGTCGGGCCCTCAGGCAGGATCCGCTGCGCTGCGCGGACGAGGTTCTCGCCGCTCTCGCGGTCGGTAACGAAGAGCTCAATCGCGAGCTCTTTCAGCCCTTCGGGCAGCACGCGGACAGCAGGGATCTGCGAGTTCGAGACCTGGATCGTCTCGCCGTCGAGCGTGCGCAGCTTGGTGCGGCGCAGCGAGACGTCCTCGACGATGCCCTGGAGCTCGAGCGTCGGAATCGCAATCGTGTCCCCGACCGCGTACCAGCGCTCGACGAACATCATCGTCCCGGCGATCACGTCCATCAGCACGCGCTGGATCGCGAAGCCCGCGAGGATGATCACGAACGAGGCGCCGGCCAGCGTGGTGAGCTTGTTCAGGCCACCGGTCAGCTGCGCGGCCGAGAGGACGATCGCAATCGCGAAAGCGGCGTACGCGATCGCGGCGCGGATCACCGCGACCGTCGTCTCCCGTCGCTTCACGTTCGCGATCCGGACGTCCACGGTCGCCGCAGCGGCCTCGGTGTGGCGGTCGTGCCAGGCCAGGACCTTGCGGGCGACGTAGGCCGCCCCGCGCGAGATCAGCCAGGCTCCGGCGAACAGAGAGACAACGGTGAGCAGATGCAGCATGTCGAGCATCGGTTCGTCAAGCTAGCCGACGCCCTTAACCCCATAGCAAGGCTTTTCTCCACTTTCTTACCTCGGCTTAACGTTGGCTGAACGCGACTACTCCGGGACGCCGCTGACCACGAAACTCGGCGCGAAGCCTGGCGCCGACGTCGTCGTCTATTTCACGACCAGCCAGGCAGAGCTCGAACGGCGGTTTGCGAAGCTGAAACGGACGCTGGCGGCGGCCGACGGGCTCTGGATCGCATACCCGAAGCGGACTTCGAAGCTCGAGACCGACCTGACCTTCGCGAGCGTCCAACGCATCGGCCTGGAAGCCGGGCTGGTCGACAACAAGAGCATCGCCTTTGACGACGACTGGTCGGCTGTCCGGTTCGTCTATCGCCGTGAGGACCGCTGATGTGGCACGACCTCATGCAGCGCCTCGAGGGTCGGCTGGTCGCGCTCGAGCCGATTCGTGAGGAGCACCGGGAGCCTCTGCGCGCGGCCGGGGCCGATCCCGTCATCTGGGCCTGGATGCAGATCGACGGAAGCGAGCCGGAGGGCTTCGATCGCTGGTTCGCCCACGCACTGCGCGAAGCCGCGGCGGAACGCGAGGCGCCCTTCGTGACCATCCGGCGCGAAGGCGGCCCTGTGCTCGGCAGCACTCGCTACATGACACTGCGCCCGGAGCATCGCGGGGTAGAGATAGGCAACACCTGGCTGGCGCGATCCGCGTGGTCGAGCGGCGCGAACGTCGAGGCGAAGCTGCTGATGCTCGAGCACGCCTTCGAGCGAGCGGGCGTGATGCGTGTCGAGTTCAAGACCGACGCGAGGAACGAGGAGTCGCGGGGTGCGCTCGAGGCCCTGCCGGCAACCTTCGAGGGGATCTTCCGGAAGCACATGCTGATCCACGCCGGGATCCGCGACTCGGCCTACTACGCGATCACGGACGACGACTGGCCCGCAGTGAAGACGAACCTCGAACGCCGCCTCCAGGGCCGCCGCTAGCATCCGCCCAATGTCGAGCGGCGACTTCGTCCACGAAGAGCGAGTGCGCTTCCGCGACCTCGATCCGATGGGGCACGTGAACAACGCCGTTTTCCTCACCTACCTCGAGCAGGCGCGCGTCGCCTTCTTCTCCGAGATGGGCGCCGCGACCGGGCTCGAGGACATGAACATGGTCGTCGCGCGCGTCGAGATCGACTTCAAAGCTCCGGTGCGCCTCGGGCAGGAGGTCGCGATCTCGGTGCGGGCGAGCCGCTTCGGCACGAAGAGCTTCGACCTCGACTACGAGCTGCGCGTCGACGGGGAGCTCGTGGCGGTCGCCAAGAGCGTCCAGGTCGCCTACGACTACAACCTGCGCGAGCCGGTCCCGGTGCCGGCGGAATGGCGCGAGAAGCTGACCGCGGTCCCCGCATGAGCACCTTCGAGCGACAGACGCTGGGAAACGGGCTGCGCGTCCTGCTCGCCCCGATGCCGCAGGCGACCTCGGTCACCTGCATGATCATGCTGGCGGCGGGCTCGCGCTACGAGACGCGCGAAACGAACGGGATCGCGCACTTCTCCGAGCACATGTTCTTCAAGGGGACGGAGCGGCGGCCGACCGCGCGCGACATTGGCACCGAGGTCGACGGGATCGGCGGCGAGTTCAATGCCTTCACCGGCAAGGAGTACACCGGCTACTACGTCAAGTGCGCGGCCGAGTTCCGCGACACCGCCCTCGACGTCCTCGTCGACATGCTGCGCAACTCGAAGTTCGAGGAGGACGAGATCGAGCGCGAGAAGGGCGTGATCGTCGAGGAGATGAACATGTACTACGACACGCCGCGGGACTTCATCGGCGGCGTCTACGAGGAGCTCCTCTACGGCGACCAGCCGCTCGGCTGGGACATCATCGGGCGCAAGGAGACCGTCCGCGCGGCCGACCGAGACACCTTCCTCGGCTACACGGACCGCTGGTACAAGCCGGAGCGGATGATCGTCGGCCTCGGCGGCAACGTTGGGGGCGACGCTGTCGAGAAGATCGAGCAACTGCTCGGCGACTTGCCCGCGGCCGAGACCGGCGAGCCCGCCGCCGCAGACGTCCAGGCCAACGGGCCGCGCGTGAAGATCCATCACAAACAGTCCGACCAGGCCCACCTTTGCATCGGCGTGCCGAGCTACCCGCTCGCCCATCCCGACCGCTACGTCCTGCAGCTGCTCGCGACCGTGCTCGGAACCGGGATGTCGTCAAGGCTGTTCACCGAGGTCCGAGAGCGCCGCGGCCTCGCCTACTACGTGTTC
>MNDB01000112.1:0-6153 GCA_001914705.1 Actinobacteria bacterium 13_2_20CM_68_14 | reverse complement strand
TCCGCCGAGCTCGAGAAGTCGCGCAACCTTGCCAAGGGGCGCTTCCTGCTGCAGCTCGAGAACCCGCAGGGGATGATCATGTTCGGCCTCCGCCGCGAGGTGCTCGAAGGCGAGGCTGTCGATCCACAGGCGATTCAGGAAGGGCTCGACGCCGTCACCGCAGAGGACATCCAGCGCGTCGCCCAGGACGTGATCGGCGGACACGGGCTTAACCTCGCGCTGATCGGCCCGTTCGAGGAGGCCGAGAAGTTCGAGCGGTTGCTCCGCTAGCCCGCCTCGGAATTCGCACGGCAGCGCGTTAGGCTTCGGTCGCGTGACCGTGGAGCGCTTGAAGCCAAGGACCGTCCTCGTGGTCGACGACCATGGACCGCTCAGGGCGCTTTGCCGAAGCGGCCTCGAGGATGCGGGGTTCCGCGTACTGGAAGCCCGTGACGGCGACGAAGCACTCGCCACTGTTCATGCCGAGCATCCCGACGCGATCCTGCTCGACATCATGATGCCCGGCCTCTCCGGGTGGGAAGTGACATCGGCGTTGCTGGCTGACCGGTCGACCGATCACATACCGATCATCTTCATCTCGGCCCGCCGCGAGCTGTCCGACCGAATTCGCGCTTTCGAGCTCGGCGCCCATGCCTACCTGACCAAGCCGTTCGATCCGGCCGTCCTAGCTGAGACGGTCGCGACGGTCCTCGGCCAGATCGAGCGGGGCGAGCGGGACGCGGCGCTCGCGGAAACGCTGGAAACACTAAGGAAAGAGGAGATTAGGACACCTAAACCTTCCCCTTCATGAGTCAATCGTATTGACCGAGACGACGGAAGCTGCGACCATGCCGATACCTGCGGTCTCACGAGGAGAGGGAATGTTTCGAAAAGCTTTGATTCGATTTGGCGTGGGCTTTTTGCTGCTCGCGTCTGTGACGGTATTGGCAACAGCGAGCGGAAGCTCTGCGGTTTCGTTCGTGTCGGCGGCACCATTTCCGAGCCACGACGGTGGGACCCCGACTCATGACTGCCCGGGTGCCGGGGTCAACGAGCGCCATTACTGCCTAGTCGTCACGACCTATAACAACCTCGCGAAGTTTGGCGGGGTTGAGGTCGACCTGACACTTCAGAACTACGACCAGAGCTCGCTGACGAATCCGGCTGCCAGCCTGACGTGGACGGCCGCGGCAGTCTCGTTCGTCTCATCCACAGGCCCCGCGTCCTGCTTGCCCGTCGCGCCCTCGTCACCGAACGTAGGCCAAATCAACTGCAGCTTCCCGAACCTGCCGGGCGTAGGTTCGGCGAGCGACTTGAGCTCGCAAAGGCCTTGCATCACACCGGTGCCGCCGCCATCTGGTCCGATCTGCTCGACCGTGAAGCTCTACTTCACGGCCGACTCCAGCGACCCCGTGGTCCACTTCAACGCCACGGCTGATGTGAAGGAAAGTAACCCGCAGAACGGCGCCAACCTCGACAGGCAGTTCGTGGACGACGCGCCGATGACGTTCGACAGCAACATCACCGAAGCAGACAAAAACGCAGACGCAACTGTCGCACTCCCGAAGGCGCCGTTCAACAAGCCGCGCCTCCACACGACCCTCGGGAACGCCTTCCTCGATTTCTTCTCGGGTTCGTCTCCTGCGTTCATCGCCCAGTTTGCTGCGAGCCCTGGTGTGGCCTGCGTCCTCGGCGTCCCGTGCACCGGGATCGACCTGAACACCGACCTCAGTGGTGCGGCGGGCGGGACGTTCTCGTCGACGAATCAGATCCTCTGGACGGCCGACGTGGCCTCGACGAACACGAACATCGTCGCCGTCCACACCTACGACCCGGTCTCGCTCACGTCTTCGGCTCCGAACACGCTGACGGCTGCCGGGACGCGCTTCGCCAGCTGCGACGGTGTCAGCTTCAGCCCCGACGGCACGCCAAGCGGTCTCACAGCGGGGCAGGCCTACTTCGTCATCAAGGCAACGACCAACGGGACGATCAGCACGTCGTTCCAGGTCGCTTCGAGCACGACGGGCAAGCCGATCAGCTTTGACGGAAACGGCTCGTTCTTGGGTTCGTGCATCCGGATCATCGGGGACAAGTCGTCGGAATCGACCAAGGCCTGCAGTGCGTCAAACCCGCCAAAGGCGTCAGACCCGCCCGCAGCCCCCAAGACGCCACCGTTGCTCTGCGTCGCAAAGGTGCCGAACACGAACCCCGGGACGGTTCGCGCCTACCTGTGGGACGACGCTAACGGGCACGTGGGGTACTAGCACTCGCGATTACAGCGGCACTGCCGATCCGATTGAGCCGCATCCGTGTCCGCTCGACGGGCACGGATGCGGCCTTGCTTTCGTAGAGCGACAGGGCTTGCTCGAAGCTCGCTCGCGCCTCGTGCGTCTGACCGTAGGCCTCGAGCACGGTCCCGTAGTCACATAGCGCGTTCGCTCGCCAGACGGGGGCATCAGTCGTCTGGAGCAGCTCTACCCCCTGACGCGCGAGAGCGAGAGCTTCCTCACCGTCCCTGTCCGCCATGGCGATCAGCTTCGCCCTGGTCGACCGCCAAGCCGCTTGCGTCCAGGTGTCGTCCTCCGGCGCCAGCTCCTCGGCCTTGCGAGTGAACATCGCGGCCTCGTCATAGTTACCCTCCATGTAGAGCGCCTCGGCGAGAAGAGCCGCGAGAGTCGAGGCAAAATAGATCTCGTTCAGCTGGGACAACGCCTCGTAATCGACCCGTACTTGCGCCACCGCAGCGGCCGGATCTCCCGCGAGGAGCTCGACCGGTCCGGCGCGGCTGGACACGCCGTGCGCCTGGATCTCGGCCCCCGCGTCCAAAAGGATCGCTCGCGAGCTCCGGCAGAGCTCGCGAGCGCGAGCGAAGTTCCCGTGCAACGCCTCGAGCTCGGCGAGATATGACATGACGAGCCCTTCTGAACGGCGGTTCCCGGCGGCCAGCTCGAGCGCCTCTTCGCAGTGGACGATCGCCGTGTCCACCGGCTCCGGCCCGTAGTTGGCTGCGATTGCCCGCGCCGTGACGGCGCGCGTTCGCGCGCGACGATCGCCGGCGAGAGTCGCGTAATGCAAATCGCGATCGCCTGCTGCCAGGAACGCTGCCCACTGAGAGGCGGTTCCATGGACGAGGCACAGGAGGCGATAAGCCTTCGCCAATCCGGCATAGTCCTCCGCCGCCTCGAGGACTTCGATCACCTCCTTGGTGACCGCCAGGACTTCCTCCCCCCAGGCTGCGTCGTCGCCGAATCGCTGGATCAGAAGCCGGCCGAGGGTCACATGCGCTTCGAGCTTGGGGTCGCTGGTCGCACGCGCTGCCTCCATCGCCTCCTCGAGGAAGACCTCGCCCCAGGCGAACTCGCCGATTTCGGTCATGACCTCCGCGAGGTCGGGCAAGAGCTCGACCCGACTCGGGTCGCCCTCCGGGAGAAGGGTCACGGCGCGGCGGAGCAGGTTCGCGGCAGCCGCCATGTCGCCCCGAGCGAACGCGCGGCGACCGGCTGGACCGAGCTTCGCCGCCCCGCGGCGACCGAGCTCGAGGCCATGGTCGTCGAGCGGCCCCAGCTCGGACAAGTACTGGTACGCCTGCTCGAGGTGGTAGCCGAGAATCTCTTCAAACTCGGTGCCACGATCGCGCTCGCGGTTGACGCGCTCCGCCCAGTCCGCGAATCGCTCGTGAAGCGTCGCTCGCGCGCGCTTGAGGATTCCTTGATAGGCGGCGTCGCGTACGAGTATGTGGTGGAAGCGGTACTCCTGATCGCCGCCCGCCTGGGCCGGCCGGACCAACTGTTTTTGCGTCATTGCACCAAGGTGCATTCCCACGCTCGGCTGGACCGCCTCGGGCGCCAGCTCCTCGACCGGCGGCTCCTCGAAGATCTGACCGATAACCGATGCGGGCTCAATCACCGCCCTCTCCTCGAGCGAGAGCAAATCCAGCCTTGCGGCCAGCAGAGCCTGAATCGTGCCGGGGATCGAGAGCTCTGAGAGATCGCCTGCGGGCACCCAGCCGTCACCCTCGCGGCGGAGCAGGCCGTCGTCGATCAGCATCGAGAGGAGTTGCTCAACGAAGAGTGGATTGCCTTCTGCCGAGGCGACGATCCGGGCCCGCGCGTCGTCGGGTATCGGAGCGTCGCCAAGGAGGTGCTGGACGATGAGGCCGCTCTGCTCTTCGGTCAGCGGCTCCAGCTCCACGATCGCGCCGCGGTCCTCCCACTCCGCACGATGCTCGAACAGGTCCGGTCGAGTGGCACAGAGGAGGAGAAGCGGCGCGTCTGAGGCGCCTTTCGAGACGTAGTCGATCAGGTCGAGAAACGCGGCCTCGGCCCAGTGGATGTCCTCGAGGAGGACCACGAGCGCCCGCTCGCGAGCTTGGTGTTCAAGGAACTTCCGCGTGCCCCAGAAGATCTCGTCGAGCGAGAAGTCCTCGGTGCCAAGCCCAACTGCCGACGCAACGCGATCGACGACGTCCTGGGCTTCAGGGCCGGCGGCCTGGGCAAGCTTTGTGCGTGCGACGTCCGGCGCGTCCTCAGCGTCGATCGCGGCGGCGTCGCGAACGATCTCCACGAGAGGCCAGAACGTGATGCCGCGTCCATAGGGCAAGCACCGGCCACGGAGCAACCGGACCTCTCCGGCCGCCGCCCGTCCGAATTCGTCAATCAGGCGCGACTTGCCGACGCCAGCCTGGGCGACGATCGTCACTCGGCGGCAGCTGCGCTCGCGGATTGCGGAAGCGAGCTCTTCGCCGAGGAGGTCGAGCTCTCGCTCTCGTCCCACGAGGGGGCTGTCGCGCGTGCGCTCGACGCTCTCGGCTTCGTGCACCTCGACGAGCCGGTAGGCGGCCACCCGCTCGGCCTTCCCCTTGAGCTCGAGCGGATCGACCGGCTCGACCTCGACGGCGTGACGGACGAGCCGGTAGGTCGTCTCGCCGAGCAGGACCTCGGACGTCGGAGCAGCCTGCTCGAGCCGTGCCGCCGTGTTGACCGTGTCGCCGGTGACCAGGCGCTGGCCGGTCGTCGGGTCGCCCGCGACGACCTCACCGGTGTTGACCCCGGTTCGGTTGCCGACCGTGACTCCCCAGCGTTCCTCGAGCTCCTCGTTGAGCGCCGCGAGATGCTCCCGCATCTCGGCGGCCGCTCGGACGGCCCGGAGCGCGTCGTCCTCATGCACCCGAGGCAAGCCGAAGACGGCCATGATCGCGTCACCGATGTACTTCTCGACCGTGCCGCCGTGCCTCTCGAGGGCCTCGCGCATTTCATCGAAATACCTCGTCATCACCTCGCGGACAGCCTCGGAGTCCAGCTTCTCGCCCATCGCGGTCGAGCCCTTGAGGTCTGAGAAGACGATCGTTACGGTCTTGCGCACCTCCTGCGGAGGCAGCTCGGGGGCAAGCGCCGTCCCGCAGAAGCCGCAAAGGCGGAACTTATCGGGGTTTTCCTCGCCGCAATTTGGGCAAATCTGCACATAGAAGAGTCTAGGGTCCTGCCGTAGCGAATTCGACCTGGCGCGGCCTCACCGCCAGGTTTCCTCGGTTTTCCCGCTGCACTAGTCCTCTTCGCTTCGCTCGCTCGCCGCGCGCTCCTCGAGCTCCGAGACCACGGTCGGATCCGCCAGCGTGGTCGTGTCTCCGAGGGCGCGGTGCTCGGAGACGTCTCGAAGCAATCGCCGCATGATCTTTCCGGAACGGGTCTTCGGCAGCTCCGGCGTGAAGACGATGTTCGCCGGCCGGGCGATCTTGCCGATCTTCTTCGCCACGTGCTCGCGAAGCTCCTCGAGCATCTCGAGCGAGCCCTCCTCGCCGCCCTTGAGAGAGACGAACGCGACGATCGCCTGCCCGGTGGTCGGGTCGGCGCGGCCGGCGACGGCGGCCTCCGCCACCTTCTGGTGGTCGACGAGTGCCGATTCGACCTCGATCGTCGAGATCCGGTGGCCGGAGACGTTCATCACGTCGTCGACGCGCCCGAGCAGCCAGAAGTCGCCGTCCTCGTCGATCCGGGCGCCGTCTCCCGCGAAGTATGTGTCCGGGTACTTCGACCAGTACGTCTCGCGGTAGCGCTCGTCCTCCCTGTAGAGGCCGCGCAGCATGGCCGGCCAGGGCCGGCGGAGGACGAGGTAGCCGCCACTGCCGGGACCGACCTCGTTTCCCTGCTCGTCGTAGACGGCCGCGTCGACGCCCGG
>MNDB01000054.1 GCA_001914705.1 Actinobacteria bacterium 13_2_20CM_68_14 | reverse complement strand
GAGTGCGCCCCGAGCGCGCGGAGTATGTGCCGGATGTGGTTGCGAACCGTCTCCTTGCTCACGTGGAGCATCGCCGCGATCTGCTCGGTCGATGCGCCCTCCGCGAGGAGCTGGAGCACCTGGTTCTGGCGTGCCGTCAGCTCCGGCATCCGGACCGCGGGATCTCGCGGCTTGCCGGGCAGCACGACTCCGAAGACCGCGTGGCAGTCGTCGCCGTTCTCGATCGGCACAGAGCTGATCTCGGCACGGCGTCGGCGACCGTCGGCGGTGAAGACGTCCACTTCGTAGTCGGTCAAAGGTGCGCCTCGGAGCTTCCGCTCGAGCTGCCGCTGAACGAGGGGGACGTCCTCGGGCGCGACGACCGTCGCGAACGGACGGCGTCTGAGATCGCCGAACATCTTCTCGGCCGCCTCGTTCTCCCAGGTGATCGTCCCGTCGCTCGCGGCCACGAAGCTCGGAACCTTGACCCTCCTGAGCGTTCGGGTCAGCTCGATCGACGAGCGTTTTTGTGGCATTTGACTCGATTCTGCGCCTATTCCACGCCTGGTTCCAGCCCAGCTGCGAGAACGCCGCATGACCCGCCCGTGTCATGACGTCGCAGAGGGCTGAAGGCAGCATCCGGCGGGGGGCTGCTCGCAGGTGTTCGGGATGCACATTCCCCGGCGGCTGTGGCCGGGCTCTCTCCAGGCCCCGCACGAGTTGCCGCAGGCTCGGCGGGAGCAGCCCCGCCTTTGATCCGTCTCAGCGCCGTGGATCCGCGCGAGGCACGTTGTGTCGGTCCACTCGTAAGGGTCAACGAGTAGACAGCGCAGGCAACGAGCCATAACACTCTCCAATTCGTCGACAAGGAGGGAGAGATGAAGCGCGTGCTTGTTCCTACAGTCGCAGCAGCCGCGGCCGTTCTCGTTTTGGCGGTCGTGAACGCGAGCGCGGGGCACACCAAGGCGCAGCACCACAATCCCGGCCACCTGAACAAGGGCGGGACGATTCGCGTCGTCGAGCGTGCGACCACGGACGCGGTCACCAACGGCTCGGGTGACTCGGCCGGCAACATCCTCACGTTCGCCAACGACGTCTTCGACAGCGCGAACGCGAACAAAGTCGCCAGCGACCAGGGTTCCTGCGTCCGCATCGTCGTCGGCAAGTCCTGGGAGTGCACGTGGACGACGTTCCTGCCGGCGGGTCAGATCACCGTTGAAGGGCCGTTCTACGACTCGAGCGACAGCACCCTCGCGGTCACCGGGGGGACCGGCAAGTACCGGAACGTCAGAGGCTCAATGGATCTCAAGTACCGGAACCCGGCAGGTACTGAGTTCGACTTCATCTTCCATCTGATCGGCTAGCGCCCTGAGATAGCACTTTGGAGGCGGTTGGCCCTCGGAGAGCCCACCGCCTCCATCAATGCGTGCGCCTTGCACACCTCGGGACTGACTTCGTCCACCGGGTCGACGGACGTCCCCCGGTACGCGCTGACGCGGGCGTGCATGGAGACCTCCCTGGGGGCTGCCGACATTCTCACGCTGGCTTCACCCGAATGCCCAGTCGGGAGCCGGCTGGCGGTGCTCGCTTCGATCCTGTACGAGACCGAGGATCTGAATACGGCCGCCGGCTTCGAACCCGTGAAGTGAGATCTCGGTCGGGAGGAACGTTCCGCGCTTCGTCCGGCAGGTCAGCTTGATCGTGGAAGCCCGCCCCTCTCGCAGAACGCGCTCTAGCAGCTCTTGAAGCTCGGCGAGCTCGGCCGGGTGGATGCGGGAGATCGGCGTCTCGAGCAGCTCCTCGCGCGTATACCCGAGCATCGCGCAGCCAGCGTCGTTAGCCGCGAGGATCCGGTCGTGCTGCGGGTCCATGACGTACGCGGGTTCGTTCGCGTGCTCGAAGATCGTGCCGGAGATGAGGTTGCGTCCACGTGGCATGGCGCTAGCCGGTCATGGAGCTCGTGGTTTGCGTGATCGAGAAGGGGCTGCTCTCGGCGGCGAGAGCGGCGAGCCGCTGGTGAAGAAGGCGTTGCCGGGCAGGAGAGATACTGGCGAGGAGCACCTGGCGGACGAGGTCGTAGCGAAAACGAAAACGGAGCCCCTCGATGCGCAGGATTCGCCGCTCGCAGAGGCGCTCGAGCTCCTCCGTCAGCTCGGCTGCATCGGTGCCGAGTAGGTCTGCAAGCGGCTCGGGTTCAAAAGGCTGTCCGAGCACGGAGGCGGCGACGAGGACGCGGTAGCCCCACGTTCCCTCGCCCCGGCACTGAGCGAGAAGTGCCTCGGTGAGCGTCGGCGAGAGGGCCGCCGAGCGCCCGTTCGCGAGGGTCTCGGTGACGAAGCGAGGGTTGCCGCCGGTCGATTCGTACAGCCCGGGTATCCCGAGCGGTGCAAGCTCGTCGGGCGAGAGCGGCTCGAGCGCCACGAGCGCGTCCGGCTTCAACCGGCGGAGTGGGTGCTCGGGCGAGACATCCGTCGCCCGCGCCGCCGTTACGAGCGCTGCAGAGACGTCTCCGCCGCGGCGCCGGAGGTACTCGAGCGCCGCGAGTGTTCGCGGGTCTGCCCATTGGAGATCGTCGAGCAGAAGTACGAGCGGCGCATGCTTGACGATCAGAGCAACAAGCGCCTCGAGCACGTCCAGCTCGTCGAACTCGTGCTTCGCCTCGACCAGCGCGAGCTCCGGCAGGATCTGGCTGAGCGCCGGCAGGGGCGCAGCGTCGAGGTCGACGCCGGTGAGCGCGTCCCGAAGCGCGGCCGCGAGCGGAACGTACGGAAGGTGCCGCTCGAGCTCCGAGCAGCTCGCGCGTCCGACCCGGACGTCTTCTAGCTCTGCTGACAGCTCGTCAATTAGTCGCGTCTTGCCGAGGCCCGTTTCGCCCTCGATCTGGATCAGCGCGACGCCGCCGCCGATGGCGTTGCGGACTGCCTGCTTGAGCGCCTCGAGCTCGGCGATGCGGCCGAACAGGCGAAAGGCACGCTCGCCGGGGTCAGCCTGCGCCCGGCGGATCGGCCGGGGCAGGAGCGAGTGGACGTCCTCCTGGCGAATGACTGCCGCTTCGAGCGCCCGCGTCTCCGCGGTCGGCTCGAGGCCGAGCTCCTCGTCGAGCCGCATGCGAAAGCTGCGGTAACGCCCGAGCGCCTCGTGCGGGCGGTCGAGCGCGTAGAGAGCCAGCATCTCCGTGCGGTGCGCGCGCTCGCTGAAGCGGTCGAGCGCGGCGGCCGCCTCGGCGTGTGCGAGCGCGGCCGCAAAGTCGAGCTCGGCCAGCGCTGCCTCGGCTGCCTCCAGATGGGCGCCGAGAATCCGGCCCTGGTAACTGCCGCGCAAGTCCAGTGCCCAGGCAGCGTACGGCTCGTCCTCGAACACCTCGCCGCGGACGAGGCCCAGTGCCTGCTCGAGCGAGGCACGGGCGAGCCGGGTCGGTTCGCGCGCTGAGCCCTCGAGCAGCTGGTCGAAACGATCGAGATCGAGCGCAACGAGCTCGGTCGCAAATCGGTACGCCTCCGGCTCGGTGACGACGAGCTCGCGCGCCCGCTCCCGCTCCGGGGTGAGGTGGCGGCGGAGCACTGAGACGAAGGTCTGGAGCGAGCCAGTCGGGTCCCCGGGCGGCTCGCGCCCCCAGAGGAGCTCGATCAGGCGGTCGGTCGGCACCCGATGGCCGCGGGCTGTAAGAAGGATCTCAAGCACCTGCTTGGGTCTCGTTCCGCCGAGGTCGCGCGGGCCGAGCTTGCGCTCGCCGTCCTCGACCGAGAGCGGCCCGAACAGCCGAATCACCGGCCGATCGCGACGCCGCTGAGCGAGAGCGCGCACAGGTTGGCAGTCGGCCGGGCCGTCGATTCGTTACAGCGGGTGCAGCGCGGTGCGTCGACTCAGGCCCCACTCAGCTCACGCTGAGCGCCCCTCCCTACTGTCGCCTCCTTGCCCAGTCACACCCCACGAAAGGAGAAGACATGAAGGTCTTGTCGAAGCGGTGGCTGCTCGCGTCAACCACCGTCGCGATCGCCGCCGTGTTGGCGGCGATCGGCGGCCAGGCGCTTGCCGGCTCGAAGGCGGCCTCGAAGTCGGCCCAGGGACTCGGGCCGCTCACAGGCCTGCTGCCGCGGGACCACTTGACCGAGGAGAGCGCGATCCAGGTCGATCTCAGCAAGGAAACCGTGCGTCTGCCGCTGTATCAGGGGAGGGCGAACGGCGAGACGGTCTGGTTCGTCCTGCTCGATGCCTCGGATCAGGGGATTGCCCACGATCTCGGCGTCAACTACGCGCCCAAGCTCGGAAACATCGCGATCGGCGACCCGGAGGCGGTGCAGACGGTGACGCTCGACTCGCCGACGCCGGACCAGAACAAGTTCGGGCAGGCGATCGTCAACTTCCAGGGCGCGCCTGATTTCAGCCCGACCAGGATCGCCGAGCCGGGGCCGAACGGCTTCCCGCTCGCGAACTTCCAGCCGGGAGCGGTCGCGAACCCCGGCTACAGCCCGTTCATCCGCATCGCCGGCTCGCCGACCGTTTACAGCGCGCCGATCGTCGCCACTGGCGACGGCCCCTTCGACGTGGTCCACCACACGAACACCGGTGACCGCGTGCTCGGCGTCCACATAGCGGGTCAATCGGCTCCCGGCCAGTTCGCGGAGTCATGGGTCGACCTGCTGTTCGTGAAGGGCTTCGACGCAGGTCAGCCGATCATCTACATCTCGACCGACGCGGGGCAGCCGTTGACCTCGGTGCTGGAACGCTCGACCTACGTGCCAGCGCTCGACAAGGCCGCCTACAACGGCGGGGATGACTTCCTCGGCTCTGCCCGCGAGCGGCTGTTCGGCTTCATCAACGGACAGACCGGGGCCGACAACAGAGAGTCGCAGGGGTTCGTGCACCTGGTCAAGGACGGCCACGCATCTGAAGACGCCAGCGCCGGCAACACCGCGCTGATCGATTCTCTTCGCAATGGCGGCGACCTCCTCAACGTGTTCGGGGACTTCCCGACCCTGAACGATCCCCGGCACGCCCAGGCCTACAGCCCGCTCTGGGACGCCCAGCTCGGCCTCTGGACGAACAAGGCCGTTCAGGAAGGGCTGAACAAGCGGCAGATCGACGAGGTGCAGGTCTTCAACCTCGCCGCCACGCGCCCCGATCTGATCACCGGCATCAATCCGGCGACAGGCGAGCCCGCCCCCTACGGCGCCTCCGGCGTCGATATCAACTGCGCCGTGATCGGATTCACCGACAAGGCGCCGACGGCCAACCTGGCCGACCCCGTACCCAACTCACAGTTCCCGCCCCGCTAGGCGGAATCGACCGAGACGGCGGGTCCTTCCTCGGACCCGCCGTCTCACCAGCCCTCGTCTGAGCGGTCGAGCTACCGCGACGATCTGCCGAAGTCAGATCTGCGGCCTGATGCGACTTCGACTGTTCGACCCTGCGGCGATCCCCGAACTGCGGCAACATTTCCACCGTTCGGGCTTCGCCATTGCCGATGACGGCGAGAGGCTGGTCATCCGTCGCCCCGACGCACCGAACGCCGAGCACGAGCGGCGCGAGATCGCGCTTCACCTGCAGGTTTGGCAGACGATGCACCCCGACGTCCGGGTCGAGATCGCCAGCTAGCGCCCTGACGCGCGAGGGGCGGACGCAGGCGCGCCCGCCCCCTGAACTCGTCGAGCCTACGGGCCCCAGTCCATCGCGCCCAGCGAAGCGAGCGCGAGCGCGGTCAGGATCGGCAGCCAAAGTAGAAGACGATTCCGCATTTGAAGCACCTCCTTTCGGCAGTTCGCAGGGACGCCGGATCGCGGCGAACCCTTGGTGCTCGCCCCGTAGACCAGGTTCGGAGTCCGTTGTCAAATGGACGGTCGCCATTGACCCCCTCCGACTTGACCGCCAAGATGCAGCGAGATGAGGGCGGGAAATGAGGCCGGGGTCGAAACCGTGGGTCAGCGCCTGCGGCGGTTGCGGCAGGAAAATGGGCTCTCCCAGCGCGAGCTCGCTTCGCCCGGGGTCTCCTATGCCTACATCAGCCGGATCGAGGCCGGCGCCCGGCGCCCCTCGGTGAAGGCGCTGCGACAGCTGGCGCCGAAGCTCGGGGTCTCGGTCGAGTACCTCGAGACCGGCCGCGACCTGAGCGATCGCGACCAGCGCGAGCTCCGACTATCGGAGGCGGAACTCACGCTTCGGCTCGAGCAGGACTCGCCTGAGGCAGAAGCCGAGTTCGCGGCGCTGCTCGCGGAGGCTCAGGCGGCGGGCGATGCCGAGGCGGCGGCCCGAGCGCGAGCGGGCTTGGGTGAGCTTGCCGACCGCCGCGGCGACTTCGCAACTGCGATCGAAGAGCTCGAGCAGGCGCGCGCCGCCGGCGTGCTCTCACCGCTCACACACGCCGACCTCTACGCGACGCTTGCCCGCGCCTACTCGGCTTCGGGCCAGCCGCGGCGGGCGGTCGAGCTGCTCGAGGACTGCCTCTCCCGGGTGCAGGCTCAGGCGCCAGAGGACGTGAGCGCCGAGGTTCGGTTCGCGACGTATCTGAGCTATGCCCTCTCCGACCTCGGTGAGCTCGAGCGCGCGCGTGTGGTCGTACGGCAAGCGCTCGGGCGAGCGCAGAAGACGCCCGATCCCTACTCGCGCGTTCGCCTCTACTGGTCGCTGGCCCGGCTTTCCCTGATGGAGGGCAAGCCACGTTCCGCGCTCCGCCAGATCCAGCGCGCGATCGGACTCTTGGAGGCGACCGAAGACACGCGGCAGCTGGCGCGCGCACACCTTTCGTCCGGAGAGATCTTGACCGACGATGGCGATCCCGAGCAGGCCCAGACGCATCTCGAGCTGGCTGAAAAGCTGCTGGGCGACCATGCCGATGCGGCAGATCTGGCATGGCTCTACTCGGAGCAGGCAAGAGCGTCGCTGCTGGTCGGCGAAGACGACGCCGCCGAGCGGCTCGCGCGACAGGCGCTCTCGTTGCTCGCCGGAGGCGACCCGCTGAAGCGCGCCCGGGCGTATGCAACCTTGGCCGAGGCGCGACCGGAGGAGATCGATGCCTTGCAAGCGGAGTTCGCGCAGGCGCTCGAGGTGCTCGAGGCGGAACGGCGCTGGCCGGCGGCGGCCTCAGTGCTTCGGACCTGGAGCCGGGCGCTTCGCCGCGCCGGTCGCGAACAGGCTGCCCTGGACGTGCTCGATCGCGCCGCCGCTTATGGCGTCCGTGGATCCGGCCAGCCGGCCGGCGAGCG
>MNDB01000059.1:20206-25765 GCA_001914705.1 Actinobacteria bacterium 13_2_20CM_68_14 | reverse complement strand
CGACACTCCTAGCCCCGTCACCATCAACACGTGCGCGTTCGAAGCCAGCGGCGTGGGTGGCCGCAGACAGAGATAACCAGCGACCTCGCCGTCGAGCACGCCGACGAGCACACCCTCGGGCCGAACATTCTCGAAGAATGGCCGCGACCGGTACGCGCTCGGGGAAACATGTGGCAGCCAGGTCTCCTGCTCGATCCTCGTGAGAGCCACCTCGTCCCTTATCTCGGCCGGTCGAACCACGATCGACACGCAAGCATCGTGCCACTCGCTAACTGTTCAGGCGGGAGACTCGCGCCCGGCGAGTTCGAGAAACTCCTCGTCCGTCAAAACCCGCCGTTTCGCCGTTCCTTCGGCTTTCACCTGCGCCAGTAGCTCGCGCTGGCGGTCCTCGTCAAGGTCGAGGCCGAGCTCTTCCGCCTTGATTCGGATCGAGTCCAGCCCACTCTTCTTGCCGAGGACAATGCCGCGCTCGGCGCCGACCAGCTTGGAGGAGTAGGGCTCAATCGAGGGCGGATCGTGGAACTGGCTCGCGACGGCGCCGCTTTCGCGGACGAAGAGGTTCTCGCCGACGACCGGCTTCCACGGGTCGAGCTCGTAGCCGCTCAGCTCCCGTACTCGCGCCGAGACCTCGCGCAGGCGCTCGAAACGTAGGTTCGTGCGAACGCCGTAGAGCGCCTCGAGCGTCAGCGCAACCTCGCCGATGCTCGCGTTGCCGGCGCGCTCGCCCATGCCGTTGATCGTTCCGTGGATCCAGCGCGCGCCCTCGCGAACCGCAGCCACGGCGCCCGCGGTCGCGAGCCCGAAATCGTTGTGGCCGTGGAAGTGGATCGGAATCCCGGCCCCCAGCCACTCGCGCGTCCGGCCCACGAGCGACCCGACCGCCTCCGGCGTGGCGACCCCGATCGTGTCGACCACGACCGCCTCCTGCGCGCCCGCCTCGACCGCCCGCTTGTAGACCGCCTCGAAGAAGCGCGGGTCGGCACGCGTGCCGTCGACGCCGAAAAAGGCGACCTTGATCCCGTGACTCGCGGCGAGGGCGACACCGCGGGTAATCCGCCCGAGCATCTCCTGCCGCGAGACCCCGAGCGCCTCGAGCTTCAGGTCCGAGATCGGCGACTCGACCACGCTCGCAGAAACCCCCAGCTGGACAAGCGCCTCGATATCGGCCGGCACGGCGCGGGAGAAGCCCCAGATCTCGGCGTCGAGCCCCGCCTCGAGAACCAGCTTGAACGCGCGCTCGTCGTCGGCGGAGACGCGCGGGAAGCCTGCCTCGATCCGCTCGATCCCGAGCTCGTCGAGCCCACGCGCGATCTCGAGCTTCTGCTCCGGGTCGAGAACGACGCCGACCGCCTGCTCGCCGTCCCGGAGCGTCGTGTCGTAGAAGCCGACCTCGGCGTCGATCGCCGCGTCGCGGTTGATCTCGCCGGTCCAGATGCGGTCGTTCACCGGAAGTCGTCCGGGAAAGAGGAGAGCTTCTCCGCTCCGTCGACCGTGACGAGGAAGTTGTCCTCGACGCGGAGGCCGCCGCCCTCGGGCCAGTAGATCCCAGGCTCGATCGCGAAAACCATCCCCGCTTCGATCGTGCCGCCTCCGGCCTGGTGCGCGTACGGCGGCTCGTGCGCGCGGGCGCCCACACCGTGTGCGACCGGATGGCTCGGCTGACCCGGGTAGCCCGCCGCCTCGATTCCGGCGCGGACGAGCCGGTCGAGCTCGGCAAGCTCGGCGCCGGGACGGAGATGATCGACGGCCCGCCCGTAGACCGCGAGCAGCTGGTCGAGCAGCTCGTCGTAGCGAGGCTCGAGCTCGCCGGGGCAGACGTTCTTCGTGTGATCGCACCAGTAGCCGTCGGCGCAGACCCAGATCTCGAACAACGTCGGCTCGTTCTCTTGCACCGGCCGATCGCCCGTAGCGGTGAAGGTGCGGATGCCCGGCCCCGACCAGACAAGCGAAAAGCCGAGAGCGAGGTCGACGTCGCTGCGCGCCGTCCCGTCGCCGTGGACGTGGCCAAGCCACAGCGCCGCCGCCTGGCTCTCCACCATGCCGGGCCGGAGATTCGCCTTCACGTGCTCCATCGCGTCCGCCGCAATCTCGTTCGCGATCCGCATCCGCTCGAGCTCCTGCGGCGTCTTGATCGCCCGCGCCGCGTTCAGCAGCGGCGTCGCGTCGACAGCATCCGGCCACGCGTCGAACCAGCCCTTCGTGTATGTCGTCGGCTCCCCGACCATCCGGTCGGAAGCCTGCGTCCCGAGCGAGAGCTCCAGGCCGACACGCGAGTACTCGCGCGAGGCCTCGAGCGCAAGGTCGAGCGCGCGCATCGTCGGCGGCCGCGGGTCGGACGGGTGATACCCGGCAAAGAACCGAACATCCTCCGTCCACGCCATGCGGGCGGCGTCGTCAGCCGAAGGCTCGAGCGCGATCAGGGTCGGCTCCCCCGCGCGCGGGAAGACCACCGCCTCGTAGCCTTTCATCCCCCAGAAGTTCGCCAGGTAGAGGACGTTGTCGGGAGCCCGAACGACCAGCGCATCTAGCTCCTGGTCGGCCATCAGCGCCCGGACGCGCTCGAGCTTCGCGTCGTCGCGCTCCCACCTCACCAGCGAACGCGCTCCGGCGCCGGCTCGCCGTGCGCCTCCTGCCAGGAGACCACCGGGTTCCGCAGCACCCCGATCCGCTCGATCTCCGCTTCCATCACGTCGCCGGGCTTAAGGTAGAGGTCGGCCGCGTCAGGGCTGAACCCGGCCACGCCGGAGACCGTCCCGGTCGAGAGCACGTCGCCCGCCGAGTACCCAAGGGCGGAGTAGTGCGCCAGGATCTCCGGGATCGTCACCGACATGTTCCCGCTGTGCGAGCGCTGCCTCGGCTCGCCGTTCACCCGCAGCTCCATTGCGAGGTCGTGCGGGTCGCCGATCTCGTCGGGCGTGACGATCCAGGGGCCGAGCGGGCAGAAGGTGTCGATTGCCTTGCAGAACGAGAACACGCCGGACTCCATCTCGCGCCGCTGGATGTCGCGAGCCGTGATGTCGTTGAAGATCACGTAGCCGCCGACGTGCTCCATCGCCTCCTCGGGCCCGAACCACTTCCCCGCCTTCCGGATCACGACCGCCAGCTCCAGCTCGTAATCGAGCTCGTCGGTCAGGTGCTCCGGATAGACGACCGGCTCGTCCGGCCCAACGATCGCGTCCACGTTCTGGAAGAACATGATCCAGGGCGCGATCCGGTGCGACCACCCGACCTGCTTCGACTCTTCCTCGTGCTCGCGGAAATTGCCGGCCGTGTGGAAGAACTTCTTCGGCACGATCGGCGCGCGAAGCGTGACGTCCTCGAGGGCGAACTCCTCGCCGGTTGGGCCCGGCGGCTCGTCGCGCTCGAAGTACTCGCGCATCGTCGGGACTTCGAGCCGCGCGATCGTGTCGCCGCGCAGCTCGCCGACCTTGCCGTCGTCGAAGGTGACCAGGCGCGCCATCAGTGCCCCTTCCAGTGACGGTCTCGCGTTTCTGGCGAGTCCCTGGTGTCGCCAGGGTAGGACGCAGGGAGCGTCAATATGCAGGCATATTGGCGCGACTGAGGACACCCCCTGGCGGCGCCAGGTGCCGCCAGAAATGCTCTGACTGTTGCTGGAAGGGGCACTAGGTCCCGCACAGTCGCATAGCGGCTCGCGCGTAGACCTCCGCCGTCCGCACGAGCCTGGCGATCTCGAGGTTCTCGCCCAGCTCGGCGTCCGGCAGACCAGACGACGTCCCGTAGTTGAGCGTCGGGATCCCATAGCGCGACAGCACCGACGCGTCGGAGAACCAGCGCACGACGTCTGTCTCCGGCTCCAAGCCGAACACCTCCGCGTGCGCCTCTCCCACAGCGGCGACAACCGGTGACGACTCTTCGATCTCACTGCCGGGCGCGGACACGTACACCTCCGCGTCGACCCTGAGCGAACGTGCGAAGGCGAGCGCCTTGTGGCGCGCCTCGGCCATCGGCACCCGCGGAGGCACGCGGAGGTCGAGGAACAGATCGGTCCGGTGCGGAGTCCGCGACGCGCGCCAGCCGAAGCCGCCCTGGATCGCGCCCACGTTCGCGATCCCGCGCACGCCGTCGTGGCTCATCTCGAGCTCCCAGCTCGGCAACCACTCGAGCACGCGATCGAGCACGTCGCGCATCCGAATGATCGAGTTCTCGTCTCGGCGGCCCTCGCTGAAGGCGGTATGGATGAACGGACCGGTCGTCGAGAGCCGCACCCAGAGCGCCCCAAAGTGCGCGAGCACGAGCTTGTTCTCGGTCGGCTCGCCGAGGATGCAGAAGTCCGCGGCGCCGCCGTGCGAGACCAGGTAGCGCGAGCCGGCCGCGTAGCCCCGGTACTCGGCCCCCTGGGCGTCGCCCTGCTGGGACTTCTCGATCTCGCCCGCGACGCAGGCGATCATCAGGTCGCCCTTCAGCCGGACGCCGGCCTCCTGCAGCGCGCGCACCGCCTCGACGTAGCAGCAGAGCGCCCCTTTCATGTTCGAGATCCCGAGCCCGTAGATGCGACCGTCGCGCTCGAAGCCCGCCGGTTGGAAGCCGGGAATCCCGTGCAGCCAGGGCTCCCGTCCCGAGTACGACGTGTCGAGGTGGCCGTTGAGCATGAGCGTCGGCCCGCCGCCGGCGCCCTCCCAGGTGCCGAGCACGTTCGCCCGCTCGTCCTCGACCTGCTGCCACTGCACGCGCAGGCCGAGGTCGGCGAGCTCGTCGCGCATCAGCTCCGCGGCGGGCTGCTCCGACCCCGTGAACGATGGCGTCGAGACGAGCCGAAGCGCGAGCTCGACCAATCGCCGCTCGTCGATCAGCAGTTCCCTCACCGGTCGCCTCCATCAAGACTGGCCAGCCAGCCGTGCCCTGGATGCACGAGTTCGATCGCGTCGCGAAGCCAGCGCCGGCGCTCAGGTTCGAGGCGGGGAAGGGTCGCGTCGAAGTCCTCTTGGTTCTTCGGCTGCTCGGAGTGCTTTGCCTTGTACAGCAAGATCACCTCAGGCCGACCGTACGGGAGGCCGTCGTGAGTTCGCTCGATCAAGCGCTCGTAGGGCATCGTGATCGAAGGGCGCCGGCGGCAGATCCAGGTGTCGCCGTCGCTGGGCTCGCGGAACACATCCAGGCGCCAGACGCCGGCGGCCGGCTCGCGCACCCAGGTCTGATGCGTTTGCTCGAGACGGTCGCGCGCGTCGTCCAAGGGCACGGCTTCGCGTGGCCCTGTGATCACGAAGAACTCGAAGTCCGGCAGGGCCTCCACGACCGCGTCGAGCCCGCTACTCGGCACCGCGATCTCGAGATCTTCGTGCTCGCGCCGTTGTCCGCCGAGGAAGAGATCGATCGCCCAGCCGCCCGCCACGTACCACGGCGCGTCGACGCCTTCGAGCAGACGCGCCGCCTCGTCGGGCCGCCAGGGATCCCACTCCGAAATGTCCGGCTCGATCGCGTTCACCCGCGGAAATGCGGCAGCACTTTCTCGCCGAAGAGCCGGATCTGCTCGTGTCGGTCGGCGCCCCACAGCTCGAGCATGACGTGCGTGCACCCCGCCTCGCGGTACTCCTCGATCGC
>MNDB01000059.1:0-20107 GCA_001914705.1 Actinobacteria bacterium 13_2_20CM_68_14 | reverse complement strand
TCCGCAGCGCCCTTGATGTTCTGGAACTTGTTCGCGAGATACATGCCGCCGATCTCCCGGGCGCCCTCGCGGCCGGCGTCGCGATCGGACTCGTGGATCGATGCGATCACGGTGCAGCCGATGTCGATCGTCTCCGGGTCGCGGCCGGCTTCGCGTACGTTGCCGATCGTCCAGCGCACGTAGTCCGGCGTCGTGATCGAAGGCGTCAGCAGGCCGTCCGCGATCTCGGCCGCCAGCATTTGCATCTTCGGCGCAGTTGCGGCGACGTAAAGGGACGGCACGCCGCGCGGGCCTTCGGCCTCGGGAGCGAGCGCCGGCACCGAGGCCGAGAACGTCTCGCCCTCGTAGTCGAACGCCTCGCCGCCGAGCACGCCGCGAACGATCTCGACCGCCTCCCGCATCGGACCAAGCGTCTTCTTGGTGGCGATCCGGGCGTTGTTGAGGAAGATCTTCGACGTCCCGAAGCCGAGCAGGAACCGGTCCGGCCCCGCCGCCTCCTGGACGACGCGTGCGTCCATCGCCACCTGGACGGGATGACGCGTGAACGGCGAGATGATTCCCCAACCGACCGTCAGCTGCTCCGTCTCGTGAGCGATCAGCGCCGAGACGACGGTCGAGGATCGGGCCTCCATCCCGTGCTTGCGCCACCAGGGGTAGGCCTCCGCGAGCCAGATCGTGTCGATGCCGGCCTCGTCCATCACCCGGGCGGACGCGAGCATCTCCTCGAGCGGCTCCATCGTCAGCTGCATGACGCCGACTCTGAAGGGCTGGCTCACGCGTCTTCGATCGAGGGTGCCGGCTGTTCGGGTGCGGAGCCGGAGCCCGCGCGGCCCGCCTCCTGCACCTGTTTGTCGAGCGCGTCGAGGACGTTGGCGACCTGCTGCTGGACGATCGGCTGCAGCACGCGCTGGCCCATCGACCCGACCGGGCCGGCGATTGAGACGTCGGCTTCCCAGTGCATCTGCGTCGCCGAGCCGGCCGTGGAGAGCTGGAACTCCGTCTGCATGCTCATGATCGCGCCGACGCCGTCGCCCTTGGCCTTCAGGCTCGCGAACTCCGGCGGCCGCTCCTCCGTCTTCTCGAACCTGATCCGCATCTTCAGGCTGCCGAGCCCGAGCGGGATGTTGCAGTTCGCATGCCAGTTCCGCTCGTCCTGGACCTCGAAGCTCTCGACGCCCGGGATCGTCTTGGCGAGCCGCGCCGGATCGTTCAACACCTCCCAGACGGTCTGCTGCGGAACGTCAAATGTGCGGTCGCCGGCGACCTTCACCGCGACTCAACCGAAATCCGGCCACGCGACTCCGCCGGGTTCGAGATCAGCTCCCAGACCCGGTGCGGCGGATTGCACGAGTCGTAGACGATCGGGTTCCCAACCGGCCGGAGCGCATCCTGCAGCGCCGCACAGACGGCGTGGATCCCAGCGCCGCCGCCCTCGCCCATTCCCTTGGCGCCGAGCGACGTGAACGGAGACGGAGACTCGATGTAGCCGGTCTTCAGCGGCGGCATGTCGAGCGCGTGCGGCACGTGGTAGTCGTAGAAGTTCGGCGTCAGCAGGTTCCCTTGCTCGTCGTAGGTGAAGGTCTCGTGCGTCGCCGCGCCGAGCGCCTGGGCGGTCGCGCCGTGCACCTGGCCCTCGACGATCTGCGGATGAATCCGGTTGCCGCAGTCGTCCACGGCGGCGTAGTCGACGATCTCGTAGGCGCCGGTCTCGGGGTCGACCTCGAGCACGCAGACGTGGATCTGGCTCGCGTAGGTCAGCGTCAGGTTGCCGTACTTGCGCTCCGTGTCCGGCACCTCGAACGGCGGCACGTAGACGTAGCGGCAGTTGAGGGTGACGTGGCGCGCCTCTTCCGGGAGGATCGCGTTGTTCGCGTTGACGATCGCGCCGATCCCCATGAACGGGATCGCCGCCTCGGGGTTCTCGCGCAGCTTGGCGAAGCCGCCCTCGAGCACGACCGCATCCTCGGGAACGCCGCCGAGGACGGCCGCCGCGATCGTCCGGATCTCGCCGGCGAGCTGGTCGACGGCGCCCTTGACCGCGCCGAGGCCGGTAACGGCGAACTGGCTCGCGTAGGTGCCGGAGAAGCCGGCGTGCGAGTTCCAGTAGGTGTCGTGCCCCGGGCGCACGGTGACGTCATCAGGCGAGATGCCGAGCGCGTCGGCGACGACCTGCGCGGCCGTCGTCTCATGCCCCTGTCCCTGGGGAACCGTGCCGAGCGTGACGACGACCTCGCCGAAGATGTCGAGCTTCACCGTCGCCACCTCGTTGTTGCCGGAGAACTGCAGCTCCGGGTTCAGGAGTTGCGACTGTCCGAAGTTGTTCGTGCCGGAGTCGAGCGTGGAGCCGATCCCTATCCCGAGCAGCTTGCCCCGTGACTCGGCGTCTCGCCGGCGCTTGTCGATCCCGTCGTAGCCGACCAGCTCGAGCGCGATGTCGAGGCAGCGCGCGTAGTCGCCGGAGTCGTAGACGCAACCGTTCGGCGTCGTCCAGGGGAACTCGTCCGCCTTCACGTAGTTCCGCTTGCGCACGTCGACGGGATCGAGCCCGAGCTCGTTGGCGACGATGTCGATCACGCGCTCCGTGAACCAGAGGTGCTGCATCCGCGAGTAGCCGCGGTTCGGCGAGACCGGTGACTTGTTCGTCGCCACCTGGGTGAAGTCGACGTAGACGTTCTGCCAGCGGTAGCAGCCCGGCGTGACCTGCGCCCAGATGATGCAGCCGAGCGGCTCGTAACGCGGGAAGGCGCCGCAGTCGTCGATCGCGTGCGTCTTGAAGCCGAGCAGCGTCCCGTCGGCCTTGACCGCGACCTCGGTCTCCTCGAACCAGCGCTCGTTCCCATGCGCGTTCGCCGTGTGCTGGTCGGTCCGCCACTCCGTCCACTGCACCGGGCGGTTCAACTTGCGGGCGAGCAGGCAGCAGGCGACGAAGTACGGATGGAGGCAAATCTTGTTGCCGAAGGCGCCGCCGATGTCTTGGGTGACGAAGCGGAGCTTGTCGGTTCCCACGCGCAGCGCCGGCGCCATCCAGATCGCGCCGATGCCCGGCATCTGGTGGTTGCAGTACATCGTCCACTGGCCCGTGCCGCGGTTGAACTCGACGAGGCAGCCGGAGCACTCGAGCGGCGTCGAGGAGAAGCGGTCGAAGTGGAGCTCCTTGATCCGGACGATCCGGTCCGCCTCCGCGACGGTGCCCTCCCAGTCGCCCCAGTCGAACACGCCTTCCCAGACGACGTTCGAGCCGGCGTCCTCGTGCAGGATCGGCGCGTCGGAATCCTGCGCGCGCCGGGCGTCTACCAACGGATCGAGCGGCTCGTACTCGACCTCGACCAGCTCGGCCGCGTCGCGCGCGAGCTCGCGGGTCGCGGCGACGACCGCCGCCACGGGCTCGCCGACGAAGCGCGTCTTGCCGACCGCGAGTGCGTAGTCCTTGATCTCGCTTCCGGGCGGCACCGACATCTCGAAGAACGGATCGGTCAGGATCGCGACCTCGTCACCGGTCAGCGTTCCGTAGACGTCCTTGAGCTCGAGCGCCCGCGCGACGTCGATCGACTTGATCTTGGCGTGCGCGTAAGGCGAGCGGACGAAGTGAACGAAGCCCATTCCGTATCGCTTGACGTCGTCGAAGAAGACGCCTTCGCCCTGGACGAGGCGCCGGTCCTCCTTCCGCGGGACGCTGGTGCCGATGAACCCCGGCCGCGTCTCCTGTTCCTCGACGACGAGGGCGCTCGTGGGGGTGGCGGTTTCGGTCATCGGCCCGCCTCCGCGGCCGCCGCGATCGCCTCGACGATGTTGACGTAGCCCGTGCAGCGGCAGATGTTGCCTTGAATTGCCCTGCGGATCTCGCCTTCGGTCGGCTCGGGGTTCTCGTCCAGCAGCGCCTTCGCGCTCATCAGCATCCCGGGCGTGCAGTAGCCGCACTGGAGCGCGTGGTGCTCGCCGAAGGCCTGTTGCAGCGGGTTCAGCTCGCCATCGGCGCCGAGCCCTTCGACGGTCTCGATCGAGGCTCCGTCGGCCTGGATCGCCAGCATCATGCAGCTCTTCAGCAGCGTGCCGTCCACGATCACCGAGCACGCCCCGCAGTTGCCGGTGTCGCAGCCGACGTGCGTGCCGGTCAGGTCGAGGTCGTCGCGGAGGAAGTGGACGAGCAGCCGCCGGGCCTCGACCTCGCGCTCGTAGGTCGTGCCGTTCACCTCGACGCTGATCGTCTTCTGGGCGACCGGCTCGCTCACGCGGCTTCTTCTCTCGCCTGCCGAGCGGCTCGCGCCGCGAGGACGCCCGCGAGCTGCCTCCGGTACTCCGCCGGCGCGTGAATGTCCGACGGCGGGTCGAGCTCCGCGCCCGCGACCGCCTTGCGTACCGCTTCGTCGTCCGCCGACGGCGCCTCGACGACCACCGGCGTGGCCGCGACGCAGCCGAGCACGACGCGCACATCTCCGTTGACGCTCGCAGCAGCATTCGCGATGCAGGTTCCGTCGGCGCCGATCGTCACCGAGGCGAAGCCGTCGCCGCCTTGGCGGCGCGGAACCGAGATCCCGGTCAGCAGCTCACCGGGGCCGACCGCCGTCAGGTAGACGCCGAGGAAGAACTCCTCGGCCGGAACCAAACGGATGCCCGACGCGCCCGCGATTGCCATCGTCGCGCCGACCGCGACGAGTACCGGCGGCAGATGATTCGTCGGGTCGTTCGAGCAGACGTTCCCGCCGACGGTGCCGCGATTGCGCACCTGGACGTCTGCGATCTGAGCCGCGACCTCGGCAAGGATCGGACGCTCCCGGTGCACCTCCTCCGCGCGGGCGAGCTGCGTGTAGGTCACCATCGCCCCCAGCTCGAGCCCGTCGTCGGTCTCGCGAATCCCGCGGAGCTCCGGAACGTCGTTGAGGTCGACGAGCAGCTCCGGCGCCGCGATCCGCGCCTTCATCACGTTGATGAGCGTCTGCCCGCCCGCAAGCGCCCGCGCGTTCGGATTCGCCGCGAGCAGCGAGAGCGCCTCGTCGAGGGACCGAGGACGGGCGTACTCGACGCTGGCCAGGAGCATCGCTGTCTTATATTCGTTCGGCGTTCGCCCGCGCAAGCGAGAGCAGCTTCAAGAGCTGCACGGCGGAGGGCTCGCGAGCCCTCCGCCGTGCTCTGCGTTCGCTAAGAGCAGGTGCCCGAGCCGATCAGGCGCGGGCCGCCGTTCTGGTGCAGGAAGAGCGGCCGGGCTGTCGGTAACGGGCCGCCTGTTGTCGGGTCGCTGAGGCGCGTGTCGCCGGTCGAGATCAGGACGCAGCCGCGCGCATCGAGCGCGTTCGTGAAGTAGTCGCCGAGCCGGCGGTCCTGGCCGGTTGCCACGCAGGTGGTTCCGCCCTGGCAGACCCAGCCGATGTGGATCGGCCGCCCGGCGGCGTCCGCGACCCACTGCTGCGGGTTCTTGCCGTTCGCACCGAGCAGCGAGGCCTCCATCGCGTGGACGTGGCCGGTCTGGCAGTCGAGGTCAGGCTGGCCGTCCTGCGGCTCGGTCTGGTACCAGATCACCGAGACCTTGCCGGAGTCGCCCGCTGTGATCCATGGCCAGAACACGCGCGTGCCCGGATGGGTGATCGTCCTCGGCGTCGACCAGGTCTTACCGAGGTCCTTCGTATAGGTCAGCATGATCGAGTTCGGCGCCGGCGTCTCCGCACCGTTGCAGCCGCCGCTCGTGCCGGCCTGCCGGTTGTCGGTGTCCCAGGTCAGATAGACGGTCCCGGCCGAGTCGATCGCGATCGCCGGCCAGTGCGCGAACATCGAGGTCCCACGCACACCTTCGTGCGGCGTGAACGACGAGCCACTGGCTGGCATGGTGCTGATGCCGAGACCGAAGCTGCCGTCGGGATGATCGAAGATCGCAGGCTCGACGACGGTCGACTTCGGCCTGTCGTAGTAGAGCTTGCCGTCAGCCGTGAACGAGCCGCCGTCCGAGAGCGAGCCGCTGTCGGGGATCCCGGTCAGGCTGCAGCTGTTGCCGCCGTCGTTCGAGACGAACACCTGATGGCCGCTACCGCTCCCCTCGACCGTGTTGGTCCCCATAAAGACCTGGTCCGCCTTGCCGCCGGCGAGCCACGGCCGGTCGCCATCGTGGCAGTCCGCGTTCCCCTTGTCCCACGTCTTGCCGCCGTCAATCGAGGAAAAGAGCGCGTCGTTGACGAGGTCGATGCCCGTGTTGTAGACGCGTCCGCCGGCATCCTGGGTCAGGTCGGGGTCGCTGAAGCCGGTGTTGATCGCCGGGTTCGTCGGACATGGACTGCCGAGGTAGCGGTCGCGGAACCAATTGACTCCACCGTCGGACGACGTCCAGACGTTGACCTGGTTGCAGTAGTTGGTGACGAAGTCGAAATTCCCCCACGGCGAGCTGACGATCCCGTCCCGGTAGAGATGGGTCGTCCCCTCGTGGGCGGTGTAGATCAGCGTCCCGTGCATCGTGTCCGCAAAGATCTCCGGCTCTCCGCCGGCGAGATCCTGGTCGACGTAGACGGGCGGCGCGAAGGTCGGGCCCTTCGCAACCGCCGAGCCGCGGGTGGCCAGCACGCCGGCGAGCGTGGCCAGACCGAGCACGACGCCCACCGCCAAGACCCGAACCCGCCGCAAGCGCGAAAGCGGCTCCATCAAAAGTCCTCCTCTCTGGGCGAATGCGCGGGAGGCCCGCGCGCGAGTCACCAGCACTCCTTACCCTCGCGACGGAGAATCGGAACCAGTGAGCCAGGTTCAGCGGATCCGTCCGGCGCAGCCCCAAGACCTGGAAACAGTGCAGGGCTTCCTCCGCGAGTACGCGGACGGCCTCGGAGTCGACCTCTCGTTCCAGGACTTCGAGTCCGAGCTCGCCGACCCGCTCGGCTTCTACGAGCTCGTTCTGCTGGCGAAGGACGGCTGTGTCGCGCTGCGGCGAATCGACGAAGTCGCCTGCGAGATGAAGCGCCTCTACGTCCGTCCGGCGGAGCGGGGCAGCGGGCTGGGGCGGCAGCTCGCCGAGGCGGTGATCGCCGAGGCGAGTGCCCGTGGCTACAGCCGCATGCTCCTCGACACGCTCCCGGAGATGACAGCGGCGCAGGCGCTGTACCGGTCGCTCGGCTTCCGTGAGACGGAGCCGTATCGCAACAACCCGGTTCCGGGCGCGGCCTTTCTCGAGCTCAGGCTCTAGCCTGCAGCGCCTGGCCGATCGAGCCGCCGCGGCGCGCCCGCCCGGCGGCGCGCAGGGCGCGCGCGTAGGCGACGGAGACCGTCGCTCCGCTTGCCATTACCTCGCCGGTCGAGCGCATCTCAGGACCACGATCGGCGGCATTCGCGAAGCGCTCTTCTGGGAAGACGGCCTCCTTCGCCCAGGCGCGCGTTGGCACAGCCCGAGCCGGGAGATCGAGCTCGCCGAGGCCGGCGCCTAGAAGCAACCGGCAGGCGTGGTCGACCAGCGGCAGCCCGGTCGCCTTGGACACGAACGGGACGGTGCGCGAGGCGCGCGGGTTGGCCTCGAGCACATAGAGCTCGCCTTCGTGCAGCGCGAGCTGGAGATTGAGCAGTCCGCGCGCGCCGAGCCCGGCAGCGATCGCCGACGCGAGCTCGCCGATCTGGGCCTCGAGCGCAGGTGTCACTGAGGGCGCCGGCATCACACAGGCTGAGTCGCCGGAGTGGACGCCGGCGGGCTCGACGTGCTCGAGGATCCCGCAGACCCACGCGGACTCGCCGTCGCAGAGGACGTCGATGTCGAGCTCGAGCGCACCCTCGAGGAAGGCGTCCACTAGTGCCGGCTCGCTGAGCTCGAGCTCCTCGGGGCCGCGGGCGACGAACATGCCTCGGCCGCCGAGCACGTGGTGCGGGCGGACGAGCACGGGGTAGCCGACCCGCTGTGCGACGGCGCGTGCCTCGTCGGCGCCGTCCGCCGTTCCCCAGGCCGGCGCGCGAACCCCCAACTCGTCGAGCAGCGCGCCGAAGCGGCCGCGGTCCTCGGCACGCTCGATCGCGGACAGCGGGTCGCCGAGCAGCGCGAAGCCCGCCGCGGCCACCCCGGGCGCGAGCGAGAGCGGCGTCTGGCCGCCGAGCTGAACGACCACCCCTGCCGGCTGCTCCAGCTCGCAGACGTCGAGCACGCGTTCGAGCGTCAGCGGCTCGAGGTAGAGGCGGTCGCTCGTGTCGTAGTCGGTCGAGACGGTCTCGGGATTCGAGTTGACGAGCACGCTCTCGTAGCCGAGGCGGCGGAAGGCCATCGAGGCTCGCGAGCAGCAGTAATCGAACTCGATCCCCTGGCCGATCCGGTTCGGCCCCGCGCCAAGGATCACGATCGCGGGCCGCGAGCGCTTCGGCGTAGGGTCACCGTCCTCGTAGGAGAGGTAGAAGTACGGCGTCTTCGCTTCGAACTCGGCCGCGCAGGAGTCGACCGCCAGCCGCCCGGGGGGGCCGCGGCGCCGGCGCACCTCCTCTTCGTCGACGCCGAGCACGCTTGCGATCGTCTTGTCAGGCAGCCCGAACCGCTTCGCCGCCTGCACGTGAGCGCTCGTGCCGAGCGTCGCTTCGGCCTCGGCGATCGCGCGCAACTCGTCCGCGAAGTACGGATGCACGCCCGGCAAGTCGAGACCGCGACGCGCCGCCTCGAGTAGCAGGTCCCAGCGTTCGGGAACCGGCTCGCCCCGGCGCGAAAGGTCGAGCTCGCGCGGCGCCTGCTCCCGCCCCTGCAGCGCCTTCAGGAACGCCTCGGCGAACGTCCTCCCCAGCCCGAGCGACTCGCCGACCGCGCGCATCTCCGTACCGAGGCGCGCGTCGGAGACGCCGAACTTGGCGAAATCGAAGCGCGGCGCCTTGACGACGACGTAGTCGAGCGCCGGTTCGAAGGCCGCGGTGGTCTTGCCGGTGATGTCGTTCGGAAGCTCGTCGAGCGTGTAGCCGACGGCGAGCAGGGCCGCGAGCTTGGCGATCGGGAAACCGGTCGCCTTCGAGGCGAGCGCCGACGAGCGCGAGACGCGCGGGTTCATCTCGATCGCGAGCAGCTCGCGGGTCTCGGGCTCGTAGGCGAACTGCACATTGGCTCCGCCGGTCGCGACGCCGACGGCGCGGGCGCACGCGAACGCGGCCCCGCGGAGGCGCTGATACTCGGCGTCGGGCAGCGTCTGCTGCGGCGCGACCGTCCACGAATCGCCCGTGTGCACGCCCATCGGATCGAGGTTCTCGATCGAGCAGACGACCACGCAGTTGCCGGCAGCGTCGGTCATCACCTCCAGCTCGTGCTCCTCCCAGCCTTCGAGCGAGCGCTCGACGAGCACCTGGCCGATCGGGCTCGCGTGGAGCCCGCGGCGAACGAGCGCCTCCAGCTCGGCCCGGTCGTGCGCGAGGCCGCCGCCCGTGCCGCCGAGCGTGAACGCCGGCCGGACGACGGCGGGCGCCTGCAAGCCGTCGAGCTCATCCGGCGAGGAGACGATGCAGCTCTCCGGCACGGGTACTCCGGCCTCGTCGAGCGCCGCCCGGAAGGCGAGCCGGTCCTCGGCCCGGCGGATCGCGTCCACGTCGGCGCCGATCAGCTCGACCCCGAACTGGTCCAGAACACCCGCGTCACCGAGCTCGACGGCGACGTTGAGCGCCGTCTGGCCGCCCAGCGTCGGCAGCAGCGCGTCCGGCCGCTCGCGTTCGATCACCTCGGCGACGGTCTCGGTGTCCAGCGGCTCGAGGTAGGTCGCGTCGGCCCACTCGGGGTCGGTCATGATCGTGGCCGGGTTCGAGTTGACGAGGACGACGCGGAACCCCTCGCGCCGCAGCACCCGGCACGCCTGCGCCCCCGCGTAGTCGAACTCGCATGCCTGCCCGATGCGAATCGGGCCCGAGCCGACGATCAGGACAGAGCGAAGATCGGTTCGCTTCGGCACGTGCTCGCGATCAGGTCGAAGAAAGGGAGGGCGTCGAGTGGCCCAGGCGCAGCCTCGGGGTGGAACTGCACGGTGGCGAACCCGTCGCCGGCGAAGCCCTCGACCGTGCCGTCGTTGAGTGAGACGTGCGTCACCTCGACCTCACCCGAGTCAGCGACCGCGAAGCCGTGGTTTTGGACGGTCACGAGCACGCGGCCGCTGCGTAGCTCGCGGACGGGGTGGTTGGCGCCGCGGTGACCAAACGGGAGCTTGAACGTCTCGAGCCCGAGCGCGAGCCCGAGCAGCTGGTGGCCGAGGCAGATCCCGAAGAGCGGCACCTGGCCGAGCAGCTCGCGCACCGTCTCGATCGGCCCATCGAGCACCGCCGGGTCGCCGGGGCCATTCGAGACGAGCACCGCGCGCGGGTCCGTTTCCAGGACCGCCTCCGCATCCCATGAGCCGGGAACGACGACCACCTCGAGCCCGCACTCGGCGAGGCGCCGAGGGATCGAGCGCTTCGTGCCGAGGTCGACCACAGTGATGCGGTGGCCCGCGCCGAGCCGGTAGGGCTGCCGAGCCCCGACCACGCGGTCGAGAGGACGGCCGTCGATCGGCGGCTCGGCGAGGGCACGCGCGTACAGCTCCTCGACCGGCGCCTCTCCGAGCGCGCAGCGGAGGACGCCGCCATCCCGGATCCGGCGGACGAGGGCCCGCGTGTCGACGTCCTCGAGCGCGACGACGCCTTGCGACGCGAGCCACTGCGCCCACGCAGGCCGGGCCCTCCGCATGACGATCCCCTCGGCCTGCACGCGCTCGGACTCGAGCCGGGTCCTGTCGACGCCGTAGTTCCCGACCAGCGGGTAGCTGAAGGCCAGCACCTGGGCGACGTAGCTCGGATCGGTTGCCGCCTCTTCGTAGCCGGCCATAGCGGTCGTGAAGCAGGCCTCGCCGGCGGCGACGCCCCCGGCGCCGACGGCCGAGCCTGCGAAGACGGCGCCGTCCTCGAGCACGAGATGGGCTGGGCGCACGTTTTGCATCATAATCAGAAGTTCTGCATAATACTCAAATGCCCACCGCCTCGATCATCGGCTGCTCCGGGTACACGGGGCAGGAGACGCTCGACCGGGTGCTTGCCCACCCCGAGCTCGAGCTCGTCGCGCTCGGCTCTGACTCACTGGCCGGCCAGCTAGCGTCCGCTCTCGACATTCGGCTGAACGGCTCGCTGCCCGCCTTCGTCGCGAACGCGGAGGCGCTGGCGAGCGGCGCCGACGTGCTCTTCGTCTGCCTCGGGCACGATGAGGCGGCGGCCCTCGAGCCGCCCGCCGACACTGTGGTCGTCGACCTCTCCGGCGCGCACCGGCTCCGCGACTCCGCCCTTTACGACAGCTGGTACGGCTTCACGCACCCGCGCGCGGAGACGCTTGCCGGCTGGAGTTACGCCCTGCCGGAGCTCTATCCGCCGACCGGAACGCTGATTGCGAACCCGGGCTGCTACGCGACGGCCGTGCTGCTCGCGCTCGGGCCGCTCGCGGATTCGCTCGACCCGGAAAGCGTCGTGGTCGACGCCAAGTCCGGGGTCTCTGGCGCCGGCCGTGCGCCGAAGCCGAGCTCCCACGCCGGCTTCGTGCTCGAGAACCTCTCGCCCTACCGAGCCGGCTCCCACCAGCACGCGCCGGAGCTCGAGCAGGCGCTCGGCTTTCCGGTCTGCTTCGTCCCGCATCTTCTGCCCCTGCGGCGCGGTCTGCTCGCGACGTGCTACGCCCGGGCCGGCAACGACGCGCACGAGCGCCTCGAGGACGCCTATGCCGACAGCGACGTCGTTCGCATGCTCCCTGAAGGAATGGCCCCGGAGCTCGGCCGCGTGCAGGGCACGGACACCGCCGAGGTGGCGCTCTTCGAGGACCGCCCCACCGGCAAGACGATCGTCGCGTGCGCGATCGACAACCTCGGCAAGGGTGCCGCAGGGCAGGCCGTGCAGAACGCGAACCTCGCGCTCGGCCTCGAGGAGACGGCCGGCCTCCGCCTCACCGGGGTGCTCGTGTGAGCGTCACCGCTGCGAAAGGATTCGTCGCGGGCGCCGTGCACTCGGGCCTCCGCCGCAGCGGTCCCGACCTTGCGCTCGTGCGCTCGCTCATACCGGCGACGGGAGCCGCCATGTTCACGGTTAACCGCGTCCAGGCGGCGCCCGTCACTGTCTCAAAGGAGCATCTCGAGCTCGCGGAGCCTCAGGCCATCGTCGTCAACTCCGGAGTCGCGAACGCGGCGACCGGCGTACGCGGCGAGCTCGACGCGCGGGCGACCGCGGCCGAAGCGGCGCGGCTGCTTGGGCTGGACGCGGAGGAGGTGCTCGTCCTCTCGACCGGCGTGATCGGCAAGCGGCTCGCGCTCGACAAGATCCTGCCCGCCCTTCGACACGCCGCCTCGTCGCTGTCGGACGAGGGCGGGCCGGCCGCAGCCGAGGCGATCCTGACCACCGACACCCACGCGAAGCAGGCGGTCGCGCAGGGGCCTGGCTTCGCTGTCGGTGGGATGGCTAAAGGCTCCGGGATGATCCATCCCAACCTCGCCACCATGCTCGCCGTCGTCACGACGGACTTCCCGCTCGAACCCGGCGAGGCCGCGGACTTCCTTCGCCCCACGGTCGACGAGAGCTTCAACGCGATCTCGGTCGACGGCGAGTGCTCGACGAACGACACCGTCGTCGTGCTCGCCAACGGTGCCGGCGGCGCGACGCGTTCGGCGGCGGCCGACGAGGCCTTCGCCGACGCACTGCACGCAGTCTGCGCTGACCTCGCCGGCCAGATCGTCGCCGACGGCGAGGGCGCGACCTTCCTGGCCGAGATCAGCGTCAGCGGCGCCGCGAGCGACCCCGAGGCGAAGGCGATCGCCAGGCGGATCGCGACCTCGCCGCTGGTGAAGACGGCCTTGTTCGGGCGCGATGCCAACTGGGGCCGCGTGCTCGCGGCGGCGGGCTCGGCCCCCTTCAACGGCGGCTATGCCCAGCTCGATCCCGCGCGGGTCACGCTCGACCTCGCGGGCGTCCGCGTCCTCGAGGCGGGCGCGCCGAGCGACGTCGAGCCGGAGCTCGACGGCTCGCGCTGCACGATCGCGCTCGATCTCGCACTCGGCGACGGCTCGGCGGACTACCTGACCAGCGACCTCTCGTACGACTACGTGCGGATCAACGCGGACTACCGCTCATGAGCCGCGTCGTCATCAAGTGCGGTGGCAGAGTCGTGCGCGGATCGGCCGCCGCGATCCTCACGCTTGCCGATGCCGGCCACGAGGTCTGCGTCGTGCACGGCGCCGGGCCGCAGATCTCCGAGGAGATGGAGCGCTTCGGAATCCCCGTCGAGTTCGTGGGCGGACGGCGCGTGACGACGGCGGCGGGCCTGGCCGTCGTTCGCTCGTCGTTCGCCGCCGTAAACCGCGCCCTCTGCGCCGAGCTCGGGCCGCGCGCGGTCGGCCTCTTCGGCGACGAGATCGGCCTGCACGCGCTGCAGCTCCCCGAGCTCGGTCTCGTCGGCGAGCCGCTGCCGAGTCGTCCGAAGACGGCCCTTGAGGCGCTCGACTCCGGACTAATCCCGGTGGTCGCGCCGCTCGGCGTCGGTCCTTTGAACGTGAACGCCGACGAGGCGGCGGCGGCGCTCGCGGTCGGGCTCGAGGCGGAGCGGCTGCTGTTCGTCACCGACGTCGCGGGCGTCTTCCGCGACGGCGTGGTGCTGAGCAGCATCGAGGCCGGCGAGGCCGACCGGCTGCTCGACGACGGCACCTTCGAGGGCGGGATCGTCCCCAAGCTGCGGGCCGCGATCGCCGCCGCGCGCAACGGCGTCCGGGCCGAGATCGGCGAGACGGCGGTGGTCGCGTGAACACCGTCGCGGTCTCGCCCGTCCTCCCCGTCTACGCCCGCCAGGACCTGACGTTCGTCCGCGGTGAAGGCGCGACGCTCGTCGACGCGGACGGGCGCGCGTATGTCGACTTCCTCGCTGGGATCGCCGTCGTCGGCCTCGGGCACTGCCACCCCGCCCCGCTCGCCGCCGCCCAGGCTCAGCTCGAGCGCCTCTGGCACGTCTCGAACCTTTACTGGAGCGAGCCGATGATCGCGCTCGCCGAGCGGCTCTCGGACCGCTTCGGCGGCGCCCGGGCGTTTTTCTGCAACTCGGGCGCCGAGGCCGTCGAGGCCGGACTCAAGTACGCGCGCAAGGCGACCGGCAAACCCGGCGTCGTCTCGCTGACCGGCTCCTTCCACGGCCGCACGCTCGGCGCGCTCTCGGTCACGGGCCAGTCCGGCAAGCGCGAGGCCTTCGAGCCGCTGCTGCCGCACGTCAGCTTCGCGGCGCCCAACGACGCCGATTCGCTCGCACCGGCCATCACGGCCGAGACCGGCTGCATCCTGCTGGAGCCGGTTCAGGGCGAGGGCGGCGTGCACGAACTTGACGCCGGCTTCGTCGCCGAGACGCGCCGGCTCGCCGACGAGAACGGCGCGGTCCTCCTCTTCGACGAGGTGCAGACCGGCGTCGGCCGCACAGGGACGTTCTTCGCGTGGGAACGGCTAGGCGTGCGCCCGGACGCCGTCACGCTCGCCAAGGGCCTCGCCAACGGGCTGCCGATCGGCTGCCTGCTCGTCGGGGACGAGGCGCCGGAAGGATTCGCCCCGGGCGACCACGCGAGTACCTTCGGAGGCAATCCCGTCGCGTGCGCCGCCGCGAACGCGGTCTGCGACGAGCTGACCGATGACCTGCTCGCCGGCGTCACCGCGACCGGCCTCGCTCTCACCGCCGGCCTTCGCGAGCTCCCCCGCGTGCGCGAGGTGCGCGGCGCCGGCCTCCTGCTCGGCGCCGAGCTCGGCCGGCCCGCCTCGGAGGTCGTCGCCCAATGCGCGGGGCGCGGCCTGCTCGTCGGCACCGCCGGCGAGAGCGTGCTCAGGCTCACTCCCCCGCTCGTCGTCACGGCCGCCGAGGTCGACCAGGCGCTCGGCACGCTCGAGGAGGTGCTCGCATGAAGAAGTTCGAACGGCAGGGAGCGATCCTGCGTCTCGTCAAGGAGCAGAAGCTCTCGACGCAGACGGAGCTCGCGAAGGCGCTCAAAAAGGCCGGCTTCGGCGCGGTGCAGACAACCGTCTCCCGGGACGTGGCCGAACTCGGGCTCGTCAAGGTGCGCGACGAGGAAGGCCGGCTCGTCTACGCGCTCCCCGGCGCCGCCGACCTCTCGCGGCTCGGCGAGCTCGTTGCTGCTTTGCGCCGCTGGACAGTGTCGCTGACGGCCACCGGCAACCTCGTCGTCATCAACACGCCTCCGGGAACGGCGAACGCGCTCGCCCGCGCGATCGACGCGGCCGGCCTCGCCGACGTCGCGGGAACCGTCGCGGGCGACGACACCATCTTCGTGGCCGCCCATGAGGGCGTCGGCGGCGCTGCTCTCGCAGACCAACTTCGACATCACCTGGAAGGAGAAACCCAGTGAACCGAACCGCGGTGCTCGCCTACTCCGGCGGGCTCGACACGAGCTGCGCCATCGCCTGGCTGAAGGAGGACTACGGCTTCGAGGAGGTCGTCGCCGTGCTCGTCGACGTGGGACAGGAGGCGAGCTTCGGCCCCGCCGTCGAGCGCGGGCGCCTCGCCGGAGCCGACGACGTGCTCCTACTCGACCGCAAGGAGGCCTTCGCGGAGGAGCAGGTGGCGAAAGCGTTGCTCGCGAACGCGCTCTACGAGGGGAAGTACCCGCTCGTCTCGGCGCTCTCCCGGCCGGTGATCGCCGAGGCGGTCGTGCACGGCTGCACGGGCAAAGGCAACGACCAGCTGCGCTTCGAGCTCGCGTTCAAGGCGAGGTATCCGGGCGTGACGGTGATCGCTCCGCTCCGCGACCGCGTGCGGACGCGCGACGAGGAGATCGCCTACGCGGAGGCCCGAGGCATTCCGGTTGAGGCGAAGCCCGAGTCCCCCTACTCCGTCGACGACAACCTCTTCGGGCGCGCGATCGAGGCCGGCATGCTCGAGGACCCATGGACCGCCCCGCCGGAGGACGCCTTCGTGCTCACGGCCGCAGCGGCGGACGCGCCCGCGCCTGTCGAGTGCGTCGTCGCCTTCGAAGAGGGCCTGCCCGTCGCGCTCGACTGCGAGGAGCTGCCACTCGACGAGCTCGTCGGCGTGCTGAACGAGCAGGCCGGCGCCTACGGAATCGGCCGGATCGACATGATCGAGAACCGCGCCGTCGGCATCAAGAGCCGCGAGCTCTACGAGGCGCCTGCGGCGCTGACGCTGATCGCCGCCCACCGGGCGCTCGAGGAGTTGGTGCTGACGAAGGGCGAGCTCGAGGCGAAGCGCGAGCTCGAGCCGAAGTGGGCCAAGCTCGTCTACGACGGCGGCTGGTTCGCGCGTCTCCGAAACGCCTACGACGCGTTCTTCTCGGCAACGCAGCAGCTCGTCACGGGCGAGGTGCGACTCTCGCTGCAGCCGGGTGCGCCGGTTGTGACCGGCCGCCGCTCCGAGCACGCGCTCTACTCCGAAGAGCTCGCTTCCTACGGGATCGGAGAAACCTTCCCCCACCAGGCTGCCAGCGGCTTCATCGGGATCACCGCGCTCGAGACGCAACTCGTCGCCGCACGCGACCGGGTCGAGGTCGCGTGACGCTCTGGTCCGGAAGGGTCAGAGCGGAGCTCGCGCTGGAGGTGTGGGACTTCCTGCGCGCCGAAGACGCTGAGCTGCTCCCGTATGACTGCCAGGCGACCGCGACGCACGCGCGACGCCTCTGGCAGGCGGAGCTCCTGAGCGACGCCGAGCTCGCCGAGGTGGAGACGGCACTCGAGCGGATCGCCGCTAAGGGCATCGACGACAGAGCCGACGAGGACGTCCATTCGGCGCTCGAGCGGTCGCTCGGCGAGGTCGGCCGCAAGATCCACGCCGGCCGCTCTCGCAACGACCAGGTGGCCGCCGCGCTGCGTCTCTATGTCGTGGATGCGTGCGACGAGGCGGTCGAGACGATCCGGAGCCTCGCGGGCGCGGTGCTCGACCAAGCGGAGGAGGAAACGCAGACTCCGATGCCGGCCTATACGCACCTCCAGCGCGCCCAGCCGGTGACGGTCGGGCACCACCTGCTGGCGTGGGTAGAGATGCTCGCGCGCGATCTGGAGCGCTTTCGATTCGCGGCCGAGCAAGCGCGCCCATCGCCCCTCGGCTCGGCGGCGGTCGCGGGATCGACCCTCGAGCTGCCGCCGCCCCCTGGCCCGCGGGTACACAACTCCATCGACGCCGTCGGCGACCGCGACTTCGCTCTCGACTACCTCTACGCGTGCGTGGTCCTGAGCACCCACCTCTCCCGGATCGGCGAGGAGCTCGTGCTCTGGGCGACGTCCGAGTTCGGGTTCGTCCGGCTGCCGGAGGAGGCGGCGACCGGCTCGTCGATGATGCCGCAGAAGCTGAACCCCGATGTCGCCGAGCTCGTCCGCGGCAAGGCGGGGACGGCGATCGGGAGGCTGACCGGGCTGCTCGCGACGATCAAGGGCCTGCCGCTCGCCTATAACCGCGACCTCCAGGAGGACAAGGTCTCGGTCTTCGCAGCCAGGCGCGACGTCCGAGGGACGCTCGCCGCGCTCGAGGTGCTGATCGCCGGAATCGAGTTCGACCACGAGCGGCTCAGTGCCGCCACCGCCGACCCATTGCTGCAGGCGACCGACGCCGCCGAGGCCCTCGTCGAGAGCGGTCTCCCGTTCCGTGACGCCCACGAGCAGATCGCGGACCAGGTCCGCGCTGGGACCTTCGAGCCCGAGGAGCCGCGGCACCGTCTCGCGCCAGGTCCGGCCGAAGTCTCGGCGGCGGTCGCCGAAGCGCGAGCTCGCGTCTTGTAAAAACACGGCGCGGCCTGCGATTGTCCGCTCGTGCGGACCTCCTTGCGCAGGCGCCTCAGCGAGTCGCTCCGCGCGTTCGCAGAGGTCTTCGCCAATCCCGACCTGCGCCGCGTCGAGCTCGCCTGGAGCGGCTCGGTCGTCGGGCAGTGGGGCTACGAGGTCGCCCTCGCGGTCTTCGCATACAGGGCCGGCGGCGCAACCGCCGTCGGACTGGTTGCGCTCGTCCGGCTCCTTCCTGCCGCGGCGGTCGCACCCTTCGCGGCGCTGCTCGGCGACCGCTTCCCGCGGAAGCGGATCATGATTGCGGCGGACCTCGCCCGTGTCTGCACGATGGGAGGCGCCGCGGCGGCGGTCTTCGCCGGCGCGCCGGCCGTCGTCATCTACGCACTCGCGGTTCTAACGGCGCTGGCAAGCACGGCATTCGGCCCGGCCCAGTCCGCCCTACTCCCCTCCCTCGCCCGCTCACCCGAGGAGCTGACCGCGGCGAACGCGACTTCGACCACACTCGCGAGCGTCGGCTTCTTTCTCGGCCCCGCGCTGGGCGGCCTGCTGCTTACTGTCACCAGCGTCGGGACCGTCTTCGCGGCGACGGCCGCCCTGTTCCTGTGGTCGGCGCTCGTGCTCAGCCGGATCAGCGCCGACAGCCAGGGTGACCCAAGTGCCGAAGTCGAAAGCATCGGGCGTGAGGCGCTCGCCGGTTTCCGGGCGATCCTCGGCGAACGCCGCCTGCGGCTCGTGGTCGGCCTCTACGGGGCGCAGACGCTGGTCGCCGGAATCATGCGCGTTCTGGTCGTCGTGACCGCGCTTCGGATTCTCGACCTCGGGCCGGCCGGCGTCGGCTTCCTCAATTCGGCCGACGGCGTCGGCGCTCTCGCCGGAATCCTCGTCCTGCTCGGGATGATCACGACCGCCCGCCTCTCCGGCGTGTTCGGACTCGGGATCCTGATGTGGGGCGTACCGCTCATCGTGCTCGGGATCTGGCCGAGCGTCCTTCTGGCACTCCTCTGCTTCGGGATCATCGGCGTCGGAAACGTCCTGGTCGACGTGGCGGGCTTGACGCTCCTCCAACGCACGGCGCCCGACAAGGTGCGGGCGAGGGTCTTCGGCGTGTTCGAGAGCGTCTTCCTCGCGACGATCGGGATCGGAGCAGTCGTCGCACCGCTCCTGATGTACGCCTTCGGCCCGCGCGGCGCGCTGGTCGCGGCCGGCGGCGGGCTCTCCGTGGTCGTGCTCCTCTTCTGGCGGCGGCTTGCCACGGTCGACGCCCCGGCGCTGGTCCCCGAGAGAGAGCTCGCGCTGCTCCGCGACATCCCGATCTTCGCGCCGCTGCCGCCGGTCACGCTCGAGCAGCTCGCCTCGAACCTCTCACACGTCCGTGTCGCCGCCGGCGACGTCGTCTTCCGCGAGGGGGACCACGGCGACCGCTTCTACGTGGTCGAGAAAGGAGAGGTGACGGTGGAGCCGGAGGGACGGCCGCCGCTGACGCTGGGCCGCGGCGGCTACTTCGGCGAGATCGCGCTGCTGCGCGACGTCCCGCGCACCGCCACGGTGACGGCGCTCAGCGACGTCGAGCTCTGGGCTCTCGAGCGGGACATCTTCATCGCCGCAGTGACCGGCCACGCCCCGAGCGCCGAGGCAGCGGACGCGGTGATCTCGACGCACCTGGGCTCAGCCTCGGCAGTCCATCTTTAACACGCCCGTTACGCGATTCTTAGCCGGCGGTCTGTGTAGGCGCGGGAACCAAACCGTGCCGAAACTGCGACAAGCCCTGGCCGGATCGTTTTCGGGCGGCTACCACGGAGGCACCGACCCAAAGGAGGATCCGTGCCTGGAACGCCGCTTCGCGCACTTCTGCTCACTCTCCTCGCAGCCGCTCCGGCCGGCGGCGCCGTCGCCGTGGCCCGTGCGCCGCACGATGCGACGGCGATCATTCAGGCATGCGTCCGCAGGGACGGGCGGCTACGGCTCGTCGCTCAGAAGGCGGACTGCCGCAAAACAGAGCGGCCGATCTCCTGGAACGTACGCGGGGCGCAGGGAGAACCTGGACCGCCGGGGCCGACGGAGCGCCCGGCCCGAGCGGCGTCGACGGCGCGTCCGGACCGGCGGGGCCGCCCGGTCCGCAGGGCGAGCGCGGGCCGCAGGGGCCGAAAGGCGATCCCGGGACGAGCATCGACGCTTTGGAGACCCTGAACGGCATCGCCTGCCGCGCCGGCGGCCGCACCGGCACCGTGACGCTGACCTACGACGCCTCGGCGCACGCCGTCTTCACATGTACGGCAACCACAAGCGACGGGACCGTTCGCGTGAACGAGTTCTCGACAGGAACGACCGGCTCCGCGACCGACGAGTTCGTCGAGCTCTTCAACGCCGGCGTCAGCTCAACCGACATCGGCGGTTACAAGCTCGTCTACCGCTCTGGCGCCGGAAC
>MNDB01000105.1 GCA_001914705.1 Actinobacteria bacterium 13_2_20CM_68_14 | reverse complement strand
GAAGGCGTAGAGCAGGATCGGCTGCATGAAGTTCTGGTCGAAGCTGCCGAGCGGCGGCGCCGCCATCAGCCCCGCGACCGCGCCGAGCGCGGTGGCGAGCCCCCAGCCGAGCGCGATCGTCCAGCTGACGCGGATCCCGGTCAGGCGGCTCGACTCGGGGTTCAGCGCCGCCGCCCGCATCGCCAGCCCGAGCTTCGTGAACCGGAAGAAGAGCCAGAGCACCAGCACCGTGAGCAGCGAGACGCCGATGATCCCGAGATCGGAGATCGAGAAGGCGACACCTGCGATCCGGATCGGCCGCGTCGAGAAGGCGTTCGGCATCGACTTCACCTCTGGCGACCAGATCCAGAACGCGGCACCGTTGACGACGTAGAAGAGCCCGATCGTGACGATTGCGATCGTCAGCACCGACGCCCGTTCGACCGGCCGGATCACGACCCGCTCGAGCGCGATCCCGCCTGCGAACGAGGCGAGCACCGTGACGACGAAGGCCGGCCAGTACCCGAAGCCATGCTGGGTCAGGGTCCAGGCGACGAACGTCGAGAACATCGCCAGCTCGCCCTGTGCGAAGTTGACCACGCCGGTCGCGCGGTAGATGAGGACGAACGCGACCGCGAGAATCGCGTAGATGCCGCCCGACGAGAGGCCGGCGACGACCTGCTGCGCGACTCCCGCCCAATCGACGGCGAAAACCATCAGTAGCCGAGGTAGGAGCGGCGGACCGATTCGTGCCGCTGCAGCTCCGCGCTCGCCCCCGCGACCGCGACGCGCCCAACCTCGAGGACGTAGGCGCGGGCCGAAGAGGCGAGCGCAAGGCTCGCGTTCTGCTCGACGACCAGCACCGACAGGCCCTCCTGCTCGTTCAGCTCGCCGATGACCGCGAAGAAGTCGGCCACGACCCGGGGCGCGAGCCCGAGCGAGGGCTCGTCCAGGAGCAGCAGGCGCGGCCGCTGCATCAGCGCACGGGCAAGCGCGAGCTGCTGCTGCTCGCCGCCGCTCAGGGTTCCCGCGGCCTGCCCGCGGCGCTCGGCGAGGATCGGGAAACGCTGGAGCGTACGGTCGTAGTCGGCCTTGACCCCAGCCCGGTCGCGGCGAACGTGGGCACCGAGCCGGAGGTTTTCGTCGACCGAAAGCTGCGCGAACGTCCCGCGGCCCTCGGGCACGTGTGCGATCCCGACGCGGGCGACCGCCTCGGGCCTCCGGGGAAGCCGCTCGCCGGCGAAGACAAGGTCGCCGCTCGTTTTCACCGTCGCCGAGATCGCGCGCAGCGTCGTCGTCTTGCCGGCGCCGTTGGCGCCGAGGACGGCGACGATCTCGCCCTCGTCGACGGAGAGGTCGATTCCGCGCAGCGCCTGCAGCGCCCCGTAGCGCGCGGCCACGCCGCGCAGCTCAAGCAGGGGCATGCTGTGGCTGCTCGCTACCCAGGTATGCCTCGATCACGACGGGGTCACCCTGAACCTCCGCCGGCGAGCCCTCCGCGATCTTGCGGCCGAAATCGAGCACGTACACCCGGTCGGCGACGCCCATGACCAGGTTCATGTGGTGCTCGACGAGCAGCACGGTCAGGTCGAACGAGCTGCGGATCCGGCGAATCAGCATCCCGAGCTCCTCGACCTCCTCGTGGCTCAGGCCGCCGGCCGGCTCGTCGAGCAGGAGCAGACGTGGCCCTGAGGCAAGCGCCCGCGCCAGCTCGACTCGCTTCATCGTCCCGAATGGAAGCCCCGCCGCGCGCCGTTGCGCAACCGGCGCGAGGCCGAGCTCGGCGAGCAGATCGCGCGCGGGTCGCTCGCCGCGCGCGTGGCTCCCGACGAGCACGTTCTCGAGCACGGTCATGGTCGGGAAGAGCTCGACGTTTTGAAACGTCCTCGCGATCCCCCTGCGAACGATCCGGTGCGGCGGCGTGCCGAGCAGGCTCTTACCGTCGAAGGCGATCTCGCCGGAGTCCGGCCGGTAGAGCCTGGTGATCAGATTGAAGAGCGTGGTCTTGCCGGCGCCGTTCGGCCCGATCAAGCCTGCGATCTGGCCGCTCTCGACGCCGAGCGAGACGTCATCGACGGCGATGACGCCGCCGAAGCGCCTCGTCACGTGCTCCAGCGAGAGGAGGGCCACCGCGCCCTACCTTAAAACCGCGACGGTTTTTGCACCCGGCGGCGTCTATTCACTCGGGGGCATAACCCTGTGCGTTGTCGGCCAGTCAGGAGACCGTCACCGCCGCGGCGCCCCCCTGTTCATGTTCGGTCTCAAACGGACGGTGCCAGCAGCTCGCCGGGCTCGGTGACCGGAGCCTGGCAGGCGAAGCGCTCGCAGACGTACACCGCAGGGCGGCCGCCGACGAAGTCCTTGCCGGCGAGCAGAGGGACCTCGTCGGAGGGCCCGAAGGCGACGACCGCGTCCGGGTCGAAGCCGGCGAGCGCAGCCCTCGCAATCGCGTCCTCCGGCGAGCCGATCACGGCCAGCTCGCGCGGCCGGGCGAGGTAGAGGTCAAGCGCGCAGAGGGCGTGGCCGAACGCGCTCGGCGCCCGTGGAATCGCGTCGCGGATCAGCCGGAAGACGCCGGCGGCTTGCCGCTCGAGCTCATCATCGCCCCAGATCCGGCCGAGGCGGAGTAGGACATACGCGAGCATCGAGTTCCCCGAGGGCGTCGGGTGGTCGTCGAACTCCTTCTTGCGTGCCACCAGCCGCTCGCCGTCGGCGGGCGAGAGAAAGAAGCCGCCGCGCTCCTCGTCGGCAAAGAGCTCGACGGCGAGCCGCGTGAGTCGGTTCGCCTCCTCGAGCCAGCGCAACTCGCCGCTCGTGACGTGCAGCTCGTAGAGCCCGTTGGCGACGTCGGCGTAGTCCTCGAGGTAACCGGGATTGCGGGCCCGCCCGGCCCGCCAGCTGCGGTGCAGACGGCCGTTCTGATCCGAGAGCGGCCCGACCAGGAACTCAGCCAGCTCCCGGCCGGCCTGGACGAACTCGGGGCGATCGAGCCGGCGGCCCGCCTCCGCGAGCGCCGCCAGCGCGAGGCCGTTCCAAGCGGCGATCGCCTTGTCGTCGCGCAGCGGCTTCGGCCTCCGCTCGCGGAGCTCGAACAGCCGCCACCTGAGAGCTTCGTCGAGCTTGCCCCGCAGGATCGAGCGGCCGTGCTCGAACGGCTGCAGCAGCTCGGCGGGCACGCCTTCGTCGGCCGCCCAGGTGAAGGTCAGCCCTTCGACCCCCTCGGTGTCCGCATCCTGGGCGGATGCGAAGCCGCCCTCGGGAAGCCGCAGCTCGCGGAGCATGTACTCGAGCGTCTGCTCGGTGACCTCGCGATAGCGCTCCTCGCCGGTGACGACCCACGCGTGCAGGTAGACCGGTGCAAGCAGCGCGTTGTCGTAGAGCATCTTCTCGAAGTGCGGCACGAGCCAGCGCTCGTCGACCGAGTAGCGGTGGAAACCGCCGCCCAAGAGGTCGTACATGCCACCTGCGGCCATGCCGTCGAGCGTGCGCGTGACGATCGTGAGCGCTTCCTCGTCGCCTGTCCGCCGGTGCCGCCGCAGCAGGAACTCGAGTGCCGAGGCGGGCGGGAACTTCGGCGCGCCGCCGAAGCCACCCCACTCCGGATCGAACCCACGCGCCAGGACGCGCGCCGCCTCGCCGAGCAGCGACTCGGTCAGCGGCTCGGCAGACGGTGAGATCGCAGCAGACTCCTGCAAGGCGTCGACGAGCGCCCCGGCCTGCCGGGCCACGTCCTCGGGCCGCTCGCGGTAGGCATCCGAGACGGCGACGAGCAGCTGTCGGAACGCCGGCAGGCCGTGCCGCGGCTCGGGCGGGAAGTAGGTGCCGCCGAGGAACGGCTCGCCCAGTGGAGTGAGGAAAACCGTCATCGGCCAGCCGCCGTGTCCGGTCATCGCGACGACCGCGTCCATGTAGAGCGAGTCGAGATCTGGTCGCTCCTCGCGGTCGACCTTGACGTTGACGAAGCGCTCGTTCATCAGCGCCGCCGTCTCCTCGTCCTCGAACGACTCGTGCGCCATCACATGGCACCAGTGGCAAGCCGCGTAGCCGATCGAGAGCAGGATCGGCTTGTCCTCGGCGCGGGCCAACTCGCGCGCCTCCTCGCTCCATGGGTACCAGTCGACGGGATTCTCGGCGTGCTGGAGCAGGTAGGGCGAGGTCTCGTCCGCGAGCCGGTTCATGCGGGTCCCTCCCACGTCCAGAGCTCGACCACGTTGCCGTCCGGATCGGTCACGTACGCCGCGCGGCCGGACTCGCCGAAGTCCTCCTCATGGGGCTCATAGCCGTGCTCGCGCAGCCGCGCGACGGCGGCGTCGTAGTCGGCCTCCTCGATGTGCATCGCGTAGTGGACGTGAACACCACCGCGGCCTGCCGCGATCCCGACCTGCGGCGTCCAGAGCCCGATCCGGGTCCGTGCGCCGGCCATTACCCAGACGCGATCCTCGGAGCGCAGGGCGACTGGGAGGCCGAGCACGCCCGCGTAGAAGCGCTCCGCGGCGTCTAGGTCGAGCACCTCGAGCACGAGCTCGTTGACGCCGGTGACGGGGATCCCGCTCACGGCGAGACGACCGCGGAGACACCGGCGCGGTAGACCTGCCCCTCGAGCTGGCGGCCGAGCAGGGTCTCGAGCCACTGCGACACCTCGACGAGCGCGCCGAGATCGACCCCGGTCTCCACGCCCTCGCCCTCGAGCAGGTAGACGAGATCCTCGGTTGCGATGTTCCCGGTCGCGCGCGGCGCGTAGGGGCAGCCGCCCAGGCCGCCGATCGAAGCGTCGAGCACGGTGGCGCCGGCCTCGAGCGCCACGAGTGCGTTCGCGTAGCCGGTGTTGCGCGTGTTGTGGCCGTGGAACCCGACGGGTTTCCCGAGGGCGCCGACTCTCTCGACCAACGACCGAACGGCGGACGGCGTCGCGACCCCGATCGTGTCGGCGAGCACCAGCTCGTCCGCCTCCAGCTTGCCGGCGAGCTCGAGGACCACGCCGGGATCGACCTCGCCCTCGAATGGACAGCCGAAGGCGACGCTGATCGTCGCCGTCGTCGGGCGGTCGGCCTCGGCGAGAATCCGCTCGACGCGGGCCTTGGCCTCGGCAAGCGAGGCGTTGCCATTGCGCCGATTGAACGTGTCGGTCGCACCAAGGGTGACGTTCGCGCGATCGAGGCCGGTCGCCCGCAGGCGCCCGAACCCCTGCTCGTTGAGGACGAGCCCGGCGTACTCGACGCCGTCGCGCATCTCGATCGCCGCGACCACCTCCTCGGCCCCGGCCATCTGGGGGATGCGATCGTCGCGCACGAAGCTGACCGCCTCGATCCGCCGCAGGCCCGCGGCCGCGAGCTTGTTGACGAGCTCGGCGCGCACGGAAGACGCGAGCATGTCGGGCTCGTTCTGGAGCCCGTCGCGCGGGCCGACGTCGCACAGGGTCAGTGCCATCTAGAAACCGTACGCACTGACGTGCTCGGGGCGGACGCGAACCAAAAGGCGCCGCTCGCCGGGCTTCGGCTGCCAACCCTCGCCCGTGTACTTGCGCGCGAGCTTGTCGATGTGCGCTTCCGCGCCCTCGGTCGTCAGCTCTGCCGTGCCCCGGACGGCGACCCAGCGATAGCCGTCCTCGCTGTCCAGGACGAGCACGCTCACGCGCGGGTCACGCTCGAGGTTGCGCGGCTTCACCCGGCCGACGGCGGTATTGAGGAGGACGCGTTCTCCGTCCCAGTCGATCCAGACGATGCTGAGCTGAGGCGATCCGTCGGGGTTCACCGTCGCGACGGTCGCGAAGTTCGGCTCCTGCAGCAGCCGCGCCTGCTCGTCGGTCAGACCGGCCATGCGCTACTCGTCGAAGCCGTATGCGTCGACCCTCTCGGGCCTGATCTTCACCGTGATCCGCTGCTCGGTCGGCGAGCGCCACGGGTACTCGTCCTTACCCAGGTATTTCTTGGCCAGGTGGTCGATCTGCTCGTCCGCGCCCTTGGTCGTCAGCTCGGCTGGGCCGCTGACCGAGACCCATTGGTAAGCGTTCTCGGGGTGCACGACGGTGATCGCCGCGCGCGGGTCCTCGCGAAGGTGCCTCTCCTTCGCCCGCCCGACCGCGGTGTTGAACGTCACGACGCCGTCCTCGGCGTCGACCCAGACGATCGTGTTGTGCGGCGAGCCGTCCTGCCGGAGCGTCGTCGCCGTGCCGACGTACGGGTTCTCGGCGATGAACTGGCGCTGCTTGTCTGTGAGCTGGGGCATCTGGCCTCCTGGGTAGTCGCTGGACGGAAACGCCGCCCGCGGCCGGCTTCTTCCCCACAAGAAGGATCTTGACGCTCTAAACCGGGAATCCCGGCTTGAGCGCGATCGCGCGGCCCTAGGTTCAGCGAATCGTCAGCGGCGTCCCCACGGGCATCAGCCGCGCCAGCGCCAGGATGGCCGCGTTGCGCATGCGGATGCAGCCGTGCGAGATGCGACCGGGGATGATCTGCGGCTGGTTCGTTCCGTGCACGCCGACGTAGCCGCCGCCCGGCCAGTCGGTCAGAGTCGGAGAGCGGGCGCTCGTTCCAAAAGCGATCGGCCCGTAGAACGGGTTGTTGAAGCTGGTCAGCTTGCTGCGGATGTAGAACTCACCGCGGGGGGTCGGCCAATAGCTCTTGCCGATGCCGACGCGGGTCTTGAAGACGGTCTTGCCGCTGCGCTTGAGCGTCGCCGTCATTGAGCCGCGGTCGACGTAGAGATGCGTGCGCACAACGAACAGGCTGCTCAGGTAACGCGGCTGCACGTAGCCGATCGTGTTGTTCGGCAGGATCGGCAGGCGCACCTTGTACCAGCTCTGGCGGGGACTGATGTCGACCCGGGCGAGGACGAGCACGACGTTCTGAGTTCCGTCTGTCGTTCCCGTGGGCAGCGTCGTCACGATCCGCGCAGCGAGGCCCGGCTTGGCGCGGACGACCGCCCGCTTCATCACCCCAGCCCAGCGG
>MNDB01000019.1:4351-19021 GCA_001914705.1 Actinobacteria bacterium 13_2_20CM_68_14 | reverse complement strand
TCGAAGGCGCTCAGGATCTTCCGGGGCCGGTCGTACGTCGGCCGCTCGACGATCACGCGTCCCGGGAACGCGGAGAGCACGAAGTGGAAGGCCTGCAGCGATCCGTTCGTGACGACCACGCGTGCCGGATCGACGCCGTGCCGCTCGCCGATCCACTCGCGCAGCGGCTGATAGCCGAGCGTGTGGCCGTAGAGCAGTGCGGCCGCGCCGCCGCGCTCGATCGCGGTCTTGGCGCAATCGGCGAGCTCCTCGACCGGCAGGAGCTCCGGGGCGGGTACACCGCGGGCGAACGAGATCGTCTCCATTTCCCCCGAGTGTACGAGCAGGGCTAGACGGTCGCCGAGGCAGGCTCCGGCTCCTCCGGGCCGCGGCCGAGCGCGATCCGAATGGCCGCAGCGCCGGTCCCGGCGGCGACCAGCGACAGTGCGGCCTGCAGCATCCAGACCGCGGAGTCCCCGAAGCTTTGTCGCACCTGCAAGCCGATGAAGGGCGCGAGCGCGAAGCCGATCGCTCCCATCGCCCCGAAAGCCCCCATGTAGGCCCCGCGAAGGTCCGGCGGAGCTAGCCCCGCAACTGCGGTCTGAGAGGTCGGCACCCAGAGCATCTCGCCGACCACGAACAGGAACAGGATCAGCATCACCACGGGCAGCGCGTCGTTCACGGACAGGAGCAAGAACGGCAGTCCCATCAACGGCAGCCCGACAGCCAGTTTGACCGCCGCGGGCACCGCCGCGACGCGTTCGGTCAGCCGCAGCTGGAAGAAGGTGACGAGCAGCGGATTCACGACGACAAGAAAGCCCCAGGTCGAGCTCGAGTAGCCGTGCGACTCGACCAGCGAGATCGGCAGGACCGTCTCGAATGCGACGTAGACGAGCCAGGCGAACGCCGCGGAGACGAGGAAGAGCAGGAACGGCCGGTCTCGGGCGATGACAGCGAATGAGCCCCGGCTCGGCGGCTCCTCCGGCGCGTAGGCGCCCCGGGCCGGCAGGAAGAGGACGGCGAGCGCGAAGCCGAGGGCCGAGAAGGCCGCGGCGCCGAGGAAAAGCGCGTTCCAGCTGCCGAGCAGGAGCAGCAGACCGCCGAGCGGCGGGCCGAAGGTGACCCCGAGATTCGAGGCGACCCGGACGGCCGCGTACGCGGGCTCATGCCGATCGTGAGGCACGAGATCGGCCACGAGCGCCTGTCCGGCGGCATTGCCGATCTGGAAGAAGAGGCCGCCGAAACAGAGAACGAGCAGGCCGGCCGTGGCGCTGGTGCCGGCAGCGAGGAAACCGAGCACGACCGCGGTCTGGCCGATCCAGCCGATGAGGATCAGTGGCCGCCGGCCGAAGTGATCGGAGAGGTGGCCGCCCAGGTAGCCCGACCCGACCCCGATCAGCGCGCTGACGAGGTAGGCGAGGCCGAGCACGGACTGATCCGCACCGAGCTTCTTGATCGCCCAGATCCCGACGAAGCTCCAGACGGTCGAGCCCGCGAGCGAGCCGGCGAAGTTGATGCCGAGGATTGGCCGGAGAGCCGGATCGGTCTCCGAGCCGAAGATGACGCGGTAGAGCGCTGCTAGGGGACGCACGTCCCCAGACTGCCAGACGCCTCCGCCTCCTTCGTTCGGGGGAAGCGCACCGGGTGCTGAGACCGACCGAGGACAGCGTCGTCTACTGGCTCTCGCGGCGCGCACCGCGTAGTCTCCTGCTCGGCCGCTTCTGCGTCCGGGCCGCCGACGCCGCCGGCAACGCCGCAACCAGCTGCACCACGCTCCGAATCAGGTGAAACGAGGAGCCCGGCGCTCCGAGCGTCGGGCTCCTCCCAGTTTCGCCCGCTAACAGTCTCCGATGAAGCCGCTGTCAACGATGTTCGGATACGGGTACGCCGCGTCGCGCCAGTGATAGCCGCAAACGTAGTAGTCGAACTCGTATGACTTGTCCGTCACGGTCGGGCTTTCGCCGTTCGGAGCGAAGAACGAGGCGATGAAGTCGTCCCAGCTGCCCGAGGCGGGCATCGTCGCGTCCGGGTTGAAGTCGAAGTCGCCGGTGATGCTCCTTGTCCAGACTCCGTTGAAGTCGCCGGTCTCCGGGTCGGAATCGAACTGCTCGCCGCATTGACCGGGATGGTGCGCGCCCGGGATCGTCGTGAAATTCCCGTGGACGTCGTAGCGCGTGACCGTGTAGCCGCTCCCGTCTTGGGTTGCGGCCACAACGTAGAGGCGGTCCTCGTTGTCGTGAGCCCAGACCTCGGTGCCGCCGCAGCCGGTGTCGTCCCGGTTGGTCAAGTGCACCGGGCCGAAGGTCCCGAAGGCAGGCGTTCCGGGCGGGCCCTTGTCGCCCTTGTCCCCCTTGTCGCCCTTGGCCCAGTCGATCCAGCAGGACCAGCAGGCCCCTGTGCTCCCTGAGTCCCCGCGGGGCCGGTCGGCCCGGCGGGGCCCTGCTTGCCGGCGCTCGAAACGCCACGCAGACCCCTCGGGCCACGGATGTTCCAGGCGATCCGCCTGAAGCCCTTGTGGCAGTTGCTCAGCTTCAGGTCGCCGAGCGTCGCGCTGCTCCCGTTCGTCTCGACGCAGGCGTAGATGACGCCGTTGCGGACGCCGAGCTTGCTCGCGGTCTGCGACGGGCGATCGCCGCTCGCGAGGGCGATCGTCGCGCTCACGAACACCACGACGAACGCGAGGAGAAACCAGGCTTTTGGCAGCTGAGGCTTAGGCGCGGACGGCGCCTGCAACCTCGGCGGCGAGCTGGGCCGCCTCGGTCGGCGTCGTGCCGACGCGGACGCCATGCGCCTCGAGGGCCTCTTTCTTGCCCTCCGCGGTGCCGGCTGTGCCGGAGATGATCGCGCCGGCGTGGCCCATCGTCTTGCCCGGCGGGGCCGAGAAGCCGGCGATGTAGCCGACGACCGGCTTCGTCATCTCGGACCCGATGAACTCGGCGGCCTTCTCCTCCTCCGCGCCGCCGATCTCGCCGACCAGGACCACTACCTCGGTCTCCTCGTCGGCCTCGAACTTCGCCAGCACGTCGATGAAGGACGAGCCGACGACCGGATCGCCTCCGATGCCAACGATCGTCGAGTTGCCGAGCCCAAGCTGCGTCAGCTCGTGGCCGATCTGGTAGGTCAGGGTGCCCGAACGCGAAACGAGCCCGATCCGCCCTTCGCGGAAGATCTCCGCGGGAATGATCCCGACGTTCGCCTTCCCCGGCGAGAGCGCGCCGGGACAGTTCGGTCCGAGCATCGTGATCCCGCGCGGCTTGATGTAGTTGAAGATCCGCAGCATCTCGTGGGCGGGCAGCCCCTCTGCGATGCAGATGACGGTCTCGATGCCCGCGTCGACGTCCTCGTAGATCGCGTCGGCGGCGAAGCGTGCGGGAACGAAGACCATCGACGTGTTCGCCCCGGTCTCCTCGACGGCCTCGGCGACGGTGTCGAAGATCGGGATCCCCTCGAGATCCTGACCGCCCTTGCCGGGTGTGACGCCGGCGACGACGTCGGTGCCGTAGGCGCGGTTGCGAAGCGTATGGAAGGAGCCCTCACGGCCGGTCGCGCCCTGGACGACGAGCTTCGTGTCGTTGTCGACGATGATCGCCATCAGCGCTGTGACTTTCTGGCCTTGAGGATGAGCTTCACATCCGTCCAGGCGGTGCCGTCGTCGGTCATCCGGTCGGCCAGCAACTCCTTGACCCGCTCGCCTTCCTCGCCCTCGCAACCCGTCCGGGCGAGCCAGTCCTCGAGCGGATGCACCTTCTCGAACAGCTGTCGCTGCTCGACCTCGAGCCCGGCGCCGGTCAGGAGCTCGACCCACGCGTCCTCGGTGTAGTTGCGGACGTGGGTCGGGTCCCGCAGCTTCTCCGCCTGCTCGTGGCGCTCGCTCGAGAAGAGCGTGTCCTCGATCACGACGACGTCGTCGGAGACGCGCGCCATCTCCCCGACCGCGTGGCGGACATCTGCGAAGTGGTGCGGCGCGATCCGCGAGACGACGCAGTCGAAAGAGCCGTCGGCAAACGGCAGGTCCTCGGCGCGCGAGACGACGTCAGGCTTCATCCCCGGCGACGAGTCAGTGGTCACCACGTCGCACCCCGCCTCGCGCAGCCGCCGCGCGACGTGGCCGCCGCCGGTGGCGACGTCCAGCACCTTGCGGCCGGGGCCCGGCGCGCACCACTCGACGACGAGGTCGAGGTCGGCTCCCTCGGCGTGGGTCTTCGAGTCGCGGTAGGCCTGAGCCCTGGTATCCCAAAGCTCGGTCATGCCGCCAGCTCCACGGCTCGCTTCGCTCCTTCGAGCATCGTCGGCTCCACGTGCAGGTTGTCCGGGCCCGCCTCGGCGAGAAGCTCGCGCCCCTCTTCGGCGTTCGTGCCGTCCAGGCGGACGACGATCGGGTGCTTGATCCCGATCTGCTCGAGCGCGGTCAGGATCCCGCGGGCGACCTCGTCGCCGCGCGTGATCCCGCCGAAGATGTTGAAGAAGATCGAGCGCACCTGCGGATCCGCGATGATCACCTCGAGCGCGTCGACGACTCCTTGCGCGTCGCCGCCGCCGCCGAGGTCGCAGAAATTCGCGGGGCGGCCACCGGCCAGCGTGATCACGTCCAGCGTCGACATGACGAGCCCGGCGCCGTTGCCGAGGATCCCGACCTCGCCGTCGAGCTTCACGTAGGTAACGCCCTTCTCGCGCGCGGCACGCTCCTCCGGCGGGACCGATTCCGGATCTCGCATCTCGGCGATGTCGGGGTGCTTGTATAGCGCGTTGTCGTCGACAGTGAACTTCGAGTCGAGCGCCCGCACCTCGCCCTCCGGCGTCACGATCAGCGGGTTGATCTCGCAGAGCATCGCGTCCGTTCCGACGAAGCAGGCGTAGAGCCTCCCGATGATGTCGAGCAGCTGCTTCTGTTCGCTCGGATTGTCGATGCCGGCCCCGTAGATCAGGCGCCGCGCCTGGTAGGGCTGGTAGCCCTCGAGCGGATCGACATGGAGCCGCGCCAGCTTCTCGGGCGTCTCCTCGGCGACCTGCTCGATCTCGATCCCGCCCTCGGTCGTGAGCATGAAGAGCGCCTTCTTCTCGCCCCGGTCGAACGTGATCGAGAGGTAGTACTCCTTGGCGATCTCCGACGCCGACTCGACCCAGAGCTTGCGCACGAGGTGGCCGTTGATGTCGAGTCCGAGGATTTCCGCGGCTTTCTGCTCGGCGTCGTCAGGCCCGTCCGCGAGCTTGACGCCGCCCGCCTTCCCGCGCCCGCCGGTCAGCACCTGCGCCTTGACGACGACCTGGCCGCCAAGCTGCTCGGCAGCGGCGCGGGCCTCGGCCGGGGTCAGGGCGAGCCGGCCTTCCGACGTTGGGATCCCGAAGCGGCGGAAGAGCTCCTTGCCCTGGTATTCGTAGAGATCCACCGGCGGCGGACTCTAGCCGCCCCCGGGTGGCTCGAGCGCAGATCGACTACCGCCCGCGCGCCGATTTCGTGGCGCGCGGGCGGCTTGGCCTCCTGACTAGACTCGGCCGGCGTGGACGCGATCGTCGTCGACGAGCTCCGGAAGCGCTACGGCAACGTTCAGGCACTCGAGGGCGTCTCGTTCGCCGTTCGCGCCGGCGAGGTTTTTGGCCTGCTCGGACCGAACGGAGCCGGGAAGTCGACCACGGTCAAGGTGCTCGCGACGCTGACGAAGCCGGACGCGGGCCGGGCCGAGGTCGCCGGCCACGACGTCGTCCGGGAGCCGAACGCCGTGCGCCGCGCAATCGGCTATGTCCCGCAAAGCTCCGGCGTCGACCGCGATGCGACCGGCCGCGAGAACCTGATGCTTCAGGGCCGCGTCCAGGGGATGAGCGGACGCGCGCTCGAAACCCGGGTTGCCGAGCTGCTCGATCTGCTGGGACTGGCGCGGTCTGCAGACCGGGTCGTCCGCGGCTATTCCGGCGGGATGAAGCGGCGGCTCGACGTCGGCCTTGGGCTCGTCCACCGGCCGCAGGTCCTCTTCCTGGACGAGCCCACCACGGGCCTCGATCCCGAGGCTCGCGCCTCGATGTGGGAAGAGCTCGAGCGGCTCGCCGAGGGCGAGTCCCTGACGATTCTGCTGACGACCCACTACATGGAGGAAGCCGACGAGCTGGCCGACCGGCTCGCGATCGTCAGCCGCGGCCGAGTGATCGTCGAGGGAACGCCCGAGCAGCTGAAACAGAGTCTTCGCGGCGAGGCCGTCGAGGTCGAGCTCGCCGACGGGCGGGCGGCGGAGGCCGAGGCGGTCGTCTCCGGGCTGGAAGGTGTGTTCGAGGCATCGATCGAGGGCCGGCGCCTCCACAGCCGCGTCGCGAGCGGGGCACGCGCGATCCCATTCATACTCTCGGCACTGGAGGCCGAAGGGATCGGCGTCGAGGCGGTCACGACCCACCGGCCGTCGCTCGACGATGTCTACCTCCACTACACGGGTCGCGAGTTCGCTGCCGAGGACGAGCAGGGCCGCGCAGGCGATTCCGGCGAGGACGGGCGGCGATGAGCGTCGCAGTCCGGCACACGTGGTTCATGGTCGGCCGGCAGCTCCGGAACCTGATGCGCGAGCCGATCTGGATCGCGCTCCTGCTCGTGCAGCCGATGGTCTGGCTGCTGCTCTACGGCCAGCTCTTCAAGCGGGTCACGCGACCTGGAGCGGCATGGCGATGATCAGCGACCTCGACCGCGACGTGCTGCCGCGCTTCCTCGCAACGCCCGTCAGCCGGATCTCGCTCGTGGTCTCCCAGATCGTCCGTTCGGCGCTGATCGCGGTCATCCAGGGCGCGATCATCCTGCTCGTCTCGATTACGCTCGGCGTCCGGGTGCACACCGCGGTTCTCGGCTGGATCGTCGTGCTGCTCGCGGCGGCGCTGATGAACTCGGCGTTCGCCGGGCTGTCGCAGGGGATCGCGCTGCTCGTCCGCAAGGAAGCGACGATGATCGCGATTGCGAACTTCATCGGGCTGCCGCTCTTCTTTCTTTCCTCGACGCTGATCTCGATCCGTCAGATCCCCCACTGGATGCAGATCGCGGCGAAGTTCAATCCGGTCAACTGGGGCGTCATCGCGGCCCGCGAGGTCGTCTTGCCGGGCACGGACTGGAACTCGGTGGGGCTGCATCTCGCGCTGCTGTTTGCGCTGTCGGTCGCGACGGCCGCTTTCGCGACCTGGACGTTCCGGGCGTATCAACGGACGATCTGAAGCTTCTAGTCCTCGTCCTGGGCGATCACGCACACGACCTGGCCGGTCGTGACGGCCTGGCCCGGCTCGACGGACAACTCGGTGACGACGCCGTCGCGGTGCGCCGTGATCTCGTTCTCCATCTTCATCGCCTCGACGATGCAGATCACCTGGCCGGCGCGAACCTCGTCGCCGTCGGCCACTTCGACCGCCAGCACGGTGCCCTGCATCGGCGTCACGACCGCGTCCTTGGCGGCTCCGTGGTGCGCGCCGCGGCCGGTTCGCTCCCGGCGGCGCCGCGCCAGCTCCGCGAAGGGCGGCTCAGGGACCAAGGCCTTCACCTCGTAGAGGCGCCCGTCGAGCTCGACGCTCGAGACGCGTTCTCGAAGCCTGCCGTCCGCAGAGGCCGCTAAGGTTGTTTGCTGATGAGACAACTGCTCAGCTCGCTCGGCAAGCTCCTTCGATTCCACGACGCCATGACACGTTTGTCCTGCGATGAAGCACGCGTGCTCGAGCAGCGCCCGGTGGAAACCGAGCAGCGTCGTGACGCCGCCGATCAGGTACTCGTCGAGAGCGCGCAGCATCCGCCGCCGCGCGTGCTCGCGGTCGACGCCTTGCACGACGAGCTTCGCGATCAGTGGGTCGTAGAGGCCGACGACCTCGCTGCCGGCAGCAACCCCCGAGTCGACCCTGATGCCCGGGCCCCCCGGCTCCCGGTAGCTCGTGATCCGCCCGGGAGTGGGCAGAAAGCCGTTCGACGGATCCTCGGCGTTGATCCGGCACTCGATCGCGTGTCCGGTCAGCCGGACGTCGTCCTGGCGCAGCGATAGCGGCTCCCCGGCCGCGATGAGAACCTGCTCGCGCACGAGGTCGAGGCCGGTGACGAGCTCGGTGACGGTGTGCTCGACCTGGATCCGCGTGTTCATCTCCAGGAAGAAGTAGTTGCCGTCGCCGTCGAGCAGCCCCTCGATGGTGCCGGCACTGCGGTAACCGACCGCCCGGGCGGCGTCGATCCCGAGGCGGCCGATCCGGTCACGGAGCTCGTCGCCGACCGCCGGCGAGGGTGTCTCCTCGACGAGCTTCTGGTGACGGCGCTGGATCGTGCAGTCGCGTTCGCCCAGGTGAATGACGTTGCCGTGCGCGTCCGCGAGGATCTGGACTTCGACGTGCCGCGGATCTTCGAGGTAGCGCTCGACGTAGACGTCCGGGTCGGAGAAGTACGCCTCGCCCTCGCGGCGTGCGGACTCGTACGCGCGGTCGGCCTCGTCCGGGCCGGCCACGACCTTGAGTCCCTTGCCGCCGCCGCCGGCCGACGCCTTGATCGCTATCGGCCAGCCAAGCTCCTCGCCGAGGCCTCGGACGTCCTCGGCCGACTCGACCGGCGCGGTCGTGCCGGGCACGATCGGCACACCAGCGGCGCGCATCGTCTCCCGGGCGGCTGTCTTGGAGCCCATCACGTCGATCGCCTCCGGCGGCGGGCCGATCCAGACGAGTCCGGCCGCCTGGCACGCCCGCGCGAAGTCGGCGTTCTCGGCGAGGAACCCGTAACCGGGGTGAACCGCTTCGGCGCCCGCGCGCGCGGCCGTCTCGAGCAACCGCTCCTGGTTGAGGTAACTCTCAGGCGCTGGGCCGGGCCCGATCAGGTAGGCCTCGTCTGCGGCGGCGACGTGCAGCGCGCCCCGGTCGGCCTCCGAGTAGACGGCGACGGTTCCGATTCCGAGCTCCCGCAGGGTGCGGAACACTCGAATGGCGATCTCACCGCGGTTGGCGACCAGGATTTTCGAGAACACGGCCATGCGCTACGCGTGCGTAGTGCGACGGCGTCCGGGCGCCTCGTCCTCACCGTCGAGATTCTCGGCGATGCCCTCGGTGCGCCAGCGGCTCCGATAGGTGGGCGGCGGCACATCCCCCGCCAGCAGACGCCCGAGCGCGAGCGCGATCGCTTCGCGTGCCTCGGGATCGGGCTCCGGTCGGGCGATGAAGTCCACTCGTCGGAGACTAAAGGCGTTCGCTTGCGACGCCGACCGGGAGGACGTCCCGGCTTTGCCGGGGCGTCCGTTTTATCCCGGTTGGCTGAGCCCGTGACGCTTGAGTCTTTTTGTGCGGTTTCTAAAGGCGCTCGTTGGTCCTGACGATACGAACAAGCGGATGAGCCGCATCCTTGCGACCACCGCAGTCTTCGCCGTGCTTGCGGCGCCCGCCGCCGCCAAGAACCAGGGCGGCGCGCAGCCTGTCTCCTGGGCGCAGCCTCAGATCAAGCTCGTGGTCTCGCACGGCCTGATGGCGAACAGCATTCAGACCTTCCATCCGAACGACCCGCTCACCCGCGGGGCGCTGACGGCGCTCGTCTCCGGTCTTGGTTCCGAGCGGCCGACGGCGACCACGGCGTCGACCGCCCCCGTGACGATGGCCCAGCTCGACTCGACCCTTGTCCGAGGGCTCGGTCTGAGCGGAGCGGCCACCGAGTTCGCCGCCGCAGCTCGGAGCGCGGGGCTGACGCCGCCGAGCCGTTTCGGCACGGAAGTCGTCGCGCGCCTCCTGGGGCTGCGCACGAATCATCCGGCCCAGCTCGACTCGCTCGAGCTGCTGCCGAGCCAGCCGGCGACGAGGGCCGAGGCCGCCTACTCGGCGGCGCAGATCCTCAATTTCCGTGGCTGGGAAACGGAGCAGGTCCAGCAGCTCGCCGACACCTTCACGCTACCCACCCTCTCTGCCTGGCAGACGCGGATCCTTCAGACAGCGGTTCGCTTCATCGGCTACCCCTACGTCTGGGGCGGCACCAGCGAGAACGCCGAGGCGCCGTTCGGAGTCCAGGCTCCGGGCGGTTTCGACTGCTCCGGATTCGTCTGGCGCGTCTTCAAGCTCCAGGTCTACGCTGGCGGCTCCGCGCTCGCGGGCACGCTGAAAGGTCGGACGACCTTCGCGATGAGCGGCGAGGTGCCGGCGGCGAAACGAATCCCGTTTGCCCGGCTGAAGCCGGGCGACCTGCTCTTCTGGGGAGCCGCCGGCCCTCGGTCGAAGCCTGCGCAGGTCGACCACACCGGGATCTATCTCGGCAACGGTTGGTTCATTCACTCGTCGGGCTACGGCGTCGCGCTCGCCCAGCTTTCAGGCTGGTACAAGCAGCGGTTCGCCTGGGGCCGCCGGCCGCTCGTCGAAGCCGGTCTCGGCACCTAGAAGGCGCAGGCAACCGCGATCCCCCGTCCGGGTGATGGCCCGGCGGGCCGCGAGAGAGACAATCGCGTCGTCTAGGAGATGGAGGTCTCCCATGCTGAAGTGGAATCCGCGTCTTCGCCTTGTGTTCGTCGTCGTCGCGTTGCTCGCCCTTGCGCTCGCGCTCGGCTGGGCAGATGCTGCCAGCTTCCTCGAGTGGTAGTCGATTAGCGATGAGCGAGTCGGCAGCCGCCAGCCGCAGCCTTTACCCGGTCGTCGCTCCCGTCTGCGCCGTGGGTCTCGCCACGGTCGTCGCTGCGACCGTCTCGTTTGTAACGGCCGCGCACGGAGCAACGGTTCTCGCCGGGCTCGCCGCGTTCCTCGCCGCCTCGCTGCTCGCCGATCGCTTCCCGGTTCCGGTAGACGACCTTGACGCCAACGGGGTCTCATTGGCGTTCGTCTTCGGACTGTCCGCGATCGTGCTCTTTGGCTGGGCGGCCGGCGTTCTCGTCGTCGCCGCGACGCCCGCGGTCATGCAGCTCCTGGACCGCAGGCCGCCGGTGCGGATCGCCTACAACTCCTTCGCGTTCGCGCTGACGGCGGCGAGCGCCGGACTCGTGATCGCGCCCATTGCCGGCGACTCACCGGCCCGCACTGCGGCCCGCGTACTTGTCGCGACTTGCGTCTGCTACCTGGTCAACGTCCTTCTGATCACCGCTGTGGTTGCACGCGGGACGCGCCGCTCTTGGGGCGGCCTGATCGCCTCGAGCGTTCGGAAGACGATCCTGCCGTTCACGCTGATGGGCTCCGCAGTCCTGACACTCGTCGTGCTCTGGCAACGAGCGCCCCTGCTGTCCCTGGCCCTCGTGGGTCCGCTGCTCGCGATCCAGCTCTACCAGCGTGCGCTGCTGCGGGCGTTGCGGGCCGTCCGACTCGCGCTCACCGATCCGCTGACGGGTCTCGGCAACCACCGCCACTTCCACGAACGCCTTGCCCGCGAGCTCGAGCACGCGCTCCGCTGCGGCAGGCCGCTGGCGCTCTGCCTCGTGGACATCGACGACTTCAAGCGGGTCAACGACCACTTTGGCCATCCAGCAGGCGATCGGGTGCTCTCCCAGGTTGCGACAAGGCTCCGCCAGAGCGGCGAGGCATTTCGGCTCGGCGGCGACGAGTTCGCCGTCCTCTTGCCGGGGTCTGAGGACGGGCAAGCATTGACGGCTGCGAACTCGATCGTCGAGCGGATCTCGAGGCTCGATTTCGGCCAGCTGGGGCCGGTCACGGTCAGCGCCGGGATCGCCCTGGCGCCTCAGCACGCGCGGCAACGCGACGAGCTGCTGCACCTGGTCGACACCGCCCTCTACCGGGCGAAGGAGGAGGGCAAGAACCGGGCCGAGGTCTACCGTCCGGACGTGGTCGAGCTCGCCGAGCTGAAGCGGCTCGCGGGCGCCCAGGATCGGGCCGCGCGGCTCCGAGCTGCCGCGAGTCTTGCGAATGCTGTCGACGCGCGAGACGTCTACAGCGGAAATCATTCGCAACGTGTCGCCGAGCTTGCCGTCCGGCTGGCCGCGCGCATCGGCCTCTCCCGTGAAGAAATCGAGCTCACACAACTTGCGGGAAGCCTTCACGACCTCGGCAAGCTGGCTCTTCCCGAGAACCTGCTGCGGAAGCCGGCGCCGCTGACGGAGCCTGAGTGGTCCGTCCTCAAGGAGCATGCGTCGCTCGGCTCTCGAATGCTCGAGAGCCTCGGCATCGGTTCGGTAGCGGAGTGGGTGCTCCACCACCATGAACGGTGGGACGGCACCGGATATCCGGACGGCCTCGCCGGAACGGAGATCCCGCTTGGCGCCCGGATCCTCTTTGTCGCCGACGCGTTCGACGCGATGACGTCCGGCGGCCTCTACGGCAAGGCGTGCTCGCCGAACGACGCGATGAGCGAACTCGTCCTCTGCGCCGGCACCCAATTCGACCCGTCGGTGGTCGAGGCGCTCGCCGCTGAGCTCGACCAGGCCGCCCCCGCAGCAGACGCGCAGCTCCACCAAGCGATCGCTGTTTAGGAGGCTTGGCGAAATAGAGGCTGTGCCACCAGGGTGCGAGCGCTATTCCGCCAAACCCTCCTAGAGCGGGATGTTCCCGTGCTTTCGAGGCGGCCGGCGCTCGCGCTTCGTCAACGCGGTCTCGAGGGCGTCGATCAGCACAGGCCGGGTGCGGCGCGGCTCGATCACATCGTCGACGTAGCCGCGTTCAGCCGCCGCGTACGGGTTCGCGAACTGACTGCGGTACGCCTCAATCAGTTCCGCGCGACGCGCTTCGGGATCCGGAGCTTCCTCGATCTGCTTGCGAAAGACGATGTTGACGGCGCCTTCGGGGCCCATCACGGCCACCTCTGCGGTCGGCCACGCGAAGTTGAAGTCGGCGCGGATGTGTTTCGAGCTCATGACGTCGTAAGCGCCGCCGTACGCCTTGCGGGTGATCACGGCGAGCTTCGGCACAGTTGCCTCGCAATAGGCGTAGAGCAGCTTCGCGCCGTGGCGGATGATCCCGCCCCACTCCTGTGCGGTGCCGGGTAGGAATCCGGGGACGTCGACGAACGTGACCAGCGGAATGTTGAACGCATCGCAGCTCCGGACGAAGCGCGCCGCCTTCGTCGAGGAGTCGATGTCCAGCACGCCGGCCAGCGCCCGTGGCTGGTTGCCGATCACGCCGACGGGATAGCCGTTGAGCCGCGCGAAGCAGCAAACGATGTTCTCGGCCCAGCGCTCGTGCACCTCGAGGAAATCGCCGTCGTCGACCACGCGGGAGATCACGCTCTTCATGTCGTACGGCTTTGCAGGATCGTCGGGAATCGTCGAATCGAGCTCGGCGTCCTCCCTCCCGGCCGGGTCGGTCGGCTCTGCATAGGGCGGCGGGTCGACGTTGTTCTGCGGCAGGAACGACAGCAGGTAACGGGCGTCCTCGAGACATGCCTCCTCGTCGGGCGCGATGAAGTGGGCGACGCCGGACTTCGCCGCGTGTGTCGCCGCGCCTCCGAGCTCCTCGAACGTCACCTCCTCGCCGGTCACCGTCTTCACGACGTCGGGGCCCGTGATGAACATGTACGAAGAGCCCTCGACCATCAGCACGAAGTCGGTCATCGCGGGGGAGTAGACGGCTCCGCCCGCGCACGGGCCCATGATCAAGCTGATCTGGGGGATGACTCCCGAGGCCTGGACGTTCCGCCAGAAGATCTCGGCGTAGCCCGCGAGCGAGACAACGCCCTCCTGGATCCGGGCGCCACCCGAGTCGTTGATCCCGATCAACGGGCAACCGAACTTCGCGGCGAGATCCATCACTTTGCAGATCTTCTCGGCGAAGACTTCGCTCAATGACCCGCCGAAGACGGTGGAGTCCTGCGAGAAGACGAAGACCCTTCGGCCGAAGATCGTGCCGTAGCCGGTGACGACCGCATCGCCGTAGGGACGCCGCTCGAGCATTCCGAAATTCGACTCGCGGTGCCTGACGTAGCGATCCAGCTCGAAGAACGAGCCAGGGTCGAGCAGTCTCTCGACGCGCTCGCGGGCGAGCAGCTTCCCTTGCTCGCGCTGGCGGGCGACCGCGCTCTCGCTACCGGCGTGCCGCGCCTGCTCGCGCAACTCGGCCAGCTCCCGCAGCTTGGCCCCGGTCGAATCGGCTTCCGTCGCCACGACGCGAGCGTATCCCGACCGAGAGCCGGATGCCGCGAGTCCCCGTTCGAGGGAACTCGCGCCGGGCGCGAAGTCACCCTCCTGGGGGAGTCGTGATCAGGCCCCTCCGCCTAGCGTCTGTTTGAGGCCTGCGGCGGCCCAAGGAGAGAATCTTGCGGCACTCGTACATCGATCGTCCACGACGCATTCGCGCGCCACGCGCGACTCCCCCTTCGCGTACCCGGTTCCTGCCGGCTGTTGTTGCGCTCCCGGTCGTGGCCGTTCTCTGGGTCACGGTCGGTCTGCCTGTGCTTTCCCAGGTGACAGGCGCAGGCGGCAGCAACCGGTTTGCGCGAAGCGTCGTCTTCGCGACGCAGGCAACTGATACGGGCGGCGGAACGGGAGGCGCATCCTCCGTTCCGCAAACCGAGGCGGCAACGATCGTCTCCGAGAAAGTTCTCGCCGCGTACCACGCCGAGGTCGCCAAGCGTGCGCGGGCTCGTGCGCGCGCCGCCGCGAAAGTCAATGCGATCGGCGCAAAGCTCGCACTTCCGCAACCGGCGCGCTCGGCGCCGGCTCCCGACTTGGCAACGCTTGTGACCGCTGATCAGCCTCAGGCTCGAACGAGCCAGCCAGCGGAGACTCCACCAGCTAGGGACACCAGTCCGGGCGCGGGCAACTCGCCCGGCTCAGGAGGCTCTAGCGACAACGGCGACACGAC
>MNDB01000019.1:0-4274 GCA_001914705.1 Actinobacteria bacterium 13_2_20CM_68_14 | reverse complement strand
GAGCACCGGCGGCGGCAAGGCGCTGCCCCCGCCTCCGCCCCCGCCCCCGCCTCCGCCTCCGCCTCCGCCGCCTCCTCCCCCACCGCCTCCGGCGCCCCCCGCGCCTCCGCCTCCCCCTGGATCTCCGACCCCTCCGCCATCCGCGCCGAGCACCCTGCCGGCACCCGCGGACATACAGACGACCAGCGGCGGCGGCCCACATGGCACGCCTGCAGCCGGTGATGCGATCGTCTACACGTTCGCAAGCGCGCCCGATCCCTCACTGATCCTGACGGGCTGGAACGGCTCGGCGACGACGGTGACGCTACGGATCAGCAACTACGCGAAGAACGACTTCGTCACGATTCTCAACGGGACAACGGGAGCTCCGCTTTGGGCACTCGGCCTCGTCCAGTTGGGCAACAACTACACCAACACGCAGACCGTCACGGCGGCGGGCTCGACGATGACGCTGAGCGGCAACGTGGTCACCGTCGTCCTTGGCACGCCGACGGGTAAGTCGTTCGACCAGAAGAAGGCCGGGACGATGGTCTGGACGGCGCCCAGCGGCACCGCGACCGAGTCCGGCGCTGCAGACAACGAGTTCTAGCCGGCGGCCCGCGAAGGCTCAAGGCCGGAGCGTTGGACGTCGATAACTCGGGAAGATGGCGCCCGCGGCCCCTGCCCCGAGTCCCGGCCACGATCTGCCTTCCGGCGGCCGGCGGCGCCGCGGTCAGCGGGGAATCTCACGCCGAGCTCTCCTCCAGCTCCTGGCCGGCGTCCTCGTGGTCGGCGTGATCCCGGTGATCGCGACGGTCCGAATCCTCGGCACCAACGCGCTCCAGAACGAGCGCGCGCGGGCAGACAGCGCGCTTCGAGCCGAGTTGCAGGCTGCAAGCCAGGAGCTCGGCCAGCTGGGTGACGACGCAGCGAATCGCGCTGACGACCTCGCGCGCTCGCCGATGCTGCAGCATGCCTTCATCGCCCACGACCGCGCCACGATCAAGCGAATCGCAGCCGACTCCCCCGGCGTGCTCTTCTACCTTGGCCGAACGCGCGTCGCCGGCACCCGCCCGCCGGTCGCGTTGAGCCGCTCGATTTCACTCACCGTCAACGGCCACAGGGTCGGGACCGTCGTCGCCACCATCGCGTTGAACCACAAGCTCGCGGCTCGCTTGCGCCAGGCCGCATCGCATGCCCAGGACGACCGCCTCTTGATCGTGCACGAGCGGACGGTCGTCGGCACCGGTCAACACGTGCAGCTCCGCGGACACACGGTTGAGATTGGCAAACAGAGCTACCGCGGACTGCTCACGCGCGTTCCGAACGCGGTTGGGATCAGCCTATTCGCGCTCCGGCCGAACGAGACGATCAACGCCAGCGTCCAGCCCTACCGGCGCCGCATCTTCTACGCGGCTCTTGGCTCTTTCGCTCTGCTCGTGCTCGTCGCGCTGATGTTTGCTCGTCCGATCCTGAACACGCTCGGAGATTTCCGCCGCGTCGCCTCGCAGGCCGCGACCGACGCGCTGACAGGTCTTGCCAACCGGCGCTCTTTCGACGACGAGCTCGCGCTCGAATGGCGGCGCGCCGAGAGAGTCGGCGACTCGCTCGCGCTGCTGCTCATCGATCTCGACAACTTCAAGAGCATCAACGACGAGCTCGGCCACCAGGCCGGCGACGCGGTTCTCAAGCGCGTGGCCGCAATTCTCGATTCCGGCGCCCGACAAGTTGACCTGGCGGCGCGCTACGGCGGCGAAGAGTTCGCCCTGTTGACGCCCGAGACAGACATAGTCGGCGCAAGGAAGCTCGCCGAGCGCCTGCGCTCCGCGCTCGAGGCGGCGACAATCAAGCTTCCCAACGGCACCGAGGTAAGTGTGACCGCGAGCTTCGGCGTCGCGGTCAAGGGCGAGCTCGAACACGCCGAACAGCTCGTGACCGCGGCCGACGAAGCGCTCTACGAAGCGAAGCGGAACGGCAAGAACCGCGTCGTCATGGCCGATCCGCGGCCCGATGCCGCCGCTGCGACGACCGCCTAGCCCTCGAGAGGCACAATCCCGCCATGCGAGTCTCGGCGAAGGTCGATTACGCCTTGCGCGCGTGTGCCGAGCTCGCCGCCGCCGGCGAGGGCCCGGTCAAGGGCGAGCGCCTTTCGCAAGCGCAGGAGATCCCGATCAAGTTCCTCGAGAACATCCTGCTCGATCTCAAGCACGCCGGCCTCGTACAGAGCCAGCGCGGCGCCGAGGGCGGGTACTGGCTTTCTCTCCCACCGGACGAGATCTCGCTCGCCGAAGTCATCCGCGCGGTCGAGGGCCCGATCGCGAACGTCCGCGGCCAACGGCCCGAGTTGGTCGAATACGGCGGCCCGGCCGCACCGCTGCAACAGGTCTGGGTCGCCGTACGCGCGAACCTCCGGGCTGTCCTCGAGGTCGTCACGCTCGCGGACCTCGCCGCGGGACGGCTGCCCGACGAGGTCGCGGCCATAGCCGCCGACCCCGACGCCTGGCTTCCGCACTGACGGAGGGCTTGGTGGAACGTCGCTCGTCGTCGGGGTGCGATGGTCGTTCCCAGGCAAGGACGCAGGGAGCGCCAATAGCAGGAAGCTATTGGCGCGACTGAGGACGCCGCCTGGGGGCGAGCAGCGCGGCCCGACGGCACAGACTACGTTTCGCCAAGCCCTCCTATTAACGCGTGAAGACGGTTTGGCGGCTGGGTTTCGCGTAGACGATCGTGCCGCGCTCGAGCTCGAGCGCCTGCGCCTCTTCCTGCGTCAGCTGCGCGAGCAGGTGCTGGCCGTCGTCGCGGACTAGCTCAGCCCTGACCTCGAACCCAAGATGGACGACCCGCTCGACCATCGCCTCGGTCCCATCGCCGTCGGGCTCGAGGCTGAGGCTGATGTCGCGCGGCCGGACGAAGGTGTCGCCGATCTTGTTGACTGGGCCGACGAAGCTCATCACGAACTCGTTGGCCGGCGAGTCGTAGAGCTCGCGGGGCGTACCGACCTGCTCGACCCGGCCGTGGTTGATGACGACGATCTGGCCCGCGACCTCCATCGCCTCCTCCTGGTCGTGCGTGACGATGATCGTGGTCACGTGCACCTCGTCGTGAAGGCGGCGGAGCCAGGCGCGGAGTTCCTTGCGAACGCGCGCGTCGAGCGCGCCGAAGGGCTCGTCCAGCAGCAGCACCTCGGGGTCGACCGCGAGCGCCCGGGCCAGCGCCATCCGCTGCCGCTGGCCGCCCGAGAGCTGCGCCGGGTAGCGCTTCGCAAGGCCTTCCAGCTGCACGAGCTCGAGCAGCTCGTGGACGCGGTTCTCGATCTCCGGCTTCGGGCGCTTGCGCACCTTCAGACCGAAGGCCACGTTCTCCCAGACCGTCATGTGCTTGAAGGCCGCGTAGTGCTGGAAGACCATCCCGACCCCGCGCGCCCGCGCCGGCTGGTGAGTGACGTCGTCGTCGCCGAGCAGGACCTGACCACCATCGGGCTCCTCGAGGCCCGCGATCACGCGCAGCAGCGTCGACTTGCCGCTGCCGCTCGGGCCGAGGAGCGCAGTCAGCGAGCCCTCGGGAATCGCAACGGAGACGTCGTCGAGCGCGACGAAGTCTCCGAACTTCTTGGTCACCTCGACGACCGTGATGCCCATCAGCCTGCTCCCTCTCTGGGTCGGAACATCCGCATCGCCAGAACGGTAGCGAGCGCGATCAGCGCCAGCACGACGCACGCGGCGAACGCACCTGTCGTGTTGAAGCCTTCGAACTGAGACTGTACGTAGAGCGGCAGCGTCTCGGTCTTGCCCTCGATCCGTCCCGAGACGATGCTGACGGCGCCGAACTCGCCGATCGCGCGCGCGGTCGTCAGCACGACGCCGTAACAGACCGCCCAGCGGATCGCGGGCAGGGTGATCCGCCGAAAGGTGGTGAACGGGGCCGCGCCGAGCGTCTCGGCGGCCTGCTCCTGATCCGTACCGATCTCCCGAAGGACGGGCACGACCTCACGAACGACGAACGGCAGCGAGACGAAGATCGTCGCGAGGATCATCCCGGGGAGCGCAAAGAGGATCTTGATCCCGTGCCCCGCGAGACCGCCGAGCCAACCGCCCGTGCCGTAGAGCAGGTAGAGCGAAAGCCCGACGACGACCGGCGACAAGGCGAGCGGCAGGTCGACGACCGCGTTCAGCAGCCCGCGCCCCGGGAAGCGATGCCGGACGAGTGCGATCGCGAGCACGACGCCGAAGAGCGTGTTCAGGGGAACCGCGATCGCCGCGATGATCAGCGTCAGCCAGAGTGCGTGCAGCGCCTGT
>MNDB01000092.1 GCA_001914705.1 Actinobacteria bacterium 13_2_20CM_68_14 | reverse complement strand
CGCACCGAGCGTCACCAGGCGCCTGATCGAGGCGTACATCGCGCAGCCCGAACACCGGACGGTCGCCCCCGACGGGCTTGACGAGCTCAGCCCTCGCGAGCTCGAAGTGTTGGAACTCGTCGCGCAAGGGAGTAACAACCGCGAAATCGCGGAAGCGCTCTATCTGAGCCCCTTGACGGTCAAGACACATGTCTCCCGGATCCTCACGAAGCTGCGCGCCCGAGACCGCGTTCAGCTCGTCGTGATCGCCTACCAGGCCGGCCTCGTCTCGCCCTGAACGCCGCTGGTGGTCGACTGCGCTACGGCGTGTCGACGTCCGGCTTCAAGATCGTGCAGACGAAGCCGAAGGTGGGATGCGGCTGGAAGGCGAGACTGTCTTGCGTCGGGCTACCGAACCACGTGCTGGGCACCGGCGCCTTCACCTTCTTGCCGATCAGGCCGCCGCCGTCGATCCTCAATACGTCGACGCCGCGGTACGCGTCGGCGGTGTAGACGATTTCGCCCTTGGGGTCGGTCGGCGACCAGTACGCAGCCCACGTCGACCCGTTGGCCGGGATGTAGTAGCCAACTTGCGCGACGTCGGTCGGCGTGCGGTAGTCGAGGAAACGCACGCCCTGCTCGTACCAGCCGACCGCGGCGACGCCGTCCTTGGCGTCGAACCAGTGCGACGAGCAGTTGACCGTCACCGGCGCCTTCGAGTCGACCGAGCCACTGGTGAACATCCCGTTCAGCTCGGTCTCCCACGTGCCGAGCGGGGTGATCGCGCCCTTGCCCAGGTTCGCGAGACTCCACGTCTCGAACTTGCCTTGGCCGCGGCAGCCGCCTGGCGGGACCTCGTTTTGGTCGATGTAGTCCTCCTCCGTAACGAGTAGCGTCTTGCCGCGCCGCTGCGAGTTGTGGAGGATGAAGTCGTTGTAGGGCGAGGGGTTGCGTCCGGCCGTGCCGGTCGTGCCGAGCAGCTTCGGCGCCAGCGGATTGGCGGTCAGCTTGTAGCCGGCCGCGCCACCGCCGCCGACGTTCCAGACGGTGCCGGTGCTATCGAGTTCGGTGTCGTGCGACACCTTGAATGCGTCGCTGAGCGATGCGGCGGACTCGAACTTGCCGAGCGACTTCGGCGCACTCGGAACGGTGAGGTCGATCACTTCTACGTGGTCGCCGCCGTCCACCCACGCCTGGGAACAGTCCGGCTTGACGAAGTTCGCGATGTGGCCGGAGCCGCGGCCGCTACCGGTCAGGCCGAGCGGCAGGATCGCGCTCACGGCGGGCGAGGTCCGATTCGCGATGTTGATCACGTACATGATCGAACCGAGGTCCTTCGCCTCGCGATCGTTGACGACGAGCAGCGTGTTACCGCAGAGGTCGACGTCTTCGTTCTCGAAGTGCGGGAGCGGAAGATTGGCGACGACCTGCGGCGAATCGGCCTTCGCGATGTCGAGCACCATGATGCCGCCCCAGCCGCTCACGTAGGCGTAGTGATCCTTGAAGTTCATCCCGGCAGCCGTTCCCGGGATGTGCGCCAAGTAGTGGACGTTGCTCGAGGTGGCGAGAGGGGGCTCGAGATCGGCGCTTCCGCCTGCAGCCGGCACCGCGCCCGCGACTAGGATCACGGCCGCTACCGCGAGGGTTCGCCTGCCCATCGAAGTCGGGCTACCCCGGACCCCCCGATTCCAAACGCAGCCCACGGAGAAAGAGATCACGCGCATCAAGATCCTCGAGATCGAGACTCCACGGGGGCCGGCCCGCGCCCAGCTGCATCCGACCGAGGCGCCGCGCGCGGCGCTCGTCCTCGGTCACGGGGCCGGTGGAGGGGTCGAGGCGCCTGATCTCGTGGCGGCGACGGAGGCGGCGCAAGCGGAGGCGATCAGCGTCGCGCTGGTCGAGCAGCCCTACCGCGTCGCAGGCCGCCGCTCCCCACCCGGCCCCGCGCAGCTCGACGAGGCTTGGATCGCGGTCGTCGAAGCCCTCCGTGCGGACGAGTTGAGCGAGCTGCAGTTGATCGTCGGCGGCCGCTCGCTCGGCGCCCGCGTCGCTTGCCGCACCGTCGAGGCGACCGGCGCTGTGGCGGTCCTCTGCCTCGCGTTCCCGCTCGAGCCGCCTCGCCGCGCGGGCAAGCCGCCGCAGAGCCGGCTGCCCGAGCTCGAAGCGGTGAAGCTCCCCACGCTGGTCGTCCAGGGCGAGCGCGATCCGTTCGGGATGCCGCCGCCCGGCCCGTCACGCGAGGTCGTGACGGTGCCGGGCGATCACGGCCTCAAAAGGGATGTCGGGGCCGTCGCCGCGGCCGTCCGAGCGTGGCTTGCCAAGGTTATTGCTGGGCCAGTGAGTACCTGACCGCGACGAAATCGCCGTTTCGTGCGAGCTCGTCCAGGCGCAGCTCGATCCGCCGCGGCAGGAGAGGCGCACCGGCGCCCAGCGTGACCGGCGCGATCGAGACGATCACCTCGTCCAGCAGCCTCGCGTCGGCGAACTGGCCGGCCAGGTCTCCCCCGCCGACGATCCAGACGTTGCGGTCGCCGGCGGCTCTAACCATCTCGGCGTGCACGGCGGCGACGTCGCCGCTCGTGAACTCGACTTGTGCTTCGGGAACGACCGGCAGCTCCCGGTGGGTGAAGACCCAGCCCGGGATGTCGTACGGCCACTTCCACTCCGCGCGATCCTTGCCGGCGAACTCGTGGTCGAGGATCCATTCGTACGTGGTCGATCCCATCGCGATCGCGCCGACACCGGCGATGAAGTCGCTGTAGTTCAGCGGGCTGTCCTTCTGTTGCTTCCGGGTGAACAGCCAGTCCAGCGAGTTGTCAGGGTCGGCGATGAAGCCGTCGAGGCTGGTCGCGGTGTAGTACTGAGTGCGGCTCGTGTTGACCCGAATCCTTCCTGCTAGCGGGGGTTTCAGTTTGGAGCTGGCGGCGATGCCGAGCGCTTCTGCAGGGGCCACCGTATCTGGGACAAGTCGGGCTTTCAGAAGGAGGAAACGAGAATGAGCCCACGCTTCATCAGCAACGTCGCACTCGCCATTGCCGGCGCGATCGTCGTCGTGGCGAGCCAGACATTTACGTCCAGCATCACCGGCTGGCTGACCTTCGGAGTCAGCCTCGGTGCCCTCGCGCTCCTGGCGCTCGTCCAACTCGACCGCGACCGCGGCCGCATGCAGCGGCTGCTCGATGCCGGGATCGGCGGGCTCGCGCTCTGGTCGGCCGTGGCTTCCGTCGTGTACACCGGCACGACGCTGACCTGGCTTTCGTTCGGCGAGGGCCTTGGTTTCGTCGGCCTCGCCCTGGTAGGGCTCGTCGCACACGAGCTGAAGACCGAGCGCGTCGTGCATGCGTTCGAGTCGATTCCGGCCGAAGCACACGACGGCGACCGAGCCGAAGAGTTTCAGGCTGCCGCCTGAACAGGCTCCCGCGCTGAGGGCGGGGCGTCCTGCCCCGCCCTTGCAGGCGGCCGAACGCGCCTCAGCTCGACATGCGAGTCGCGACGTTGTACTTCGTCACCGACGTGCGCTGACCTGGGGTGTCGCCGGCCGGCATCGCGCTCAGGATCTCGTCACCCTTCCGGTAGTCGTCCTCCGAATCGAAGAAGACGATCACGAGGGACTTCTCCGCCTCGGGGTCGTGAAGCACGACAAGCTCGCTCGAGGGGAATCCCTCCGGCGGCTGCCCCTCGCGCATCTCGCGGTCCATCCCGTCCATCCGGTCCTTGCTGACCCCGTCGAAGGTCACAACGCGTGCGAGTGCCATTCGGGCCTCCTCGTCGATTGCTCCAACCCTACGCCCTCGGCGCGCCCGGCGGCCTCGCGTTGTCCCGTTCGGCCATTGGCCGGGGTCTGACCCCGGACAATGGCCAGAAAGCGCTACTGAGCTACGAGCTCCTCGTACTCGGGGTGCTTCTCGATGTAGTAGGCGATGAACGGGCAGAGGGGAACGACCTCGAGGTTCTCCTTGGCCGCGTCGGCCAGCGCGACCTCGGCCAGGCGGCTGCCGAAACCGCGGCCCTCGCATGACTCGTCGACCTCGGTGTGCGTGAAGGCGATGCGCCCGTCCCGGCGCCGGTAGACGGCGAGGCCGATCAGACGGCCGCCGAGCCGGAGCTCGTAGCGGCTCGCCTCCGGCACGTCAACGACCTCCGCCTCCGCGACCGATCCGTCAGCCGCCTCCAGCTCGTCGTCCCCGCGGAAATACTCGAGCAACTGTCCGGGGACATCCGACTCGCGTGCGTCGCGGTGAGCGGCGAACCGCCGGCGGTGCCACGCGGCGTCCCGCGAGAGTTCGCGCTCCAGCAGGTGCGCGAAGATCTCGCGCGTACCGCGGAAGAGCCGGCCGTCCTCGGTCTGCAGGACGGGAATCTGGTCCGTGTCGGCAATGGCTCTCAACTCGGTTCGATCCTTTGGCCACGGCTCGACCTGCCGGGCTACGAAGTCGAGTCCGAGCTCGGTCAGGACCTCCCGTACCGCAGACGAGAACGGGCACCACTCCGTCTGGTACAGGGTTAGCGCCGCCTCAGCCACGGTTGAGACGAGCGGTCAGACTGGTGAGACGGGCGCCGAGATAGCCGCGCAGCGGGGGTCGTGCTTTTCGGCGAGGCGGTAAAGCAGCGCGTGCAGGTTCGCACGCTCCTCGTTGCTGAGCGGCGAGAGGAACTCGTCCTCGATCTCCTTCGAAAGTGCTCGCAGCCGTCGGAGCGTCTTCTCTCCGTCAGTGGTGAGGCTGACGATGTGCCGGCGCCGGTCGTTGGGATCGCGACGACGCTCGACCAGCCCGCGCTCCTCGAGCTCGTCGAGCATCCCGACCAGCTGGCCGCGGTCGTAGCCCAGCGCGTCGGCGATCGCACCCTGGGTCTCGCTCGAGCGGTCGCCGAGCACGGTCAGGATCCCATGATGGTAGGGATGAAGGCCTGTCTGCTCGTACGCCTTCATCGTCTGCTCCTTGGCGCTGAAGCCGAGGCGCTTCAGGAGGAAGGTGGCAGACGCCACGAGCTCCTCCGGCAGCCGGGGAAGCACGGGCGAACTAGGTATGGGGGTGCTTGTCGTGCTCATGGTCGAAAGGTTAGCGCGCGCAAGCGTTGTCATGCTGTATAGTTGTCTCGGTCAACGATTTTGGAGGTCAACTAGTGAGCAGCCCCACCAAGAGTGACCGACGCTGGAGCGCACTCGCTCTGATCGTCACCGCGCAATTCATGGTGATTCTGGACGTCGCGATCGTCAACGTCGCGCTCCCTTCGATCAAGTCGGATCTCAATTTCTCCCAGACGAACCTCCAGTGGGTGGTCTCGGCCTACGCGATCATGTTCGGCGGCGCCCTGCTCCTGGGCGGGCGGCTCGCCGACCTGCTCGGACGTAGGAGGCTTTTCATGGCCGGTCTGGCGCTGTTTGCAGCCAGCTCGCTGCTCTGCGGACTCGCCTGGTCGGAGAGCTCGCTGATCGCCTTCCGCGCCGTGCAGGGGCTCGGCGGAGCGTTGCTCGCCCCGGCTGCTCTCTCGCTGCTGATGACGCGGTTCGCGGAGGGCCGGGATCGCAATCTCGCGCTCGGGATCTACGGTGCCGCATCCGGAAGCGGCGCGGCAGTCGGTGTCTTGCTCGGCGGCGTGCTCACGTCGTATCTGAGCTGGTCGTGGATCTTCTTCATCAACGTGCCGGTCGGCATCGCCGCGATCGCGCTGGCGCCGCTGCTCTTGCAGGAGAGCCGCGCCGACGTCGCGGAGCGCCACTTCGACTTCCCAGGCGCCGCTTCGATCACCGCGGGTCTGATGCTGCTCGTCTACGCGATGACGCGCGCCACCAGCGACGGCTGGGGCTCCGGCTCGACGCTGGCGTTGCTCGCCGGCGCCGCCGCCCTCGTGCTCGCGTTCGTCGCGATCGAGCTCCGGTCGCCCTCGCCGCTCTTGCCGCTGCGGATCTTCCGCTCGCGCACGCTGTCGGCCGCAAATGCGGCGATGGCGATCGTCGGCGCGGTCGCATTCTCCGAGTTCTTCGTGCTCACGCTCTATCTGCAGGATGTCCTGCACTACTCGGCGGTGATGAGTGGCGCGGCATTTGCCGGCTTCGCGCTGTCGGTCGTCGTTCTCTCGAACGTCGCGCAGGTGATCGTCGGACGCTTCGGCGTTCGCCCCACGCTCACTGCCGGCCTGCTGCTCTCCGCGATTTCGGTCGCGTGGCTGACTCGGCTGCCGGTCGACGGGCACTACTTCTGGAATCTCTTCCCGGCGTTCGTGCTCGGCGGCGCAGGCATGGGGCTCTCCTTTGTCCCGGTGACGATCGCGAGTCTCACGGGCGTCGAGCGCTCCGACGCCGGGGTCGCTTCAGGCCTGATCAACACGAGCCGCCAGATCGGCGGCGCGATCGGCATCGCCGCAGTGAGCGCCGTCGCCGCCAGCTCGACGAGCAACTACGTTCACGCGCATTCCGTTGCGGCAACGAGCGGCGTGGCGCTCGATCACGGCTTCCAAACTGCCCTCTATGCGCTGACCGGCCTGCTGATTATCGGCGCGCTGATCGCAGTGACGTTCGTCAGGTCGGCAACTGCTCCGAGCACGCAAGCCGTTCCTGTCGACGGCGAGTTGGTCGCGCTCGACGAGGCTGCCTGACCGAGCTCGCATGGATGCTGGCATAGCTATTTGAAGTTCCGGTAGCGGCTATGGCGATTTGGCGCTGACGGCGACGACACGCGGCCCTGTGGAGGCGACGGTTGGGGTGCATCACTTCCCGCCCAACTCCACCAGGAGGACAACATGCCGACAAGGCACCATTCCACCGCCGCGCGTGCCGCGGCGCCGCTAGGACTCATCGCGACCGCGGCAGCGCTCGCCGCGCTCGCAGCGGTCGCGTTCCTACTACTCCGCCCCGCGACCGGCAACGCCGCGCAGGCAAGCGGAGCCATCGTCTCGACGGCGAAGACCAGCCTCGGACGGATCCTCGTCAACTCGAGCGGACACACGCTCTACCTGTTCGGCAAGGACAAGAACGGCAAGAGCTCCTGCTCCGGGATGTGCGCGAGCTTCTGGCCGCCGCTGATCACAACCGGCAAGCCTCGCGCAGGGACGGGTGCCAAGGCGTCCCTGCTCGGGACGACGAAGCGCGCGGACGGACGCTTGCAGGTGACCTACAACCATCACCCGCTGTACACGTTCAAAAAAGACACGAAGAAGGGCCAGACGAACGGCGAGGGTCTGAGCGCCTTCGGCGCCACCTGGTACGCGGTTTCGCCGGCCGGAGCTCGGGTCGTGAAGAGCGGCGGCGGCGGAGGTTATTAGCCCCGCACCCGGCAGAAAGGACACCGGGGGACGCATCACCGCGTCCCCCGGTACGCGCCAGTCGTTAGTTACGCGGCGGCTCGCTCCAAGGCGGCGAGCAGGGTGTCGAGGTCGTACGAGTCGTCGTGTCGCGCCCCGTTGACGTAGAAGGACGGCGTCCCGTTGACGCCGCTTCGCACGCCGCTCATGAAGTCTTCGCGGACCCGGGGAGCGTGGACGTGCTCGGCCAAGTCCTTGTCGAATCGGTCGACCTCGAGTCCCAGCTGTTCGGCGTACGCGTGGAGGTCCTGGTCGCGCAGCCGCCTCTGGTTCTCGTACAAGAGGTCGTGCATCTCCCAGAACCGGCTTTGCGCCGCAGCGGCCTCGGCGGCCTCGGCGGCCTGCTCGGCATG
>MNDB01000088.1 GCA_001914705.1 Actinobacteria bacterium 13_2_20CM_68_14 | reverse complement strand
TCTGCTCCGACCCGTATGCCGTCGCCGACGCCCTGCCGCAGGTCCGCCCCACGCTGCTGCCCAGCGTGCCCCGCATGTACGAGAAGGCCCATACGACGATCACGTCCAAGCTGGAGGCGGCTTCGGGACCCCGGCGTTGGCTCGGCGACTGGGCGCTTGGCGTCGGGCGCCGCGTCAGCGCCCTGCGCCAGCAGGGGGAGCCCCTGCCGCGAGCGCTGGCGCTCCAGCATCGGATCGCCGACCGGGTCGTCTACTCGAAGGTGAAGCAGCGCTTCGGCGGCCGCCTTCGGATCGGGATCTCGGGTGGGGCGCCTCTCGCCAAGGAGATCGGGGAGCTCTTCCACGCACTCGACATGCTGATCCTCGAGGGCTGGGGTCTCACCGAATGCACGACCGCAGCTACCGTCAACCGACCGCGGCGCTTCCGCTTCGGCACGGTCGGTCCGGCGATGCCGGGCGCCGAAGTGAAGACGGACAGCGACGGGGAGCTACTGATCCGCAGCGAGACGATCTTCGCCGGGTATCTCAAGGACGAGGAGGCGACGAGGGCCGTGCTGACCGACGAGGGCTGGCTCCGCTCCGGCGACATCGGCGAGATCGACCCAGACGGCTTCGTGACGATCACCGACCGCAAGAAGGACATCATCGTCACCGCGGGCGGCAAGAACGTCGCTCCCCAGAACATCGAGAACTTGCTCAAGGCCTCGCGATACGTCTCGCAGGCGCTCGTCGTCGGGGACCGCCGGCCTTACGTCACCGCCCTGATCACGCTGGATGAGGCCGAGGTCGCGAAGGCGAACGGAGACGTGCAGGCGCTCGTCGAGCAGGCGGTTGAGAACGTCAACCGCGACCTCTCACGCTACGAGCAGATCAAGCGCTTCGGGATCGTCTCGCGGGAGTTCAGCTCGGAGCAGGGCGAGGTGACGCCGACGCTGAAGCTCAAGCGCCGCGTGATCGAGGAGCGCTTCGCAGACGAGATCGAGCGGCTTTACGCTGGCTAGATGCGGCGAGCGCCGACCTGAGGCATCGCTTGCGATGCCGGCTGGAGGCCGTGCCGGCTTTGCCGGTGCGGCCGTCTAAACCAACAGCTGCAAAGCGATCTGCGGCCGCTAGATGCGGCGAGCGCCGACATACGTCGAGGCATACCAGCCGCTGATGCTGGAGATCTTGACCACGTCGCCGGTGTGGGGTGCGTGGATGAAAGAGCCGCCGCCGACGTAGATGCCGACATGCCCGAGGCCATCGAAGAAGACGAGGTCGCCGGGCTGGAGTTGGTCACGCGAGACCGGGCTGCCCATGCCGTACTGCGCGTACGAGCTGTGAGGAAGCGAGACGCCGACCTGCGCGAACACGTACATCACCAGCCCCGAGCAGTCGAAGCCCGACGGCGACGCTCCGCCCCAGCGGTATGGCACGCCGAGGTACTGCTCCGCGATCGAAACGACGCTCGAGTGCGTCGGCGGGGGAGCCGGGCCAACCGAAACGCTGCCGCTAGAGGACGCCACCGGCGCAACAGTGCTCGAGAGCGCCTGGGCCGGCGCCTGCTGCTGCTGGGCGACAATCCGCGCCTGGAGCTCGCGGCGAAGCTGGGCCTGGCGTGCGGCCTCCTGCGCTTGTAGGTTCGCGATCTGGCCGCGGATCGACGAGAGCATCGCGCGCCGCGCCGACAGCTGACCCTGGATCGAAGCCCGCTCTGAAGCGCGTTCGCGTACGAGCGCCGCGGCTTGGGCGGTCGCGTGCTTGAGCCGGACCTGACGCGCCTTCACCTCTTTGTCGAAATGCGCCACCTGGGCGAGAACCTGCGTGTCCTGCGCAGAGATGCGGTTGGCAGTGTTGAAGCGGCTGACGAGGTCGTCGAGGCTGGACGCGCCGAGCAGCACCTCGAGGGAGTCGCTCTGCCCGCCGGACGTGTAGAGCGACACGAGCCGGGCCGCGAGGGTCCCCCTTGCGCGACCCAAGCTCTGTTTCGCGACCTTCAGCTGCGCTTGGTTCGCCTTCAGCTCGGCTCGGACCCGGTTCAGCTTCACCGTTGCCAGGTCGTATGCCTGGATCACGCGCTCGAGGTTCGCGTCGAGTTGCTGGACCTGGCCCATCACGCTCTGGGCTTCGGCCTGCTTCGACGCGATCGTGGGATCGCCGACTGCCGGCGTCGCCATCAGAACGGCCGCGAAGCTCAAGGCTATGACTGCCGGCGCCGTACGTCTAATCGAGCGGCGAATCGTTCCGGTCGCTGGGCTCGATCGGCGCCCCAAGTGGGGCCGGTTCGTCACAAGCTCGGCACCCTAGCAACCCGTCCGGACGCCCGCAACCAGGTTTCCAAGCCTTAAACCTCGCATTGCGAGGCGCCAACGCAGTGGCACAAACGCTTTGCTAGGTTCCCGCCTCGTGCTGGCGGACCCGATCACCCGGCGGGCGCGCCCACTCGCCTTTGTCCTGTGCTCACTCGCCGCGGTGGGCATCGCGCTGCCGGCAAGCAGCGCCGGTTCCGGTTCGCCGCTCAGGCAGCAGGCCCAGGGGCTGACGCAGCAGAACAGCGCAATCGCGTCGCGATCGAGAGCGGCGGTCCTGACGCTCTACGCGTTCGACAGCCGGCTCACCCGGACGCAGGCCCAGCTGGCGTCGCTTCGGTCGCAGGCCGCCGCGATCGACCGCCAGGCCGCCGAGACGAGGCGCGAGCTCGCGGTGGCCAAGCAAATCTTTTCCGTTTCCCAGCGCAACCTGGCCGCGCGCCTGCGGTCCGTCTACGAGCAGGGCGACTCCGATCCGCTCGCGATCGTGCTCGGCGCGAAGACGCTCGACGACGCGCTCACCGGCCTCGAGACCGAAAGGGCCGCCGCGGAGACCGACCGGGCGATTGTCGCGCGGGCCCGGATGAGCCGTGACCGGTACATCGGCCTGCAGCAGCGCCTGGCAGCCCGCGCTCAGAAGCTGCGCAGGCTCGAGGCGAGTGTCTCGGCGACGCTCGGCGTCCTCTCATCGGCCAAGGCCGGACGGATCTCGTACCTCCGGCAACTGGCGAGCCAGAAAAAGCTCAACCAGTCGCAGATCGCCTCGCTCGACGCGCAGGCGCAGGCAATCGAGGCGCAGGCCCGGCGTGTCGCAGTCCAGCAGGTGGCGAGCACACAGACCGTCGCACCTGCTCCAGCGCCCACACCAACCGCTCCTCCCGTTACAGGCGCGGCGACGATGACCGTGACCGCGACCGCCTACACGTTGCAAGGCCATACCGCGACGGGCGCACCGGTCGGCTACGGCGTGGTCGCGGTCGACCCAAGCGTGATCCCGCTCGGGACGCGGATTACGATTCCGGGCTACGGCGAGGGCGTCGCCGCGGATACGGGCGGGGCGATCCAGGGCGCAGTGATCGACCTCTGGTTCCCGACGGCCGCCGAGGCGGCGAATTGGGGCCGCCGGACGATCACGATCACGTTGCACTGATTAGACTTCCGGTCGCGGCTACCCCTGGAGGGGAAGGGGGAATGAGGTGACCGAACGGATGGAGACGACGACCACGCCCGAGCAGGCGAGTCCACGCGTGCTTTTGGTAGACGATCACGACCTTTTCCGCACGGGCCTACGCAATCTGCTCGAGGAAGAGGGCGTCGACGTGGTCGGCGAGGCGGCCGCCGGCGACGACGCGCTGCGCTACGTCCGCGAGCTCCAGCCCGATGTAGTGGTCATGGACCTGAACATGCCCGGCATGACCGGTGTCGAGGCGACGAAGAAGATCATCGCGTACGCCCCGCTCACACGCGTCGTGGTGCTGACGATCTCCGACCAGGACGGCGACGTGATGGAGGCGATCTTCGCCGGTGCGTGCGGGTACCTGCTCAAGGACGCCTCCATCGAGGACGTGATGCGAGGAATCCAGGCCGCGGCGGTCGGCGAGTCGCTGATCTCCCCGACGATCGCGGGCAAGGTGCTGGAACGGATCCGCGCGGCCACCGCGTCGCCCGAAGCAGCGGAGGCGATCAGAGCCGAACTCTCGGACCGCGAGATCGAGGTGCTGAAGCTGATCGCCAACGGCAAGGACAACGCGCAGATCGCCGCTGACCTGCACATCAGCCCGAAGACGGTCAAGAATCACATCTCGAACATCCTGATGAAGCTGCAGATCGAGAACCGCATCCAAGCTGCGGTGTATGCCGTGCGGAGCGGAATCGTCTAAGCCGCTGCGGAAACGCGGCGCCGCGCGGTCGCGAGCAGCGTGCGGAGCTGGCTCAGGTCGACCGAAGCACGGCTGAGGCGAAGCGAAAGCTCGGCGAGCTCGTCGGCCTTCAGCTCCCGGTCGCGAGCGCTCATCTCGGCGGCAAGCTTGCCGATCCGGCGCTCGATCCGATGCTGTTCCGCCTCGAGCGAGTGCGCCTGTGCGTAGCCGTCCGTGAGCGTGCGCTCGAAGCGCGCGCGCGTCTGCTCGTCGTTGGCCGGTGGGCTCTTCGCCAGCGCGTCGAGCTCCTGGCACAGCGCGCCGAAATCGATGGCCGCTTCAGGGGTCATCGAAGTGATTATCTCGCCCCTTGGGTGCCGGTTCATGGGCCGCTTGGACTATCTTGGGCCCGCTTGAGGCCCATGGTCCTTGACCCGTCGTCCATCGGTCCGAACAATGGATCGATGCGCCGGGCCCTTGCCGCCGCGCTCGTGTGCGCCGCCGCCGTCGCATTCCCGAATGCGGTGGCGACCGGCTCGGCGAGCACGAAGCCGCTCACACAACGCCTCGCCCAAGCGCTGGCGGTGCCTCATGTGCCCGCGGCCCATTCCGCAGCCATGGCCCTCGACCTGAACACGGGAGCCGTGGTTTTCGGCCGCAACCCCGGCCTCTCCCTTGTCCCCGCGTCGAACGAGAAGCTCCCGATCACCTACACCGCCCTGGAAACACTCGGGCCTGACTACCGGATGCCCACCGACGTGCTCGGGCAAGGCGCGCTGGTCGGGACCACCTGGCGGGGGTCGCTCGCCCTGCAAGGACACGGCGACCCAACCCTCAGCTCCGCAGGCCTGAACCGGCTCGCCCGGCAGGTGCGCGCCGCCGGCATCGGCAAGGTCACCGGGTCTGTGCTCGGCGACGAGTCCTACTTCGACTCGCGCCGAACGGCGCCCGGCTGGAAACCCTCCTTCTACATCACCCAGTCGGAGCCACTGTCGGCGCTGACCGTCGACCGAACCTGGTTTCACACCCATCATTCGAGCGCTCCCGCTGCGGCGGCCGCGGCGCTATTCAAAGACGCGCTGCGGAAGCAGGGAGTCTCGGTCACCGGACGCGCGACCCGAGGAGTCGCGAGCCCGGATGCTGAGCAGCTCGCCGAGGTCCTGTCCCCGCCGCTTGCGCAGATCGTGCGGTTCATGGACCGCGAGAGCGACAACTTCACGGCCGAGCTGCTCCTGAAGCAGATCGGCGCCGCGAACGGCGCGACCGGCACCACGGCAGCCGGCGCGGCCCTGGTGAGGACGACGCTGGTGGAGGCGGGGATTCCGCTCGCCGGGGTCAGGATCGTCGACGGCTCGGGGCTGTCGTCGCTCGATCGGCTGACGGCGCGCGCGATCGTGGGGATTCTCCAGGCCGCCTGGCAAGACCCGACGATCAAGGCGTCGTTCGTCTCCGCACTGGCGGTGTCGGGTCGCACCGGCACACTGAAGGACCGCCTGCGCAGGCCGCCCGCGCTCGGTGCCGTGCTCGCCAAGACCGGCACGACCTCGCTCGCCTCGGCGCTCTCGGGCTTCGTTCGGGGCCGCTACGTCTTCTCGGTGCTGCAGAACGGCCGGCCGGTCTCGTACACCTGGGCGCGGCGCGCGCAGGATAGATTCGCGACCGTCTTAGCTTCGCAGTAGCTTCTTCAGCGCGGCCTCGTCCAGAATCGGGACGCCGTCCTTTTCAGCTTTCGCGAGCTTCGAGCCGGGGCTTTCGCCGGCGATCACACCGGTGGTCTTCTTCGAGACCGAGTCCGCGACCTTGGCTCCCTTCGCCTCCAGCGCCTTGCGGGCCTCGTCGCGGCTGAAGCTCTCGAGCGTCCCGGTGATGACGTAGGTCGAGCCGGTCAGGGGTCCCTCGACCGGCCGCTCCTCGGGACCCGCCTCGAGTCGCAGGCCGACCTTCCTCAACTCGCCGACGAGACGGAGGTTTTCCTCATCCGAGAACCACTCCGCGATCGCCTCGGCGCGTTCCGGCCCGATGCCCTCGACCTCCTGGATGTCCTCAGGAGCGGCCTCGGCGATACGCTCGATCGACCCGAAGTGGCGAGCGAGATTCTGCGCGGTCACCCACCCGACGTCAGGGACGTTGAGCCCGAGGAGCACTCGTGAAAACGGCGTTCGCTTCGAGCGCTCGATCGCCTCGGTTGCGTTCGACGCGCTCTTCTCCTGAAAGCCCTCGAGCTCGAGGAGTTGCTCCTTCGTCAGCCGGTACAGGTCCGGCAGCGAGCGAACCAGCTCAAGCTGCCAGAGGCGCCGCATCAGCTGCTCGCCCACCCCGTCGATGTCGGCCGGGCCCTGCACCCAGTTGATCAGCGTCTCGAGGCCGCGCGAGGGGCAGGAGCGGTTCGGGCAGCGGTGCATCGCCTCGCCCTCGGGCTTTTCTACTTTTGTCCCGCAAAGCGGGCACTTTTCAGGCATCCGGAAGGGCCTCGTACCTTTCGCGTGGGGCCCGGCCGGACCGACCACCTGCGGGATTACGTCGCCCGCTCGCTGGACGATCACCATGTCGCCCTCGCGGATGTCCTTGCGGTTGATGTCCTCTTCGTTGTGGAGCGTCGCCTTCGAGACGGTGACACCCCCGACCTGAACCGGCTCGAGCATCGCCCAGGGATTGAGCGCCCCGGTGCGCCCCACCCGGATCGCGATCTTGAGCAGCTTCGTCTGTGCCGTCATCGGCGCCCATTTGAACGCGCGCGCCCAGCGCGGCCGCGAGTGCAGCGCGCCGAGGATCGCCTGCTGCTCGAGCGAGTCGACCTTGATCACAATTCCGTCGATCTCGTAGTCGAGCTCCGTGCGCCGCCGCTCCCAGTCGCGGCAGCGCTCGGCGACCTCCTCGATCGACTCGAGCCGCTCGGCGAACGGGTTCGTCCGGAAGCCGTGTTCGCGCAGCCATTCGAGCTCCTCCCAGTGGGAGCTCAATTGCAGGCCCTCGTGGGCGCCGAGACCGTAGACCCAGATCGACAGCGGCCGAGAGGCGGTGATCGACGAGTCCTTCTGCCGGAGTGACCCGGCCGCCGCGTTCCGTGGGTTCGGCGCGAGCTTCTGGCCGAGCTCGGCGATGCGCTCGTTCAGCTCGCGGAAGCCGGATAGAGGTAGGTAGACCTCGCCGCGCACCTCGGCAACCGGTGGCGCATCGCCGCCCAGAATGCGCAGCGGGATCGCCTTGATCGTCTTCAGGTTGACGGTCACGTCCTCGCCCTGGATCCCGTCGCCGCGCGTGGCGCCGCGCGTGAGCAGCCCGTTCTCGTAGGTCAGGCTGATCGCGAGCCCGTCGATCTTCGGCTCGATCACGTAGGAGACCGGCTCGTCCGAGTCGAGCCGTCTTCGCACGTCGTCGGCCCACTTGAAGAGGTTTTCGTCGTCGGTCACCTTCTCGAGCGAGCCCATCGGCGTCAGGTGCTGGACCTTCTGGAAGCGGTCGCTCAGCGGGGCGCCGACGCGCTGGGTCGGCGAATCGGGCGCGATCAGGTCGGGATGCTCGTCCTCGAGCGCCTCCAGCTCGTCGTAGAGCCGGTCGTAGGCCGCGTCGGAGATCTCGGGGTCGTCGAGGACGTGGTAGCGATAGAGGTGGTGATTCAACTCGGCGCGGAGCTCGTCAACCCGCGCCTGGACCTCCTTGACCGCTGATGCTGCCATCCGAGCTGATGCTAGCGAGGGCGCGTAGCGTCCTAATCCGCCCTGTCCGGGGTCAGACCCCCGACATGTCAGTAACGGACACTGACGAGGTACAGGCCCCACGGAGGCGCCGTCGTCCCTGCCTCCGCGCGGTCGCGCCCTTCGAGCAGGCGTGCCAGCTCCTCGGGAGACCGCTCGAGCATCGTCCCGACCAGCGCGCGGACCATGTGCCGCAGGAAGCTGTCGGCGGTCAACTCGAACTCGAGCGCGTCGCCGCGCCGGTGCCAGACCGCGCTCTCGATAGAGCGCGTGAAGACCCGGTGCTTCGTCTCGGCAGGCGTGAACGCCCGGAAATCGTGCTCGCCGAGCAGGAGAGCCGCCGACTCGGGAAGCCTGTCCTCGTCGAGCGGCCGCGGATACCACCAGCTCCGATGGGCCTCGAACGGCGAGGGCGTCCGGCGCCGGTAGATGCGGTAGCGGTAGCTCCGCGCCTTAGCTGAACGGCGGGCGTGGAACTCGGGAGGGGCCGGTTCGACTCCGCTAACCGCCAGGTCGTCGGGAAGCTCGGCGTTCAGCGCCTCCGCAGCGCGCTCGGGCGGCGGCCCGCCCTCGGCTTCGACGCTCGCAACCTGCGCCAGCGCATGGACGCCGGTATCGGTCCGGCCGGCCACCGCAAGCTCGCTCCAGGTCGAGAAGACGCGGTCGAGAGCTTCTCGGACGACCCCCTCGACCGTCCGCAGGCCCGGCTGCGCCGCCCAGCCCCGAAACCCAGTGCCGTCGTACGCAAGCGTTAGTTTCAGCTGCACGTCAGGGGATCCTGACGTCGCTTGTCAGGCGTGCCTTATGATAGGAGTACTTGCACACCGTCTGGTAAACTCTAGTCGTATGAGCGACCGTCAGGTCTTCCTGCTTCAGCGCGTCCAGCCGGCGATGACCGGTTTGATCGACGGCTCGCTCTCCACCCTGGCGCCGATCTTCGCCGTCGCCCTCGCCACGCACAAGCCCCACGTGGCCTTCTTCGCCGGGCTCGCGACCGCGATCGGGGCCGGAATCAGCATGGCCTTCTCGGAGGGGCTGTCGGACACCGGGGAGTTCACCGGCCGCGGGAATCCGATGGTCCGCGGGTCGATCACCGGCGCCGGCACCTTCGTGGGCGGGATCCTCCACACGCTGCCCTTTCTGATCCCCCACTACCGGATCGCGCTGGTCTCCGCGATCGTGGTCGTGGCCTTCGAGCTGCTGACGCTCGCCTGGCTGCGCTGGCGCTTCTTCGAGGTCAGCTTTGCGCGCGCGCTCGGGACGGTCACGTTCGCCGGCGTCGTGATCGCGGCCGTCAGCGCCGGACTCGGCAGCGCGGCGTGACCCGTTAAGCGCGCGGCACGTAGTCGACTAGCTCCAGGTACGCCATCTCGGCAGCGTCTCCCTGGCGCGGGCCGAGCTTGACGATCCGGGAGTAGCCGCCGGGCCGGTCCGAGAACCGAGGGCCGACCTCGCTGAAGAGCTTGTGGACGACGTCCTGCGAGCGCAGGAACTTCAGCGCCTGCCGCCGGGCCGGCACATCTCCGCGCCGGCCCAGCGTGATCATCTCCTCGGCGACCGGGCGGACCTCCTTCGCCTTCGCGACGGTCGTCTTGATCCGCCCGTGCTCGATCAGGGACGCGGTCAGGTTGGCGTAGAGCGCCTTGCGGTGGGCGGAATCGCGCCCGAGCTTCCTGCCGGCCCTTTGATGGCGCATCAGTGCGCCTTCCGGTGATGCCGCCGAGTTTCTGGGTTGCGAGCACCAAGCCAGAGGCCGCACTCGCTCGCAACCAAGGCTGGCAGCCTTGGCAAGAGCGAGGGTGGACTCTGGCGCCGCGTGATCGCGGGCCAGAAGCCGGCATGTATTGCCGGGGGGCGCACTGGCCAGCTAGGCGGCGCCTCCGCCGCTGCCGCCGTTCTCGCCGCGCAGGGTCAGGCCGTGCGTGGCGAGCGTTTCCTTGACCTCTTCGATCGACTTCTTGCCGAAGTTCGGGATCGCAGCCAGCTCGTTCTCAGTCTTCACGACGAGGTCGCCGATCGTCTCGATCCCGACGCGCTTGAGGCAGTTGTACGAGCGGACACCGAGCTCGAGCTCCTCGATCGGGAAGTTCTCCATCCCGTGAGCGAGCGCCGGCTCCGCGCCGGCACCGCCGTCGGTGGCAGCTGCGGCCTCGCCGAAGCCCTCGATCCGGTCGAGATCGGTGAAGATCGCGAGCTGGCGGATCAGGATCTCGGCGGCCTGGCCGATCGCGTCTCGCGGGTCGAGCGAGCCGTCGGTGGTGACGTCGAGGATCAGCTTGTCGTAGTCGGTGCGCTGGCCGACGCGGGCGGCCTCGACGTCGTACGAGACGCGCCGGACGGGCGAGAAGATCGAGTCGACCGGGATGACGCCGATCGTGTGCTCAGGCCCGCGGTTCAGCTCGGCCGGAACGTAGCCGCGGCCGCGGCCGATCGTCAGCGTCACCTCGAGCTTGCCCTTGTCGGACAGGTTCGCGATCTCGAGGTCCGGGTTGAGGATCTCCAGCTCCGCCGGAGCCTCGATGTCCTTGGCCGTGACAGCGCCGGCTCCACGCTTCGACAGGCGCACCTCGATCTCCGGCGAGTCGCCGTGCAGTCGCGCAATCAGGTTCTTGAAGTTGAGCAGGATGTCGGTGACGTCCTCGCGAACGCCCGGCAGGGTCGTGAACTCGTGCGCGACGCCCTCGATCTTGACCGAGGTGACCGCGGCGCCCTCGAGCGAGGAGAGCAGCACGCGGCGCAGCGAGTTGCCGAACGTGTAGCCGAAGCCGCGATCGAGCGGCTCGATCTGGAAGACCCCGCGGTTCTCGTCGATCTCTTCGTGGACGATCTTCGGGATCTGGAACTCCATCAAACTTGTTCTCGTAGCCATTTCGCCTTTCTGTTACTTACTTGGAATAGAGCTCGACGATGAGCGATTCCTGGACGGGGGTGTCAATCTCTGCGCGCTCGGGCAGCTTCAGGATCTTGCCCGTGAGGCCGTCGTGGTCGGCCTGGAGCCACGGCGCGACGGAAGCCGTCAGGTCGGTGGCGTCGCGGATCACGGGCTCGGCCGAGCTGCCCGGCGACATCGAGACGATGTCGTCCGGCTTGACCTGATAACTCGGGATGTTGACCCGGCGGCCGTTGACGTGAAAGTGGCCGTGGCGGACGAGCTGCCGCGCCTGCGCGCGAGAGGCCGCGAAGCCGAGCCGGTAGACGACGTTGTCGAGCCGCGTCTCGAGCATCCGCAGCAACTCCTCGCCGGTGACGCCCGAGCCCTTGGCGGCCTTCGTGTAGTAGGTGCGGAACTGCTTCTCGAGCAAGCCGTAGTACCGGCGCGCCTTCTGCTTCTCGCGCAGCTGCAGCAGGTACTCGCTCTGCTTGATGCGGCCGCGGCCATGCTCGCCCGGCGGATACGACCGGCGCTCGATCGCGCACTTCTCGGTCAGGCAGCGCTCGCCCTTGAGAAAGAGCTTCATGCCTTCCCGCCGGCAAATCCGGCACTTGGGGCCGGTGTCGCGGGCCATTAGACGCGCCTCCGTTTCTTTGGGCGCACGCCGTTGTGGGCCTGCGGGGTGACGTCCTTGACTCCGAGGATCTCGAGGCCTGCGGCCTGGAGCGACCGGATCGCGGTCTCGCGGCCCGAGCCCGGCCCCTTGACGAAAACCTCGACCTTCTGGAGGCCATGCTCCATTCCCTTGCGGGCGCACGCGTCGGCGGTCACCTGCGCGGCGAAGGGCGTGGACTTGCGCGAGCCCTTGAAGCCGGCCGAGCCGGCGGACTCCCAAGCGATCACGTTGCCCTCGCCGTCGGTGAGCGAGACGATCGTGTTGTTGAACGACGTCTTGATGTGCGCCTGGCCGATCGCGATGTTCTTGCGAACGCGGCGGCGCGTGCGACCACGGGTCGCGGCTCTGCGCGGAGTGGGAGGCATCAGGTCTTCGTCGCCGCCTTCTTGCCACGGCCGACGGTCTTCTTCGGACCCTTGCGCGTTCGCGCGTTGGTCTTGGTCCGCTGGCCGTGCACCGGCAGGCCGCGCCGGTGGCGGAGGCCGCGGTAGGCGCCGATCTCCTGCAGCCGCTTGATCGCCTGCTGGCGCTCACGGCGCAAATCGCCTTCGACCTGAAGCGTGTCGATGTACTCGCGGAGCTTCGTGACCTCGTCGTCGGTCAGATCCTTGATCTTCTCGTCCGGCGAAAGGCCCAGCTCGGCGCAGACCTTGCGCGCCGTCGGCTGGCCGATGCCGTAGATGTAGGTCAGCCCGATCTCGAGCCGCTTCTGGTTCGGGAGATTGACTCCGGCGATTCGCGCCATGTAACTCCTAACCCTGCCGTTGCTTGTGTCGGGGGTTCGTGCAGATGACCATGGTCTTGCCGTGCCGCTTGATCACGCGGCACCGCTCGCACATGGGCTTGACTGAGGCTCGTACTTTCATTTCATCAACGCTCTCTGTAGGTGATTCGACCGCGAGTGAGGTCGTAGGGCGACAGTTCCACCTTCACCTTGTCGCCCGGAAGGATGCGGATGTAGTGCTTTCGCATCTTCCCTGAGATCTTCGCCAGCACCTCGTGCCCGTCGTCCAGCTTGACGCGGAACATCGTGCTCGGAAGCGCCTCGGTGATCTCGCCTTCGACCTCGATCTTGTCTTCTTGCTTCGCCAATTACCTCGCAGAAACCGCGCCTCATCAGCGCGGTTTGTCGGGACACGGAAAAACACGGCTCGCGCCGCGGCTCGTCATGGTAGCAAACCCGCTTCGACAGGCCGTTTCGCCGCGGTCAGCACTTTCGGGCCCTCCTCGGTCACCGCGACCGTATGTTCGAAGTGAGCCGTCAGCGAGCCGTCGGCGGAGGAGATCGACCATTCGTCCGCGTGCATGACCACGTCCGGCCCGCCTGCCGTGATCATCGGCTCGATTGCGAGCGTCATGCCCGGAAGCAGCTCAGGACCCCGGCCCGGCGCTCCGAAGTTCGGGATCTGCGGATCCTCGTGATAGGCACGGCCGACGCCGTGGCCGACCAAGCTGCGGACGACCGAGAAGCCGGCCGCCTCGACCACGGTCTGGATCGTGTGGCTGATGTCGGAGACGTGGTTGCCGATCCGCGCCTGCTCGATTCCGGCGGCGAGCGCCTCCTGGCAGACGTCGAGTAAGCGCTGGGCCTCCGGGAAGATCTCGCCGACGCCGAAGGTGTACGCGCTGTCAGCAATCAGGCCGTCGAGCGTGACCCCGAGGTCGATCGAGACGATGTCGCCCGCCGCAGCAATGTAATTAGTAGGGATCCCGTGCACGATCATCGCGTTCGGGGAGATGCAGAGCGCCGCCGGGTAGCCGCGGTAGCCCTTCGAGGTCGGAACTCCCCCGCGCTCGCGGATGTAGTCCTCTGCGAGCCGGTCGAGCTCGAGCATCGAGACTCCGGGCCTGAGTTCCTCGCCGATCATCGCCAGCGTGTCGGCGACGATGTCGCCGGCGCGGGCCATGCCCTCGATCTCGGCCTGGCTCTTGCGAATGATCATCTGACGGCGACCTGCTCCAGCGCGGCCTGGATCTCGGCGAAAACCTCGTTCGGCGAGCCGTCAGCGTGCACCGGGACGAGGACACCCTGGGTGCGGTAGTGCTCGATCAGCGGCTCCGTCTCGCGGTGATAGAGCTCGAGGCGGGTGCGGATCGCCTCGGGCGTGTCGTCCGGGCGCCGTTCTTCACGGGCGCGCTTGAGGAGCCGCTCGATACAGATCTCGTCCGAGACCTGAAGAGCGAAGACGACCGTCAGCTCACGGCCGATCTCCCGCAGCATCGAGTCGAGCGCATCCGCTTGCGGCGTCGTACGCGGAAAACCGTCCAGGACAAAGCCATCGGCGGCGTCGGGCTCCTCCAGGCGCTCGCGGATCAGGTCGATCATCAGCCCGTCAGGGACGAGCTCGCCCCGCTCGAGCACCGGCTTCACCTGCAGGCCGAGCGGCGTGCGGGAGGCGATCGCGGCCCGGAGCATGTCGCCCGTCGCGATCTGCGGAATCCCGTATTCGGCCGAGATCCGCTTGGCTTGCGTTCCCTTGCCGGACCCCTGCGGCCCGAGCAGCAAGATGTTCATAGGTGCCTCACCCGGCAATACACGCCGGCCTCGGCAGCATCACCGGGTGAGGCACTATCTGAGGAAGCCTTCGTAGGAGCGCATCATCATCTGCGACTCCATCTGGCGCATCGTGTCGAGCGCGACGCCGACGACGATCAGCACCGAGGTTCCGCCGAGAGCGCGCGAGGTTGCCTGCGAGAAGCCGCCGTAGCGGATGAAGAGGCTCGGTAAGACGGCGACGGCGGCCAGGTAGAGCGAGCCGGGCAGCGTCAGTCGCGTCAGCACGCGGTCCAGGTACTGCGCGGTCGGCGGCCCCGGGCGGATGCCGGGGATGTAACCACCGTACTTGCGCAGGTTGTCAGCCTGATCGACCGGATT
>MNDB01000062.1 GCA_001914705.1 Actinobacteria bacterium 13_2_20CM_68_14 | reverse complement strand
GGCTCGGGGTCGAGCGCGTCCTGCAGCTGAACCTGCCCGCGATCGGCGAGCGGCTGCCCGACCGAACGTTCCTGCTCGAGATCGACCCGGACGAGTCGGCGCGCCGCGTCGGTCAGAACGGCGACCGGATCGAGCGAGAGGACGAGCAGTTCCGCCGGCAGGTCGCCGAGGCTTATCGTCTGCTGGCGGAAACGTTCCCGCAGCGGATCGAGGCGGTCGACGGAAGCCGCCCGCCCGCAGACATCGCCAAGGAGATCTTTGGACGCATTCGAGAAAGTCTCTGAGCAGCCCGAGGCCAAGCGCCTGCTTCGCGCAGCGCTCGACGACGGGCTCGCCCACGCATACCTCTTCCACGGGCCGCCCGGGGTCGGGAAACGCGCGATGGCGACGGCGTTCGCGGCCGAGCTTCTGGGCGACGCCGTGCGCGTAGAACGAGGCTCACACCCCGATCTCTATGTGCTCGAGCCGCTCGGGGACCAGATCCGGATCGATGCGATCCGCGGGCTCAGGCACGACCTGCACATGCGGCCCTTCGAGGCCGACCGGCGCGTCTACCTGATCTTCGGCGCGCACTCGATGAACGAAGAGGCGGCGGACGCGCTGCTGAAGGATCTGGAGGAGCCGCCCGCCTACGCCGTGATCGTGCTCGTCGCCGACGAGCTGGGCTCGCTGCCGGAGACGATCCGCTCGCGCTGCCAGCCGGTCCCGTTCCGGCGACTCTCGGAGCGGACGGTGCGCGAGTGGATCGCTGCGCAGTCGCCGGACCTGCCGGCCGACGAGGCGACCGCGATCGCGCGGGTCGCGGCAGGCCGCCTCGATCGCGCAGCGCTCCTGCTCGACGACGCGGCCGCTAAGCGCCGTGCGGGGCGGTTGCAGCTCGCGCGCTCGGTTTACCTGGCGCCCGAGTTCGCTGCGTCGGCGGCGGCCGAGCGCGTCATCGCCGGCTCGCGCGCTCGCGCGAAGCAGGCCCGGGAGGCTGCCGAGGCGGGGCTCGAGGGGCTCGAGCTGACCGAGCGAGAGACCGAGCAGCGGCTTCGCCGGGCCGCACGCGGAGCCGAGCGAGAGGAGCTGTTGGCGGCGCTGGAGGAGCTCGCGGCGTGGTACCGCGACCTGGTCGCCTTCGCGGCCGGGGCGGAGACCGCCGTCCATTGCGATCACGTTGACGAGCTGCGCGAGGACGCCTCGGTGGAGCGGCTCGCCGGCGCCGAGGAGGCGGCCGAGCTCGCCCGCGAGGCCTGGCGCAATTTCGCCGAGTTCAACGTCAACGCGCCTCTCGCACTGGAGGCCCTCTTCGTTCAGCTGCGCCGGTCCTTCGCGGTCGCCAGGGTCGGCGCCTGAGCCGTCGAACACCGGAGGTTGTGACTCCTTCGGAACACAGCTAGGCTCCGCCGGTCCCAGTGCTGCAATCGAGGTCGCTCAGCTCGCGCCCATGGCTGATCGCCGTCGCCGGCTTGATCGTGACGGCATTGATCACGACGCCCTTTTTCTTCGTCACCCGGCTCGTCGAGCAACTGGCGATTGCGGCGGCACTCTCGCTCGCAGTCGCGGTCGGCGCTTGGCTGCTCGCGAGGCGACTGGACCGTCGGGGGCAGGAGCTGGTCGATGCCGAGCGCAAGTATCAAGACCTGACGGACGGACTCCCGCTCGTCACGTGGGTCTACGGAGCCAAAGATCGAAACGACACGCGCCTCGTCGGCCCGCAGATCGAAGCCACCGTCGGCTACTCACGCGAGCAGTGGGATGGCGAGCTGCTCGAACGGATTCTCCATCCCGACGATCGCGACCGCGTCCTCGGCGAGCTTGCGAGCGCGGTCGAGCAAGGCGTGCCCTTCGAGAGCGAGTACCGCGTGCTGGGGCGGAACGGCGAGGTCGTCTGGCTCCGCGAGCACGCGAGGATCGTCTCCGGCGCGGACGGCGAGCCCCGCTTCGGACAGAGCTTCCTCATCGACGTCGGCGAGCTCAAGCGCATTGAGGACGAAAAAGACAGCCTCCTCGCCGGCCAGCGCGCCGCCGTGTCCGAGACCGTCGAGCGTCAGGGCCGGCTCGACCTGCTCCGCGAGGTCGCGGACGCCGCCACATCGCCCGATTACAGGGCCGCGATCGAGCGGGTTGCCGAGCTGGTCGTCCGGGACTTCGGCGACTGGTGTCTGATCGACCTGGCCGAAGAAGGCTCGCCGCTGAAGCGCCTTGCCGTTGCGCGCGCCGAGCCGGGAAGCAAGAAAGGCGAGCGTGCGCCGCAGCAGGAGCCGGACGAAGCCGTGCGCTCGGTCGTCGCCAGCGGGAACCCGCAGGTCATCCCTGCGCTCGGCGAGCGGTCAAACGGCCAGGAGCCGGGTCGCTTCCTCGGCGGCATCAACGCGAGCTCCCTGATCTGCGTTCCACTCCGCGCTCGTCAGCGCTCGATCGGCGCGATCACCGTCGCCCGAATCGCGCGCGGCCGCCCCTACGGTGCGGACGACCTCGCGCTCGTGGAAGACATCGCCGGCCGGATCGCGCTCGCCGTTGATCGTGCGCGGCTGTACGCCGAGGTCGAGCAGCGCGCGGACGCAGCACGCGTTCTGGCTCACGTCGCCGACGGGATTCTGCTCCTCGACCGGAGCGGAGTCGTCCGCCTCTGGAACCCGGCGGCGGAGGGGATCACCGCGATCCGCGCCGGCGACATCGTCGGCCGCTCGGCGGCAGATGCGATCCCGGGCTGGCACGAGTCGGTCGATTCGGTCCCGATCGCGAAGACGCCGGATCCGGGACACCCCGAAGTCGTGATCCCGCTCGAGACCGAGCGCGGCGAGCGGTGGATCGCAATCGCCGGGGTTCAGTTCTTCGGCGGGACGGTCTACGCGTTCCGCGACCTGACCGACGTTCGCAGGCTCGAGGAGCTCAAGGCGAGCTTCATCGCGACCGCGTCACACGAATTGCGAACGCCGCTGGCGGCGGTCTACGGCGCCGCTCAGACGCTGCTCCGCCACGACTTCGCCCTCGACGAGGGCGGCCGCGACCGGTTCGTGTCGCTGATTGCTGACGAGTCCGAGCGCCTTGGCCGGATCGTCAACGAGATCCTGCTCGCCAGCCAGCTCGACGCCGGGCGGCTCGATCTGGCGTCCGAGCCGTTCGACGCGGCCGAGCTGGTCGAGCGCGTCGTCGAGGCCACGCGCGCGTACGCGCCTCCGGGTGTTCACGTCGAAGGTCGAGTGTCCGACGATCTGCCGCTGGTAGAGGCGGACCGCGACAAGGTTCGGCAGGTCCTCGTGAACCTGGTCGAGAACGCGATCAAGTACTCACCCGACGGCGGCCGGGTCGAAGTCCGCGTCGAGGCGCACGAAGAGAACGTGCTCTTCCAGGTCCGCGACGAAGGGCTCGGGATTCCCACCGAAGAGCAAAGCATGGGCTCGGGCTCTACATCTGCAACGAGCTCGTCGGCCGCATGGGCGGGCACATCTGGCTCGAGTCGAAGGCAGGGGAGGGATCGACTTTCCTGTTCGAGCTCCCCGCTGCTCCCTCGATCGAGACCACACGGCCGGCAGAGGTGGGGACGCGCTCGGAGAACGTGAGCTCCTGACCCCACCGACCGGGTGACGCAGGTGCTCCCATTCCGCGACGCCGCTAAAGTGGGACGTCTGCCGACGTAGCTCAGCTGGTAGAGCACTTCACTCGTAATGAAGGGGTCCCCGGTTCGAGTCCGGGCGTCGGCTTCGCTCTAGTAGCGAGTTTGCGGGCCTCTCCTCCTCGCCAGAGGGTCGTGTGTCAAGCCTTGTGTCAAGTTGGCGGGGAAGCGAAGCAGGCTCGGAGGCACTACGCCCGCCTGTTCGACCGGTCCGACGTTGAAGCTCGCGTCCGAGCCGCACAGGCATCGCTCGGCGCGGCCCTGGAGAAGGACTCCGGAGGTGACTTCTGACTCAGACCTATAAGAGTCATCGGTCCCGAGTCGCCTGCGTGACCTTGAAAGGTGACTCAGCCGAGACCGACGCAGGAGGCGGGCCTTGGCGCACCCGCCTCCTGCGCTTGGGGTCCTACCCGGTTACCTTTGGCGACCGGTGCGATTCGACCGCCACGTGCTTAGTGACCTTCTTGCGGACGGCCTTGACGCCCTTCACGCCGCTCTTCGTGGTGACGGTCTGAGTCGGACTCGTCACCGTGACGGTCTGGGTCGGGCCGGGGACGGTGGAGACCACCGTCGTCGCCGGCCGCGTCGTGATCACGGTCGTCGTTGGCCCGTGAGTCGAGCCGCTCGTCTGACCCGGCTTCGGCACCGTGCAGCCGTTGTTGAAGATCGCCTGCCCCTCCGCGGTCCAGTTCTGGCCGGGGAAGTGATGAACCACCTTGTCTTTACCCACGTAGTCGAACGCGGGGATGATGTCGCGGTGATCCTGGTGGGCGTAGTGCCCGTCGATCACACCTGAGGCATCAGGCGTGATCACCACGTACGGATTCGTCTTCGACCCGGTCGCGTGGCAGATCGTCACCTTATTGTGCGCGTTGTTCGTGGTGGTGATCGTCCCTATCGCGGGTTTGCTTCCACCCGCAAGCACAGTCGCCGCGTAGACTCCCGCCAGAGCGAGGATCGCCGCAGCGAGCGGTGCTAGCGCTCCCCTGCGCATAGCCCCTCTCTCCTTTCTGTCCGGCTCCCTCGCCGGACGGCCGCATGGATATATAACGGTGGCCGCCGCGGCTGGGTAACGGGTGCTGCCGCGTTAGAGCGCGATCATTCGCCAAGGCTTTCTCGACCATCACCCCAATGCGAGCCGCGAAGTCACGATGAAGGGGTCGTCCGTGCGTCAAGTTCTGCGTCAAGTACAACCCGGCGCGAGACGGAAACGTGACTCGGAGGTGGAGGCGAAACTGCGCTTAGGAAGCCGCCTCACGCCGGTACGCGCCGCCCACGGGCTTTCTCGTAATGAAGGGGTCCCCGGTTCGAGTCCGGGCGTCGGCTCACGAGAAAGCCCTCGCAAATCGGGGGCTTTCTTTTAGCCGCTCGAACTCCTCGAGGCGCTGACGAGAGTCGGGTGGCAACGCAGGTGGCAACGAGCGAGTGAGTTTCGCGGCGGCTCGCGCCTGGACGCGCGAGGCGAGGGCGGGCTGATGCGCCGCGCGACGAGCGCGACCTAGCACCAACCAGTACGATCGCCCGTCGCGCGCTCGCCCGCGCTAACCCGTGATGTCGCGCATCTCTCGGAACGAAGCCATCCGTTCGAGCGCCGCCGACTCGATCTGGCGCACGCGCTCGCGTGTCACTGCGAGGCCGTGGCCGATCTCCTCGAGCGTCTTCGGCTCGTCGTCGCCGAGGCCGTAGCGGAGGATCAGCACCTCTCGCTCTCGGTCTTCCAGGATCGAGAGCACCCCAATCAGCGCCTGGCTCCTGAGCGAGTCCTCCACCTCCTCCTCGGGTAGCGGGCCTTCGCTTGCGACGAAGTCGGCAAAAACAACGTCTCCTTCCTCTCCGATCGGCTGGTCGAGGCTCGCGGAGACTCGCGACGCCTGCCGCACCTCCTGAACGTGACGGAGGGGGAGGTGCGCCTCCTCGGCGAGCTCTTCGAGCGTCGGCTCGCGGCCGAGCTGCGTTAACAGGCTCCGCTCGGCGCGGTTCAGCTTGTGCCGCCGCTCGGCGATGTGCACCGGCATCCGGATCGTCCGCGCCTTGTCCGCGAGCCCGCGCGCGACCGCCTGCCTGATCCACCAGGTCGCGTAGGTGGAGAACTTGTAGCCGCGGCGCCAGTCGAACTTCTCCACCGCCCGGATCAGGCCCAGGCTGCCCTCCTGGATCAGGTCGAGGAAGGGCAGCCCCTGGTTTCGGTAGCGCTTGGCGATCGAGACGACCAGGCGCAGGTTCGACTCGATCATCAGCTGCTTCGCCTCCGTGTCGCCGCGCTCGATCCGCTTTGCCAGCTCGACCTCCTGGGCCGCGTTCAGGAGCGGACGCCGGCCCGCTTCGCGCAGGAAGAGCTGGAGCGCGTCGGTGCTCGCCTCGGTGGAGGTCCTGCCGGCGGGTTGCGGCGGCTTCTCCTTGAGCCCCAAGCGTTCGACCAGCTCGATCCCGCGCTGCTCCAGCTCGTAGAGCAGCGCGTCCGTCTCCACCGAATCGAGCTCGAGCGCTTCCACGACCGCATTCAGCTCTGCCGTGTCCACTGCGCCAACTACCTGCGCGCGCTCGAGCAGGCCCTGCACCTCCTCGAACTGAAGGATCGTCTCGATCTTGACCATCATGGAACGCTCCGATTTCTTGGAGCAGCCCCGTCTGCTCGTGGCTCGAGGGAGATTGCGAAGTCCTCGGGGAGAGGCCTTCGCGACAAGGAGGAGAGGGGGCGGAGCGCCCGGTTCGGTGCGGGCGTCAAGGATCGACTTCTCGCTGCTGCGATCGACACTACAGCGCGCCGAGGACGCGCACGAGAACAGCGGAAGACCTCTCGGGCATGTCGCGGAAATTGCGGCGACTTTGTCGACACGTCGTAACGGCGTACGGTGGCACACAAGCGCCAGCGGAGGCACCCATGACCGGCGACGCTTGACCGTCCCCGGCGACCATGACGGGATCGCCGTCGCGATCCCGCTGGAGACGGCGGAGGTGGAGCTCGTCAGGCGCCGTCGAGCTGCTCGTCGGACCGGCACGACCAGGCACGAATCGACGTTTAGGTGACCCACTTCGTCACCGCCGGATCAGCCTCCGCCACCGGCAGGGCGGTTCCTGTGCAGAAATCTCTCGGTTCGTCGGCCAGCGCAAGTTGAGCCTCACCGCTGACACATACACGCATGTGTTGAGCGATGGGCGCGAGCTGACTACTCCGCGCTTTCTCATACCTGTCTGACTATGGTGCGGAGGTCGTGGATCACTATCACGGCAGCGCGACGATCAGCCAGGGCGCGGCGGTAGTGGAGGGCGACTGCGTTATCGCGACTGTCGGCGGCCCCGCCACCGATCCAACATGGTTGGGGAGCCTCCAAGATTCAGCGCCTACGGTGGATCTCCTCGAGGGTGGCGCCTGGTTGCGCCTAGCGGACGGTCGCGAGGGTGAGATCCGGGTCGAGCGTGCCGTTGCAGGCTCCGGCTTAACCGAATTTTCGGGCGCCAAGGGCATCCTCGACCTTCATTAGAAAGCGCCAGGTGAGTCCGCACGGGCTCGGCGGTGCCTACCCCGGTGTCCGACCCGGAGCTCGTCGAGGCCATCGGCCTCAGCCGGGGGTCTTGTTGCCAACTTAAGGAGCCGTCAGCATCTGGCGCAACACGCCAGGCCATCACCGGACTAGCCGGAAGAACGAGCGCACCTCCTCGACGAACAGCTCCGGCTGCTCAAAGGCGGCGAAGTGCCCTCCGCGAGCGGGCTCGTTCCAGTAGCGGATGTCGAGGAAGCGCTTCTCCGCCCATCGGCGGGACGGGCGCTGGAGTTCCTTGGGGAAGATCGAGCAGCCGGCGGGAACGGCGACCGTGTCGCGCGCGGAGCCGGCGATCCACTCGTTCACCTCCTCGATGCTCTCCCAGTACAGGCGGGCGGACGAGGCGCCGGCGCGAGGCAACCAGTAGAGCATCAGGTTGTCAAGGAGCTCGTCGCGGGTGAGCACGTTCTCTGGGTGGCCGTCGCAGTCGGTCCAGGCCTGGAACTTCTCGATGATCCAAGCGCAGAGCGCCGCCGGTGAGTCGACGAGGGCGTAGCCGATCGTCTGCGGTCGGGTGGCCTGCTCCTGCGAGTAGCCAGAGTCCGATTCGGCGGCGTGCTCGAGCGAGGCGAGCGCGGCGCGTTCTCGCTCGGTGAGGTCGTCGAAGGTTGCGGGGTCTGGCGGCGCGAGCGGCGGCGTGAGGTGAATGCCGGCGACGTGGGCAGCGTCCTGCTGGCCAAGGCTCGCGCTGATGCTCGTCCCCCAGTCGCTGCCCTGGGCGCCGTAGCGCTCGTATCCGAGCCGGGCCATCAGGACGCTCCATGCGGCAGCGATCCGTTCGATGCCCCATCCCGGCCGGGTCGGCTTGTCGCTGAAGCCGTATCCGGGTAACGACGGGCAGACGATGTGGAAGGCGTCGGCGGCGTCGCCGCCATGGGCAATGGGGTCGGTCAGCGGCCCGATGACTTTGACGAACTCGATGATCGAGCCGGGCCAGCCGTGCGTGATGATGAGCGGCAGGGCGTCGGCGTGCTGGGAGCGGACGTGCAGGAAGTGGATGCCGAGCCCGTCGATCAGCGTGCGGAACTGCGGCAGCGCGTTCAGCCGCGTCTCGGTCGCCCGCCAGTCGTACCTCTCGGCCCAGTATCCGCCTAGGTCCCTCAGGTAGGCGCGCGGCACTCCCTGGGACCAGTCGTCGACCGTCTCTTCTTCCGGCCACCGCGTGCGCTCGAGGCGTTCGCGCAGGTCGCGCAGCTCGGCCTCGGGAATCTCGACGTGAAATTCCGTTAACTGGCCGGTCATCGCGATTCTCCTTTCAGCGGCGAAGGAACTCGCCAGTCTGCGAACCCGATTCTCACAGCCGGTGGGAGACCGCGTCACTGGCACGCAGGTTGGGCCGGCACGACTTCAGGACCGTCACCTAGTCCGCTGGCGTCGACCAAGGCGAGCTCGCGACGCTTTGGTCAGCCGAGTTTTACGGCAAACCAAGGAGACGTCGCCCGTTTGCGGGGTAAAACTGCGTCGCGCTCGATCAAGGCACGAAGCTCGAGACGGCTCGCTCCAACTTGGCGGCCTGTTGGTCCCAGAGTGCGATCGGGGCCGCGGCGACCACCACAGCGCTCGATCGTGGGGCGGACACTAGGCATGCGATCTCGCGGTAGCTGGCTTTCGAGGTCGTGTAGTCGTCGATCACGCATGAGCCGCGCCCGGAGCGAAAGTTCAAGTGACTCGCGGAGGCGATGAGGTGGACCCTTCGGTCGCCTTCGCCACCGTTGTGCTCCGGGCGGAAGCGACTCCAGTTCGCGAGCGTCTCCGCCCCCTGCTTCGGGGTCGCGTTGAGGTACCCCTTAATCCGGCCGCCGCGGCCGAGGAGGGCCACCGACGCCGTACCGGGGTCGGTCTCGACCGGTCTCCAGCCGGGCGGGTAGGCGAGCGCGCCGCCTGAGCTCCGAGCGACCTTCCAGCCCGCAGGTGGCGACGCCGGGTGCAGCCACGCGAACGGGCCGGAGGGCCGGCGGGGGCTCGATTCGCCACCGCCGGCCAGGCCTACGATCAGCACAACCGCGCCGGTGACGGCAACCAGGCCGACAATCGCGCGGCTGCGCCTCGGCATCTCAGACGTTCCCGTCCCCGTCGCTCGGTCCGCCGTTGTTGTCGCCGTCGTGGTCGCCGCCGTTGTTCTGGGGAATGGGGTTGGGCGGCGGCGGTGGTGGGGGCGGCGGCTGGACCTTCGGCTTTGGCTTCACCAGGTTGCCCGCGGGGGACACCGCGAACCAGGTGCCACCGAACGCCGTCAGGCCCTCGCCTTTCGTGTCGCCCGACTTCGTGTCCTTTACGAAGCGGTAGAGCGGGTGGCCGTTGTAGGTGGCCTGCGGCCTGCCGTCGGACCGCGCGATGGTTCCCACCAGAGAGGCCTTCGCCCCCCCGCGGACCACCGGCTTGCCGCTCGACCGGAGCGGCGGCCAGGCCTTGGCGCACGCTCCGATGCATGCGCCCCTGCTCGCCGGGTGCTTGAACAGGTAGAGGGTGCGGCCCCGCGAGTCGACGAGAATCTTGCCGAGCCTGCGGTTATTCGCGACACCGATCGTCGCCGGCTGTCCGTTCACCCTCTTTGGCGTAGCCGCGTCCGCTCTCGCGCTGCCGCCGCCGCTGCCACAGCCGGCGAGGAGGAACGTCGCCAGCAGTACGAGCGCGGCGTCGGCGAGGAGGAAGATGGATCTGCTGCGAGTCATGCTCGCTCCTTTGGTTGGCGGACGGATCCGCTCTCCGGATCCGTCCGGACTGGGCTCTGCCTCCTCTATGCTCGAGCGCGGGCGCTCTGCCGTCTGCACCGCCAGCAGCCAACCTCGACCCAGACCAGCCCTAGTCCGGACATTCCTGCACGCCCCCAGGACCGCCCCTCGCTCCTAGGTTCGGGTCGTGCGTCGGCTCTCTTTGGGACGGTCGCTCGGTGCTACTCGGCGTCGCGGGGCTCGTTCGGGTCCGTCGGGAGGGGAGGCTGCGGCGATGGTTCTGCGTCGCCTCGCTCGTCGGGTTCGCCCGGGGAGGGCGTCACCCCGTACTGGCGGATCCGCGCCACGACGTCATGGTCGAGCCGCTCAGGTTCGTTTTGCCTTCTTTCGCTCTCGGCGCGCTCGGACTTCCTCGCCCGGCGGCGCCCCCCGGCTCGTGCGGCCTTGCGCTCTGCGCGTTCTGCCGCCTCGCGTTCCTTGGCCGCGGCGCGCTCTGCCAGCTCGCGCTCCTTCTCCTCTTCGCGGCGCCGCCGTTCCTCATCCTTCTGGCGCTCCTTGGCTTCCCGCTCTTCTTGGCGGAGCGCCTTCGCTTCCTCGCGGCGAGCCCTTCGGCCGCCTCGCTTCTTCGCGGCCTTGCGCTCTGCGCGTTCTGCCGCCTCGCGTTCCTTGGCCGCGGCGCGTTCGGCCAGCTC
>MNDB01000076.1 GCA_001914705.1 Actinobacteria bacterium 13_2_20CM_68_14 | reverse complement strand
AAAGTGCTCGGTTGAGCCCTGAAACCGCATCGTGTGGCGCGCTAGGGTCCCGGGCGTGAAGCGGACGGAATCGAGCGCGGTCTTCGCAGAGCGCGTGCTCGAAGGGGTCGATGACGCCGGCATCGAGGAGCGCGTGGTGATCTGGATCGAGCGCAAGCCGGGCGCGATCTGGGCAGTCGGCCGCGCCATCAATCCGCAGCACCGGCGCAGCGAGCAGGCGCACCCCGACGACTACGTCTTCGAGGGCTACGAGCTCGAGGACGCCCTCGAATGCGCGAACGCCGCGCTCGAGGACGACGCGCGGGTCTCGGCACAGGACGGCCGTGTTGCGGCCGTCGAGAGGTTTGCGCGAGAGGAGCTCCTCAAGCCCCTCGAGCGCTGGTTCTTCGGCCGCTAGTACTAACCGGTCCGCGACTTCGGCCACTCGAGCGCCGCATTCGGTATCGGGTCCCCGTGCGGATCGTGCGTCGGGAAACCGAGCGCGCGGTCGATTCTCGCCTCCAGCTCTTCTGAGAGAACGTGCTCGAGCCGGTCGGCCTCGTCGTGGACATCGTCGACGTGAAGACCGAGGGTCTCGGCGAGGTAGAGCTCGAGCAGCCGATGGTGGCGGATCACCTCGACCGCGACGCGCTCGCCTGCGGGCGTGAGGCGGACGCCCTTGTAGGGCGCGTGGTCGACGAGCTCGAGCGCCGCCAGCTTCTTGACCATCTCGCTCGCCGAGCCAGCCGCGACCCCCTGCTCACGAGCGAGCGCCGTGACCGAGACGCGCGCTTCGCCCTCCTGGAGCTTGTAGATCGCCTTCAGGTAGTCCTGGATCGAGTCGGTGAGCGCTGGACCTGCCACCGCCACTCAGTGTAGGGCGTCGCTTGCGCTGCCCGTCTAGAGGCCGTGCCGACCTGCGCGGCGCGGCCGCTCGACCCGGTTCAGGCAGAGCGCGCGAGACCGAGGTGTCTCGTCGTCTGGGTCGAGACTGTTAGCCTCGCCGACGTGCTGATCCGGCTCGGACATAGCCCTGATCCAGACGACGCGTTCATGTTCTGGGCGCTAGCCGCGAACCAGATCGACACGCGCGGGTTCGAGTTCGAGCACGTGCTGCGCGACATCCAGACGCTGAACGAGTGGGCGCTCGACGGCAAGCTCGAGACCACGGCGATCTCGCTGCATACGTACCCGTACGTCCAGGATCGCTACGCGGTGCTGCCGCACGGAGCGAGCATGGGATCGGGCTACGGCCCTGTCGTCGTCGCTCGGGAAGAGCTCAAGCGCGGGCAGCTGCAATCGCTCGAGATCGCTGTTCCCGGGCGGATGACGACTGCGTTCCTCGTCCTCAGGCTCTACCTCGGCGACTTCCGCTTCCGCGAGGTGCCGTTCGACCAGATTCTCGATGAGGTCAAGTCGGGCCGCGCGGATGCCGGGCTCCTGATCCACGAGGGTCAGCTCACCTACGAGACGGAGGGCCTGCAGAAGGCCGTCGACCTCGGCGAGTGGTGGCTGCTGGAGACCGGTCTGCCGTTGCCGCTCGGGATCAACGTCGCCAGGCGCGATCTTGGTCCCGACGTCCTGCACGAGCTCTCCGAAGTGCTGCACGAGTCGATCCAGGCGGGCCTCGACCACCGGGCGGAGGCGATGGAGTACGCGCTCGGGTTCGGGCGTGGCCTCGACACCGAGCTCGCCGATCGCTTCGTCGGCATGTACGTGAACGAGTACACGTGCGACTACGGCGAGGAGGGCCGGCAGGCTGTCACGGAGCTGCTGAGGCGTGGCGAAGAGCTCGGCGCCTTTGAATCACCGGTCCACCTTGACTTCGTCGCGTAGCTCCTTGGCGAACCTCCCGGTTCCCCAAACCCCTCCCCTGGTCCGCTGCGCGGACAGGCACTACGCGCCCGTGAGCTAGCCTCGGGCTCGTGAGCAAAGCGGTGATTCTGAGCGGCGTCCGCACGCCGGTCGGGCGCTACGGCGGCGTCCTCTCGGGCGAGCGGCCGGACGATTTGGCGGCGCTCGTGATCCGCGAGGCCGTCGAGCGGGCCGGCGTCGACGGCGCCGAGATCGAAGACGTCTACTTCGGCTGCGCGAACCAGGCCGGCGAGGACAATCGGAACGTCGCCCGCATGGCCCTGCTGCTGGCGGGGCTGCCGGATTCGGTTCCGGGAGTGACCGTCAACAGGCTTTGCGCCTCGGGCCTCTCCGCGATCGTTTCGGCGTGTCATGCCGTCGCCGCCGGTGAAGGCGACCTCTACGTTGCTGGCGGAGTCGAGTCGATGAGCCGCGCGCCCTTCGTCTTCGGCAAGCCGGAGCACGGGTTTCCCCGCGGCGACCGAACGGTCTATGACACGACGCTCGGGTGGCGCTTCCCGAACCCGCGCCTGGAGGAGCTGTTCCCGCTCGAGTCGATGGGCGAGACCGGTGAGAACGTGGCAGAGCGCTACGGGGTCTCGCGCGAGGAGCAGGATGCTTTCGGCTTGCAGTCGCAGCAGCGCTGGGCCGCGGCGCACGAGGCGGGGCGTTTCGCGGACGAGCTCGCCCCGGTCGGCGAGGCCGAGCGCGACGAGCATCCGCGGCCGGACACGACCGAGTCGAAGCTGGCCGCGCTGAAGCCCGCCTTTCGCAAGGACGGCACGGTTACGGCCGGCAACGCGGCCGGGATCAACGACGGCGCCGCGGCGGTCGTGATCGCCTCGGAGGAGAAAGCGAAGGCGCTCGGCGCGCAGCCGCTCGGGTCGTTCTTGAGCGCTGGGGTTGCCGGTGTCGACCCGCGCGTGATGGGGATCGGGCCGATCCCGGCGGTGCGCAAGGCGCTAGCGCGCGGCGGCGTGGAGATCTCGGAGCTCGACCTCGTCGAGCTGAACGAGGCCTTCGCCTCGCAGAGTCTCGTGGTGATCCGCGAGCTGGGCCTGGATCCCGAAAAGGTGAACGTCAACGGTGGCGCAATCGCGCTCGGTCACCCGCTCGGGATGACGGGCGCACGCCTCGTCGTGACGTTGCTGCACGAGCTGCGCCGCCGTGGCGGGCGCTACGGGCTGGCGACGATGTGTGTTGGCGTCGGCCAGGGGCAGGCGGCGCTCTTCGAACGTCCGGCGCCGTGACGAAATCGGCGCAAGCCCGGCACAGACACGCGCGGTTTGCCTCGCTAGCGTTTCGGTAGGGGTGCTCGCACACCCCCAGTGGGACGCGCGCGTGAACATTTAAGGAGAGACGGGCGCGCGAACTTTGGCTGCGACCGCAAACCGGCGGCTACGAGAGTGGCGGCCGGATGTAGATCACGCCCTCGTGCTTGATCGGCACGAACGGGGCGCCGATGCTCATGATCGCGTCTTCGGCGAGCGCGAGCAGCTTGTCCGCCGCCTGCTCGGCGTCACCGCAGGGAACCTCGATCGACACCTCGTCGACCGGGCGCGCGTCGAGCCCGGCGTCGCGTAGCTCCTGCAGGAGCCGGTCGCGGTCGGGAATTCGTGCGGCTTCGACCTGGACGTTCTCGGCCATGATGCTTGCCTTCCCGCTGCTGGGCCCGGAAAAACCCAGTCGCCGGCCCGCCCGTCCCCTCTGGAGTGCCAGCCGATATCGTCCGCGCCGATGGCTGTCGCGACCGAGCGCGAGTACGGGCTCTTCATCAACGGAGAGAGCACCGAGCCGGCATCGGGCGAGATCCGCGAGCTGAGTGAGCCTGCGACCGGCGAGCCGCTCGCCCGTGTCGCCTCGGCCGGCGAGGAGGACGTCGACCGCGCCGTCGCAGCCGCGCAGGCCGCCCTCGCCGGAGACTGGGGGAAGACGCCGCCGACCGAGCGCTCCCGCCTGCTGCACGCGCTCGCGGACGCGATCCAGGCGAACCGCAAGGAGCTCGCCGAGCTCGAGGCCCGCAACGTCGGCAAGGCGATCTCCTCGGTCAAGGCCGAGCTCGCACAGGGCGTCGAGAACTTCCGCTTCTACGCCTCGGCGATCGCGTCGATCGCAGGCCGCTCGAACCCGATCGGCGGCTCGCTGCTCTTCTATTCGCTGAAGGAGCCGGTCGGCGTCGCGGGCCAGATCGTCCCCTGGAACTACCCGCTGATGATGACGACCTGGAAGCTGGCGCCGGCGCTGGCGGCCGGGTGCACGATCGTGCTCAAACCCGACTCGGCGACGCCGCTGACGGCGCTGCGCATGGCCGAGCTCGCCGCCGAGGTCGGTTTCCCGCCCGGAACCCTCAACGTCGTGCCGGGACCGGGAACGACAGTTGGCGCCCACCTCGTTCGTCACCCGGGCGTCGACAAGATCGCGTTCACCGGGTCGACGGCGACGGGCTCGGAGATCATGCGCCTCGGGGCGGACACGATCAAGCGGCTGACGCTCGAGCTAGGCGGCAAGAGCCCCAACATCGTCTTCGCGGACGCGAACCTCGAGGACGCGATCCCGAGCTCGGTCTGGTCGATCTACTATTCGGCCGGCCAGAGTTGCGAGGCGCGCTCCCGCATGCTCGTCGAGGCGTCGCTCTACGACGAGTTCGTCAGCAGCTTCAGCGAGGCCGCCAAGCGGTTGAAGGTCGGCGACCCGCTCGAGGCTGAGACACAGGTCGGGTCGCTGATCTCCCCCGAGCACCGCGACAAGGTGCACGGCTTCGTCGAGCAGGGCCGCGAGGAGGGCGCCGAGGTCGTCGCCGGCGGCGAGCCGCTCGAGGGCAAGGGCGCCTTCTACCCGCCGACCGTCCTCGCGAACGTCGACAACCGCATGACGGTCGCCCAGGAGGAGATCTTCGGGCCGGTCGTCACGATCACGCCGTTCGAGGACGAGAAGGAAGCGGCGCGGCTCGCCAACGACGTCAAGTACGGCCTGATGGCCACGATCTGGACTGGGGATCCCGCGCGCGGACATCGCCTCGCCCGCCGGATCAAGGCTGGCACTGTCGGTATCAACATGCCCTACACCGCTTTCCCCGGGATTCCGTTCGGCGGCTACAAGCAATCGGGCTTCGGCCGCGAGCTCGGCCTCGACACACTCGAGCTCTACCTGGAGACGAAGAGCGTCCTCGTCTCGACGAGCCCGAAGCCGTTCAACCCGTTCGGGCTGTAGCCACGCGCGTCCAGCAACGGCTCGACGAGCTGTACGCGATCGGCGGCGGCACGCGCGCCGGGTACTCGCCGGAGGAGGACGCTTCGCACGAACTCGCCGCTGGCTGGATGCAGGAAGCGGGTCTCGAGGTCAGCCGCGACGAGGCCGGCAACCTTTTCGGGCGACGCGGCGCCGCCTGCGTCTGGAGTGGCTCGCATCTCGACACAGTGCCGAACGGTGGGCGCTTCGACGGCGCACTCGGTGTTGTCGTGGCGATCGAGGCCGCCGGCCGACTTCGCGACACCGAGCTTGGCGTGGTCGCCTTCCGGGCCGAAGAGACGGGGCCGATGGGCAGCCGTCGACTCGCGGAGCTTCCCGACGCCTTCGTCGAAGTCCATATCGAGCAAGGGCCGGTGCTGGAGCTTCTCGGCGAGCCGCTCGGGATCGTCACCGGTATCGCCGGCCAGGTGCGAGGCACGGTTACCTTCGAGGGGCGCGCCGCGCACGCCGGGACGACCCCGATCGATGAGCGCGCGGACGCGCTCATCGAGGCTGCGAAATTCGTTCTCCACGTGCGCGAGTCCGCACGCGACGGTGGGCTCGCGACGGTCGGCGCGCTCGAGGTCGTGCCGGGGGCGACGAACGTCGTTCCGGAGCGGGTGACGGTCTCAGTCGACGTGCGCGCTCCGACCGCTGATGGCCTCGAGAAGCTGATCGAGGCGATCGGCTTCGAGCCGACTTGGCGTCAGGACCCGATCGGCATGAGCGGTCCGCCTCTCGAGGCTCTCCGAGCCGTGCTTCCCGGCGCGCCGGAGCTCGTCTCCGGCGCAGGCCACGATGCGATGGTGCTCGCCGCCGCCGGCGTGCCTACGGCGATGCTGTTCGTCCGTTCGCTAAATGGCGGCGCCAGCCATTCCCCTAACGAGCTGTCGAGCGCAGAAGACATCGCGCTCGCAGTCGACGTGCTGACCGAAGCGCTAGCGCTCGTCGAAGCGAATCGACTGAGCGCCCTGCCAGAGCACGAGCGGCCCTAGCTCACGCAGCTGCTCGGCGCCCTTGCCGATCGTCGCGAAGTGGTTTCCCGCCAGTACCCCGGCCTTGCTCGCGAACTGCGTCGGCCCGTAGGGGAAGAGGATCTCCGTTTCGCTGATGCCGCCCGGATAGAGGAGCAGCTCACCAGGCCCCGGGTAGGCGGTTGCGTTCTCAGGCCCGATCCCGACGTCGAGCTCTCCGAACGGGATCCAGCAGGCCTCGCCGCTCCAGCGGGCATGGATCAGCTTGCTCTCGAGCGGCAGGAGGCGACGGAAGGCCGCGACGGTTTGCGGCGCTGCCCCCTCCTCGAACCGCGCCTCGAAGCGCGCGCCTCCGACCTCGATCTCGAGCATCCGCGGAACCTACCGCGTTTTCGCGCCCTGTCGGATCCAGGCGCCGAGGGTGTCCCGCTCGGCTTGCGTCATCCCGGTCTCGTTCCCGAGCGGCATCACCTTCGTCGTCACCGCGACCTGCTCGATCAGGCTCGCCTGCGCGTGGATTTGCTTCGGCGTGTCGAAGACGAGCCCCATCGGCGCGACGTCCACCTTCGTCGGGTGGGCCGAATGGCAGGGGACGCACCGGGCCTGGACGATCGCCTGCGCCCGCGTGAACGGGACCGCCGTCCCACCCGAGGAGCCGTGCGGCCTGATCGCGACCGCGACGGCCGCGATCGCCAACGCCGCCGTGACCGGGATCCACCACGCGGTCCGGCCGGTGTGGCGGAGGTTGAAGAAGTGCCGCACCCAGGCGCCGATCACCAGCAGCGCGACGAGGATCAGCCACGAGTACGAGTGCCCGTAGGTAATCGGGAAGTGGTTGCTGATCATCGTGAACACGACCGGCAGCGTCAGGTAGTTGTTGTGCACCGAGCGCTGCTTGGCCCGGAGGCCGGCCGCGGCGCTTGGTTCGCGGCCCGCTTGCTTGGCGCGGATCAGCTCCCAGTGGGCCGGGATGATCACGAAGAAGACGTTGCCGGCCATCATCGTCCCGAGCATCGCCCCGATCTGGATGTACTCGGCGCGGCCTGAGAACAGGTGGCTGACGCCCCAGGCCGCGAGCGTCACCAGCACGAGCAGCACGGCGGCGAGCGCGACGTCGTTCGGGATCACCCGGCAGAGGCCGTCGTAGACGAGCCAGGCTGCGACGAGCAGGGCGACGCTGATCGCGATCGCCTGCCACGGGCGCAGGTCGGCGACCGACTTGTCGATCAGGTACGTGTTGGCGTTGAAGTAGTAGAGGACGATCAGCAGCGCGAAGCCGGAGAGCCACGTCGTGTAGGCCTCCCACTTGAACCAGTAGAGCGGCTCGGGCAGCGTCTTCGGCGCGACCCGGTACTTCTGCACCTGGTAGAAGCCGCCGCCGTGGATCTCCCAGGCCTCGCCCCCGACTCCGCCCTCGGCGTCGGCTTCGTCCTTGGGCGGCCGGAGGTGGTTGTCGAGCGCGATGAAGTAGAACGAGGAGCCGATCCAGGCGATCGCAGCGACCACGTGGAGCCAGCGAACGAGCAGGTCGAGCCACTCGTTCGCGTA
>MNDB01000106.1 GCA_001914705.1 Actinobacteria bacterium 13_2_20CM_68_14 | reverse complement strand
GAGCCGCAGCACGGTCAGGTAGATCAGGTAGCCCCACTGAATCGTCGGTGCCGTCTCCATCACGGTCTTACCGTTCGCGAGCGTGTGGCGGTAGTACTCGGGCATCGGCGGCAGGCCGACGCCTGCAATCTCTCGGCCCTCGAGCGAGAGGGTCAGCTCTCCGCCCTGGCCGGAGATCCGGTACGGCGATGCCGGGTTGACCCGGACCGAGACGATCGTCCGGCGCAGCCCGTAGGGGCCGCCGGTCAGCGCGACCTCCTCGGGCGGCCGGCGCTTCGCAGCCTCGCCGAGCTCGGCCAACGGCTTCTGGTCGAACGAGAAGATGAAGTACGACTTCGGCTTGACCTCGCCTTCGAGGTTGTCGGTGAGCGCGGACTCGTCAAAGGCGAAGCCGGTGCGCAGCAGATCCTCCTTCAGCACCGCCTCGCGCGGGATGTGCGGAAACCGTGCCATCAGGTCCTCGACGAGGTCGGTGCGAGTGGTGATCGCGGCTTTGCTCACGCCACAAACCTAACCGTAGCCGGCGAGCTTCGCGGCCAGGCCCGAGACACCGTCCGAGCCGTCGACCCGGATCCGGGGCAGCGTCAGCAGGCCGTCCCGCGGCGAAGCGGGGCCGAAGCCCTCGATCGTCGCGCCGAAGAAGCCGGCCGCACGAACGGCGGCGACCACGCGGGCGTCATAGCGGCCCGACGGATAGCAGAAGAACGCGGCGGGGACGTGAAAGCGCCGCCGGATCCACGTTCGTGAGCCGGCGACCTCGTGCCGGAGGTCGGAGGAGCTGAGCGTCGTCAGGTCGACGTGGTTGATCGTGTGCGCGTCGATCTCCCAGCCCTGGCGGATCATCAGCTTGATCTGGGGAGTCGTCAGCTTGCCGTCGAGCAGGTTGCGGACGGCGAGATTGAGCACCGCTGGCCAGTGGCGGCGTGCCAGCAGCGGGCGCACGTTCGTGAAGTCCTCGCGGTAGCCGTCGTCGAACGTCAGCACGACCGGTTTTTGCGGCAGCGCGTAGCCGTGCTTCCAGTAGTCGTAGACACGGCGCAGCGAGACCGCGTGGTAGCCGTGGGCACGGAGCCACGCGAGCTGCCCGGCGAAGTCGGCGCGTCTGACGTAGAGACCGGGATACGGCGCGTCGGGCGGGGCCGTGCCGACGACGTGGTACATCAGGATCGGCACGGCGCGGTTGTGCGGACGGACGATTCGCGGCTTCGCCGGAGCCTGCCGTCGCGGCGCCGGCTTCGTCGCCTGCGCCGTGGTGGGCGCCGCGCTCTGTTGCCTCGCGGAGCTGCACCCCGTGACTGCGACTACGGCCGCCAGCAGGACCGCGAACTTCGCCACAGGAGGAATCTTGTCGGTCATGGAATTGCGCTACCTTCCTGCGGGGTCAAGTCTTGCTGCGCCGGGTCCTCATCGCAGTGTTGCTGGCGGGCGTCTTCGCCGCGCCGGCGGACGCGTCCTCGCAGACGCTGATCCCGGGCCTCAACTACTCGCGCCAGCTCTTGTTCACGCCCCACGGGCCCGTCGTCGTCCACGTGCTGGTGGCGCCGCGGCCGGAAGGCCTGTGGAGCCTGGATCCGGTGCTCTCCGACAACGCGATCTCCGGTAAGCAGCGTCTGACCGGGATCGAGCGCGTGACCTCGCCATCCGCGACAATGGCGGGCATCAACGGCGACTTCTTCAACGCCGCCGACGGCCGCCCCGACGGGATTGTGATGCAGAACCGCGTCCTGCATTCGGTTCCGAACTCGGGGCGCTCGAGCATCGGGATCGAGCCGAACGGAACGCTCGACATCCGCCACGCTTCCTGGAACGCCTTCTGGCAGGGACGCGGCCAGCGCCGGCCCCTGACCGGCTTGAACGAGCCCGCAAATCAGGGCGGGATCACGCTCTATACGCCGGTCTGGGGACCTGCCACGCCGCCCGCCGCCGGCGCCACAGAAGCGGTCATCTACCCATTTCCGGCGCTGACGCCCGGAGGCGACGTGAGCGGCAACGTCGTCCAGTTCACCCAGGGCGGCAACACACCGATTCCAGCGGGCGGGGCGGTTCTCTCGGCGACGGGCGGCTCAGCCCAGAAGCTCGACGCCGAGGCGCCGCCGGGCGCGCGCGTGGTTATCCGGTACGTGCTCAGCGCCGGCTGGGCCGACGACATCGACGCGCTCGGGGGCGGGCCGTTGCTCGTCCGCAACGGCAAGGCCGTCTTTCGCGCATTCGAGGACTTTTCCGCAACGGTGCTGGCGCCGCGGTTGGCGCGCTCGGCGGTCGGCCAACGCCGCGACGGGTCGATCGTGCTGGTCGCCGTCGACGGAGGACAGGTCGGCTACAGCGTCGGCCTGACGAACTACGAGCTCGCGCAGCAGCTTGTCCGGCTCGGCTGCTTGACCGGCTCGGGCCTGGAGCCGGGCAACTCGACGACGATGGCCTTTGACGGCCAGTTGCTGAACCGGCCTTCGGATCCGAGCGGGGAGCGCGCGATCTCGGAAGCCCTGCTCGTCTCCTACGCGGGTGTGTACGCGCCACCTCCCTCGGAGCCCGTGCTCTCGCCCAACGGCGACGGCGTCGGCGACCGCGAGCAGCTCAGCTACAAGATCGTCCGGCCCTCGACCGTGACCGCGAAGATCGTCGGCGCCGACGGCGTCGCACGTTTCACGCAGAGCGGGCCTCAGGCACCCGGCACGTACAAGTTCTCGTCGACCGGAACGAAAACGGACGGCACGATCGACACTGAAGGGCGTTGGCATTGGCTCGTGACGGCGGTCGACGACCTGGGCCGCCAGTCGTCCGCCGACCAACCGTTCTGGCTGAACAACACGCTCGGGAACCTGCGCGTCCCGCGGACCGTGCGCGTGCGAGCCGGCCGGCGGCTCACGCTCGGCACCTTCAAGCTCACCCGTTCGGCGACGGTGACGACGCGATTGGAGAGCACGAACGGCGTCGTCGTCCGGAAGCTCGGGAGCGCAAAGATCGGGGCAGGCACCGCAAGCGTGCGCTGGGACGGGCGCGACCGGCGCGGGAATCTCGTCTACGGCGGACGGTACGTCCTTCGCGTCAGCGCGCAGAACCAGTTCGGACCGACCGACCTGACGCAGGCTTTCCTGGCGCACCGCTAGCCTCCACGCTGCGTGGTGCTCGCCTCTCTGACGAGCTCCGTGACGACGCTGATCGGCGATCACGGGCTCTATGCCGTATTCGTGCTGATGGCTGTCGACGCGGTCTTTCCGGCGGCGAGCGAGCTGGTGATGCTCTACGCCGGCGCCCTTGCCGCCGGTGCCTTCTCCGGCCAGCACGTCGTTCTCTTCGGCGATCGAATCGACTCGCACTTCTGGGCGTACGTGGCGATGTCGTTCGCAGGCACGATCGGCTACACGCTCGGTTCGCTGGTCGGCTGGGGGATCGGCGCCTACGCAGGCCGACCGCTGCTAGAAGAACGCGGGCGCTGGTTCCATCTCGACCGGGCGAAGCTCGACCGAGCCGACCGCTGGTTCGAGCGCTGGGGCGATTGGGCCGTGTTCCTCGGCCGGCTGACACCCGTGGTGCGCTCTTTCATCTCGATCCCCGCCGGGGTCGTGCGGATGCCGATCGTTCGCTTCACGGTGCTCACCTTCCTCGGCTCCGCCATCTGGTGCTTCGCAATCGCCGGCGTGGGCTGGGCGCTCGGGTCGAGCTACGAACGCTTCCATCACGATTTCGCCTATGTCGAATATGCCGTCGTTGCGGCCGTGATCGCCTTCGTCGTCTGGCTGATCCTCCGCTGGCGCTCGTCTGCGGCCGAGGCTCGTTCCGAGCGTTCGTAGCTCCTTTAGCCTGGTGGACTACACTGGCTCGCCGTGCCGGTCCCTCTCGTTGACGTGCGGGCGCAGTACGAGCGCCTGATTCCGCAGATCCTCGAGCGGTTCCAAGCGGTGCTCGAGTCGGGCACCCTGATTCTCGGGCCGAACGTGCAGGCCTTCGAGGAGGAAGCGGCCGCGTACCTCGGCGTGCCGAAGACGGTCGGCGTCGCCAACGGCACGGACGCGCTCGTGCTCGTCCTCGACGCGCTGGAGATCGGCGCCGGCGACGAGGTGATCTGCCCCTCGTTCACGTTCTACGCGACGGCGGAGGCGATCATGCGAACCGGCGCGACGCCGGTTTTCGCCGATATCGACCCGGTCTCCCTGAACGTCGACCCCGAGGACGTGGCCGCCAAGGTGACCGAGCGGACGCGGGCGATCATGCCGGTGCACCTGTTCGGCCGCCGGGCCGACCTCGCGGCGCTGACACCGCTCGGCATCCCGATCATCGAGGACGCTGCGCAGGCGTTTGGCGCCCAGGGAGTTGCGACGACCGGCGTCGCCTCGACCTTCAGCTTCTTCCCGACCAAGAACCTGTTCGCCCTGGGCGACGGCGGCCTTGTCGCCGCGACCGACGAGGAACTGGCGGAGCGCGTGCGGATGCTCAGGTTCCACGGCTCGCGCGACAAGAAGACCTTTTTGTACGTGGGCACGAACTCGCGGCTCGACGAGCTTCAGGCCGCCGCTCTGCGGCTCTTCCTCGGTGAGCTCGACGGCTGGAACCGGGCGCGGCGCGAAGCAGCGGCGCGCTACGCCGAGCTTGGGCTCGGCGAGTTCTGCGAGCTCCCCGAGGACGAGCCCGGCCACGTCTACCACATGTACGTCGTCCGAACGCCCGAGCGTGGGCGGCTCGCCGAGGCGCTGTCCGCGGCCCGGATTGCGAACGCCTCCTACTACGTGACCCCGACGCACCTGCAGCCGGCCCTCAAGCAGTTCGGGCACGAGGAGGGTTTCCTGCCCGAGACCGAGAAGGCCTCGCGCGAGAACCTGGCGCTGCCGATGTGGGCGGGCATCCCGGCCGAGATTCAGGAGCGCGTCGTCAGCGTCGTCCGAGAAGCTTCGACCGTGGGAGCGGCAGCCTCATGATCCCGATCAACCGCCACCGGATCTGGCAGCTCGTTGCGGATGGTTTGCTGGTTGCGACCGCGTGGTGGCTGGCGTTCGAGCTGCGCTTCGACCACGGCGTGCCGCCGTATTACGACACCCTCTTCAAGCGGACGCTGCTGATCGTCGTCGGGATCAAGCTGCTGGTCTTCATCCTCTTCGGCTTCTACGACCGCTGGTGGCGCTACGTGTCCACCCGCGACATGTGGGGAGCGGCGCGCGGCGTCACGGTCGCCTCGCTCGTCGCCGACGTGACCGTCTACTTCGCCTCGCCGGTGGCCGACGTGCGCCTTCCGCGCTCGATTGCGGTGATGGACTGGCTGCTCCTGCTCGCGTTCATTGCCGGCTCGCGGCTGATCGCGCGGTCGGTGTTCGAGCGGCCGACGCCGGGCCGCCTCGTCGCGCGCGGCAAGGAGGTGCTCGTGATCGGAGCCGGCGAAGCGGCGCGCGACACGATCCGCGAGATGCACCGCAACCCGCAGCTCGGCTACACGCCGATCGGCCTCGTCGATGACGACCCGCGCAAGAAGAACATCCGCATCCACGGCGTCCGCGTGCTCGGCACGACCGCCGACCTGCCGCACCTGCTGCGCGACAACAAGCCGGACGAGATCCTGATTGCGGTCCCATCGGCCTCGGGTGAGTTCCGCCGCGCTGTCGTGACGACTACGCGCGAGCTGGGCGTGCCCGTGAAGACGCTGCCGGGCCTGCACGAGCTGATCTCGGGGGAGATCGACCTCGCCGTCCAGATCCGCCCCGTTCAGGTTGAGGACGTGCTCGGCCGCGACCCCGTGGACGTCGACCTCGACTCGGCGGCGCCATACGTCGAGGGCAAGGAGGTGCTCGTGATCGGAGCCGGCGAAGCGGCGCGCGACACGATCCGCGAGATGCACCGCAACCCGCAGCTCGGCTACACGCCGATCGGCCTCGTCGATGACGACCCGCGCAAGAAGAACATCCGCATCCACGGCGTCCGCGTGCTCGGCACGACCGCCGACCTGCCGCACCTGCTGCGCGACAACAAGCCGGACGAGATCCTGATTGCGGTCCCATCGGCCTCGGGTGAGTTCCGCCGCGCTGTCGTGACGACTACGCGCGAGCTGGGCGTGCCCGTGAAGACGCTGCCGGGCCTGCACGAGCTGATCTCGGGGGAGATCGACCTCGCCGTCCAGATCCGCCCCGTTCAGGTTGAGGACGTGCTCGGCCGCGACCCCGTGGACGTCGACCTCGACTCGGCGGCGCCATACGTCGAGGGCAAGACGGTGCTCGTGACGGGCGCGGGTGGCTCCATCGGCTCGGAGCTCTGCCGTCAACTGACCCGGCTCGGCCCGCAGCGCCTGATTCTCGTCGAGCTGGGCGAGACGGCACTGTTCGAGATCGAGCGCGAGCTCGTCGACGAGCGCGGTTTCTCCGCCGCCGTCCCCGTGCTCGCCGACGTCGGCAACGCGACGAAGATGCGGCAGGTCTTCGAGCGCTACGAGCCCAGCGTCGTGTTCCACGCCGCCGCCTACAAGCACGTGCCGCTGATGGAGGCCAACCCGCTCGAGTCTGTTCGAAACAACGCGCTCGCGACGAAGGTCGTCGCCGATGCGGCTGTCGAGCACGGCGCGCACCGCTTCGTGCTCGTCTCGACCGACAAGGCTGTCAACCCGAAGACGGTGATGGGCCAGTCGAAGGCCGTCTGCGAGTGGGTCGTCGAGGCCTACGGCGCCCGCGAGGACATCGCGACGCGGTTCGTCGCCGTTCGCTTCGGCAACGTGCTCGGCTCGTCGGGCAGCGTGATCCCGATCTTCCGCCGTCAGATCGAGAAGGGCGGCCCGCTCACGGTTACGCATCCCGAGATGACCCGCTTCTTCATGACAATCCCCGAGGCGGCGTCGCTCGTGATCCAGTCCGGCGCGATCGGCGGCGAGGGCCACGTCTTCGTCCTCGACATGGGCGACCCGGTGAAGATCGTCGAGCTCGCGGAGCAGATGATCCGCCTTTCCGGCAAGGATCCGGGCGAGATCGGGATCGATTTCGTCGGTGCGCGCCCCGGCGAGAAGCTGCATGAGGAGCTCTGGGGCAAGAACGAGAAAGTCGTGGCCACTGCCCACCCGAAGATCCGCCGCGTGAGCGGCCTGGTCGTCGACCCGGTCTGGCTGGAGGACGAGCTGGGCGAGCTCGAGCGCCTGGTCGAAGCCGGGGAGACGCTCAACGCCGTCTCGCGCCTGGCGGCGATGTCACGCGACCCGCGCTACGTGGTCGTGCGTGATCCGGGCGCGGTTCTCGAAGACACACTGCACTGACGCCGCCCCAGGAGTAATGCGCGGCACGGAGCGGTAAGGACGCCTGATGCGATTCCGCCGAGGCGCTCCTCTCGATCCCGGTCAGGTCACAGATCTGCGTGGGCGAAGCTTTGGCCGCGGCGGGCTTGTCCGCCCGGCGGCGTGCGACACATTCTCCGGAGCGATTTAGGCAAAGAAGGTTTGGCGAAACACCGTCGGAGACGGCCCGTGGGAGCGGCCGTCCCCTTCCATGCCTCCGGCCGACTGTTGTTTCACGTGCTGCTCTTCTCGTGGTTCGCTGCCGCCAGCTCCCGGTTGAAGTGGCGCACCGCGACGTTGGGGAGAGCCGTGAGCTCGTGAAGGTGCTCGTTGCTAGCCGCTGCGAGATGGGAGGCCAGCTCGGTCGACTCCGACTCTCCCTCGAGTCGGGCAACGAGCTCGCCGCTCACGGCCTGCACGTAGCGGTCGGCAGACACAGCCCAGCCGGCGAAGAACTTGCTCGCCGCCGTGATCGAGGCGAGCTGAATCCGAGCGATGTGCATCACGACGTCGCGTGCTGTCTCGGCTTGCGTTGCTTGTTTGGTGGCCATGTGGGCCTCCTTTGGATTTGATGATGGTTGGCGGGTCATTTGGCGCCCCGGAGCGCGTCGAAGGCCCAGCCGCCCAGGGCGAGCAGCACGAGGGCCAGCACGAGGGAGGCAAGGAAGAGCCGGCGCTTCATGCCGCCTCTCCCGTCTCGA
>MNDB01000079.1 GCA_001914705.1 Actinobacteria bacterium 13_2_20CM_68_14 | reverse complement strand
AGCGTGGGTACGGAGATCTCGCCGAGGCGGTCGCCGATATCGAGTACGAGCGCTTCTTCCTGCACGTCCGCACCCCCTTCGACATACAGCTCCAGCGCACGGCGTTGCATCTCGCCCACCTTGCGGCGGATCTCGGGATCGACCTCGTCGGGGGAACGATGGGGCCCGTCCACCCACGTCCGCAAGTTCACCTCCACGGCCGCATCGAGATCCCCGCGCTCGAACGCGGCCTCCTCTTCCGCCCAGGCTCGTGTGACGTAGTCCGACCAGTCGTGCCCGCGCACGCCGGAACCGACGAGGACGAGGGCCGAGACGAGCTCCGGGCGTGCCACCGCAACCTGAAGGGAGATGCCTCCTCCCATCGAAACGCCCACGAGCGTGGCGGGCCCCAGCGCGAGCTCGTCGAGAAGCGCGATCAGGTCGGCAGGAGGCGAGTACCGCCCCGGCCTGAGCGGCGAGCGCCCGAACCCCCGCAGGTCGTAGCGGACGACGCGGCGCGCTCGGGGGAACGTCTCCCACTGCGGATCCCACATCCGGCTATCGCAGATCCCGGCGTGGACGAGCACTACCGGCGGGCCTTCGCCGGCGACCTCCCGATAAAGCTCAGCTTGCTGCGTCGCGGTCACGCCGCCGCGAGCTCGCCGCGCTTGGCGCGGATGCCGTCGAGCAGCTCGGCGAACGAGTCGGCGAACTTCTGAACGCCTTCCTCCTCGAGCACGCGGACGACGTCGTCGTAGTCGACGCCTGCTTCCGCGAGCTGGTCGAAGAGCCTTCGCGCCTCGTCAACGCCCTGCTCGAGCGTCAACGCGACCTCGCCGTGGTCTTGGAAGGCCTGGATCGTCTCCTCGGGCATCGTGTTCACGGTCGCGGGGCCGATCAGCTCCTCGACGTACATCACGTCCCGGTAGACCGGGTTCTTGGTCGATGTGGAAGCCCAGAGGCAGCGCTGGGTCGTGGCGCCCTTCGCGGCCAGCGTCTCCCACCGCTCACCCGAGAACAGCTCCTTGTAGCGCTGGTAGGCGAGCTTGGCGTTCGCGATCGCGAGCTTCCCCTTCAGCTCGTCGTGGCCGCCCAGCTCGTCGAGACGCTTGTCGGTCTCCGTGTCCACGCGCGAGACGAAGAAGCTCGCGACCGAGGCGACCTGCGACGGGTCGCCGCCGGACTCGACCAATCGCTCGAGTCCGCGGATGTAGGCCTCGACGACCTCGGCGTAGCGCTCGAGCGAGAAGATCAGGGTGACGTTGATGTTCTTGCCGCTCGCGATCATCTCCTCGATCGCCGGCAGGCCTTCCTTCGTCGCGGGAATCTTCACAAACAGGTTCGGCCGGTCGATCTCCGCGTGGAGGCGCCGCGCCTCGGCGATCGTCCCCTCGGTGTCGCCGGCGAGGTTCGGATCGACCTCGATCGAGACGTAGCCGTCCTGGCCCTGTCCTTCGTCCCAGATCGGGCGGAGCACGTCGCAGGCGTCGCCGACGTCCTTCTCGGCCAAACGCCAGAAGATCTCCTTCGGATCGTCTACCTGGCCGAGGGAAGCGCGAATCTGTTCGTCGTAGAGACCGCCTTGCGAGATCGCCTTCTGGAAGATGGTCGGGTTCGAGGTGATGCCGACGACCGCGTCGTCGCGCATCAGCCGCTCGAGCTCGCCGGTCTGGAGCATCTCGCGGGAGAGAAAGTCGATCCAGACACTCTGGCCGAGCGCCGAGAGCTGGTGAAGTCGTGATTCAGACATTGACATTGGCACTTCCCTTCTCGATTTCCTTGATCTTCTGAAGCCTGGTTACGTACGGCTCACCGCCGTCGAAGCGCGCGTGCAGGAAGGCGCGCATCAGGTCGACGGTCAGGGCCGGCCCGACGACCTCGGAGCCGAGGCAGAGGACGTTCATGTCGTCGTGCTCGACACCCTGGTGCGCCGAGTAGACGTCGTGGCACATGGCGCCCCGGATCCCGTCGAGCTTGGAGACGGCCACTGAAGCGCCGACGCCCGAACCGCAGACGAGGATTCCGCGCTCGGCGTCGCCGTTCTGGATCAGCTCCCCGAGCTCTCGCGCCTTGTCGGGATAGTCGATCCTGACGGCGGCGGTTTCGACGCCTAGGTCGAACGTCTCGTGGCCGAGCCCATCGAGCTCTGAGAGCACGGCGTCCCGTAGCCGGACGCCCCGGTGATCGAACGCGACTGCAACCCTCATAGAACCGTTACGTTACCCCCGATGGAGGGTCCTGAACTCTGGCGTGAGCTAGGACAGCAGCTTCGGGTCGATTCCGTCCGTTGCGCGGCGGAGGCGAAGTCGGGTCACCCCACCTCCGGCATGTCCGCGGCCGACCTGATGGCGGTGCTGCTCGCCAAGTACCTGCGCTACGACTTCGACAACCCGAAGGACCCCGCCAACGACCGGCTGGTCTTCTCGAAGGGCCACGCGTCGACGCTGCTCTACGCGATGTACCGGGCGGCCGGTGTGATCTCGGACGAGGAGCTGCTGACGTACAGGCAGTTCTCGAGCATCTTTGAAGGCCACCCGACGCCGCGGATCCCGTGGGTCGACGTCGCCACAGGCTCGCTGGGACAGGGCCTGCCGTACGGCGTCGGCATGGCGATCGCGGGTAAGCGCCTCGACCGGACGGCGATGCGCGCCTGGGTGCTCGTCGGAGACAGCGAGATGGCCGAAGGCTCCCAATGGGAAGGATTCGAGCACGCCGCCTACTACGAGCTCGACAACATCGTCGCGGTTCTCGACATCAACCGGCTCGGTCAGCGCGGCGAGACGATGCACGGCTGGGATCTCGACTCGTACGCGAACCGCGCCCGTGCGTTCGGCTGGCACGCGATCGAGATCGACGGCCACGACGTCGAGGAGATCGACCAGGCCTACGGCGAGGCGATCGCAAGCGACCGCCCCGTTGCGATCGTCGCCCGCACGATCAAGGGCAAGGGCGTCAAGGCAGTCGAGGACAAGCTGGGCTGGCACGGCAAGGCGCTCGACAATCCCGAGGAGGCGATCGAAGAGCTCGGCGGCATCAGGAACATCGTCGTCCAGGTCGCCAAGCCGGAGGCCAGCGGCCGCACGGTCGAGATCGAGCACGGAGAGCTCGAGCTCCCGCGGTACGAGGTCGGCGACGAGGTCGCGACACGCAAGGCCTACGGCGAGGCGCTCGCCGCGCTCGGCAAGGCGCGCGGAAACGTGGTCGCGATGGACGGGGAGGTCTCCAACTCGACGTTCGCCGAGATCTTCAGGGACGCCATCCCCGAGCGGTACTTCGAGATGTACATCGCCGAGGAGCAACTGATCGCCACCGCGGTCGGCATGCAGGTGACCGGCTGGCGCCCGTTCGCCTCGACATTCGCGGCCTTCATCTCACGTGCCTACGACTTCGTCCGCATGTCCGCGATCAGCCGCGCGAACTACTGCCTCTCGGGCTCGCACGCGGGCGTCTCGATCGGCGAGGACGGCCCCTCGCAGATGGCGCTCGAGGACATCGCGGCTTTGCGGGCCGTTTACGGCTCGACGGTGCTCCACCCCTGCGACGGGAACCAGACGGCGAAGCTGGTCGCGGAGATGGCGGACCGCGAGGGCATTGTCTACCTGCGAACCCTGCGGCCGAACACGCCGGTGATCTACGACGCCGACGACGAGTTCGAGATCGGCGGCTCCCGCACGCTGCGAGAGGGCGACGACGTTGCGCTGATCGCCGCGGGTGTGACCGTGCACGAGGCGTTGAAGGCCGCCGACGCTCTCGCCGCGGACGGCGTCGAGGCCCGGGTGATCGACCTCTACTCGATCAAGCCGCTCGACGAGGACACGATTCGCTCCCTGGCGATGCCGATCGTCACGGTCGAGGACCATTGGGCCGAGGGCGGGCTCGGCGAGGCGGTTCTCGCCGCGCTCGCCGACTCCGACGAGCGGCCGCGGCTCGAACTGCTCGCCGTACGCGAGATGCCGCACTCCGGCAAGCCGGCCGAGCTGCTCGCCGAGGCCGGGATCGACGCCGAGCACATCGCTGATGCCGCCCGGCGGCTGGTCGGCGCCCCCGTTTCGGCCTAGGGGTCTGAATACCCTGTAGCGGTGGCTCTTGTCATCGCATCCCAGCTCCGCAAGGAGCTTTCCGGCTGGCAGCTCTTCGACGGTGTGTCGTTCAAGGTCGAGCGCCGCGACCGGATCGCGCTTTCCGGCCCGAACGGCGCCGGCAAGACGACGCTGCTCCGAATTCTCAACGGCGAGACCGACTACCAGGGCGGCGAGCTCGTCTTCTCCAAAGGGACACGTGTTGCGCTGCACGACCAGCGGCCGCCGCTCGAGCAGGGGCTGACGCTGCGTGAGTACGTGCTCTCGGGTGCGGCCGACCTCGTCGCCACGGAGCGGGAGCTTCGCTACCTGGAACACAAGATGGCGGGCGGCCAGCACGACCCCGCGACGCTCCGGCGCTACTCGGACGCGCAGGCGCGGCTCGAGCACGCCGGCGGCTATGCCTGGCGCGATCGGGCTGCCTCGGTCGTGCGCGGACTCGGTTTCGCCGAGCCGGATCTCGACCGACCGCTCGAGACGTTCTCCGGCGGCGAGCTGACGAGGGCCTCGCTCGCCCGAGCCCTCGGCGGCGACCCTGACCTGCTGCTGCTCGACGAGCCGACCAACCACCTCGACGTCGCGAGTCTCGAGTGGCTCGAGCAGGAGCTGCAGTCGCTCGACGCCGGAATCATGCTCGTCGCGCATGACCGCTGGTTCCTCGAAGCGGTCACGAACGGCGTGCTCGAGCTCGGCGGCGGCCGCTCGATCTCGTTCGCGGGCCCCTGGCACGCCTGGCGGATCGAGAAAGCGGCGCGTGCGTCGGCCGCCGGGAAGACGGCCGACCGCCTCGGCGTCGACATCGAGCGGCTCGAGCGCTTCGTCGAGCGGTTCCGCTACAAGAAGAGCAAGGCGAAGCAGGCGCAGGCGAAGCTGACCCAGATCGGGCGCCTCGAGCGCGAGCGCCGGCAGGCGAGCGGCGAGCTCGAGTCGCTGACCATGCGCCAGAAACGGCTCGGCTTCGACTTTCTCGACCCCCCGCGGAGCGGCCGAACGGTGATCGAGACCAAGGGCCTCGAGGTCGCAGCGGGCACGAAGGAGCTGCTGCACGGCGTCGGGGTTGCGCTCGAGCGTGGCGAGCACGTGGCGCTCGTGGGTCCGAACGGATCCGGCAAGACGACGCTGCTCGAAACCCTGCTGGCGCTGCGCGAGCCGGTCGCGGGCTCAGTGCGGCTGGGCCACGGCGTCATTCCGGCTTACTTCTCCCAGCACGAGGTGGAACTGGACGAGACCGGCAGCGTGCTCGACTGCGCGCAGAAGGCGACCGGCCTCAAACGCCCGCAGGCCCAGAACCTGCTCGGCCGCTTCCTCTTCTCCGGCTGGCAGGAGCAGGACAAGGCGGTCGTCAAGCTCTCGGGCGGCGAGCGCCGGCGGCTCGCGCTCGCGCTGGTCGTCGCCTCAGGCGCGAACTTCCTCCTGCTCGACGAGCCGACGAACCACCTCGACCTGGAGAGCCGTGAGGCGCTGGAACTGGCGCTCGAGGCGTTCCCCGGAACCGTGCTGCTCGTCTCCCACGACCGTGCACTCCTGGACGCGGTCGCCCACCGGACTCTCGCGGTCGCAGACGGGACGGTCCGCTCCTACGACGGCGGCTGGGCCGACTACGTCCGCCGGCGAGACGAGCTCGCGGCGCCGCCCGCGGCGGCCCCGGAACCCACACGACCGAAGCCGAAGACCGAGGCGCCGAAGCCGCGCGGGCCCAGCGAGCTCGAGCAGGTGGAGTCCGAGATCGCTGCCCGGGAGCATGCCGTTGCCGAGCTGGAGCGGCGGTTGGCCGAGGACTGGGCCGACGCCGACGCGCTGGCCGCACACCGCGCGGCACGCGACGACCTGCAGACGCTGCTGGCCCGCTGGGAGCAGCTCTTCGATCAGGCGCAGGCCTAGGATCCAAAAGCGAATTCAAGGGCGGCGGGCAGCTGCAGTCGCAGGTACCTGCCACCGTCCGGCGACTTGGAGGCCCAGACGCGATAGGGCAACCGCAAGTCGTGCAGGTCGCGGGCGAACTCGTACGTCCAGCGCCTGAAGATGCCGCCATGGTTGAACCCGGTCGCGAGGTAGAAGCGCACGTGCTGCTGACGCAGCAGCGCTGCCTCTCGGCGGACGAGCACAGTCGGGTCGTGATCGGCGAGCTCGACGGCGCTCGCCTGTGCGAGCGGGCCGTCCCGGAAGGGCCGGAAGTAGCCGGACCAAGACTCCGCGACACCGAAGATCCCCGGATGGCGCAGCGCGATGTCGACCGCGCCGAACGCGCCCGCCGAAAGTCCCGCGATCGCGCGATCGGACTGTCGTGTCCCCAACGTCAGGTGCGACTCCGCCCAGGGAACCACGTCGCGAACGAGGTACGTCTCCCACGGCCCGGCCCACTCCTCGTCGGTGCGCTTACCCGTCACCCGCCCGGCAGCCGGCATCACCGCGACGAACGGCTTGACCCTGTGTGACGAGATCAATTGATCCGCGACCAGGGCCAGCTGGAGGCTGTCGTAGAACCCGGAAGGCGAGCCGGGAAAGCCATGCAGCAGGAAGATCACGGGGTAGTGGCCGCCGGCCTGAAAGCCGGGTGGCAGATAGACCGCGCTCGGTCTTCGGTCCCAACGCACGACGCTGTTCGGGATCCGTCCCCTCAGCACGACGCCGCCCGCAGGCCCCTTCGCGACCGTGACGAACCCATTCAGCCCGGCCGGCGGGTCAGACCTCGTGGCCGGGGTGAGATGCGCGAGCGCCAGCCCGAGCCACGCATGTGCATGGGCGCTCCAGACGCGCTTCCCGTGGGCGCCCAGGTAGACCTCGAAGACGTGCGGGATCCCGGCTGACATGAGTTCATGGTGGAGCGCGAGATTCTCCGCCCGGAAACGAGCATCCCCCCGGCCGACGTAGAAGCCGAAGAAGGTCGGGTGAACGCGGAAGGCCTGCCGCAAGCCGACGACGGCGTTGTGCAGGTTCGCGCGGCGGTTGCGCCGCGCCGAGCCGAGGTCCAGCGTCTTCGTTCCACTCGGATTCGTCGGGTGGAAATAGCCGCTCCACGACTCGACCACACCGAAGCTCTCCAGGTGGTGAAACGCGAGCGCGACGGCTCCGTAGCCGCCCGCCGAGAGGCCGACCAGCGCACGCGCCCGGCGATCCGGAATCGTCCTGAAGTGGGCGTCGACGTAGGCTGGGAGCTCCTGCGAGACCGCGCGCTCCCAGTTTCGGCCAGGGCCCCAATCGAGGTACTCGGGATCCGTGTCGTGATCTCGCGCCCCCTGCGGGGCAACCAGGATCGCCTGGCGCCGCAGGCCGGCGAGCGCGTGTTGCAGGAAGCCGACGCTCCTGTAGGCCCGCGAAGACGCCGGCAGGCCGTGGAGGAAGTAGACGACCGGGTAGCGGAGGTCGCTGCCGACATAGCCCGCCGGCAGGAGTACGACGAGATGCACTCGCCCGCGGACGGCCTTCGACTGAAACGAGGCGAGCTGGGTCGTTGGCCCGCTCGGGCGACCCGGCTCCAGAGCTGCCTTGGCAACGGCACCCGCCGCGACCAGCGCAACGAGCAGGAGTGCCCAGGCAGCGCGCTTCAACGAGCCGAGAGTGTCGCGGCGGGTACAGCGTCAAGCGGTGCGCCGGGCCCGCGCGTCAACAGAGCGGCCCCGGCCACGACCGCGGCGAAGGAGAGCAGCCGGGCGACCCCGAGTCCGCCCGTGGGCAGGCCGTCCCCGTAGAGAACCATCCCGGCCGCGATCGGCACCGCGTTCGTGAACAGCGTCGCAACCCCGGCCGTGTTGAGTGCGCCCCCACGCTGGAAGCCGAGCTGGAGAAAGACGAACCCGAGCCCGTGCGCCGTGAGCACCGGCAGGGCGAAGAGCAGGCGCGCGCCGCCGCCGACGGCCGCCTTCGTCCCGACGTCGCCGGCCGCATAGCAGAGACCCGCCGCGACTCCGAGCCCCGCGCCCCCGGCGAGCAGGCGCGAGAACGGCCCGGCAAACGCTGCGGCAAGTACGCCGGTGGCGGCCATCCAGGCTGCAACGCCAACCCAGGAGGCATGCGCGGCGAAGGGATGTGTCGTTCCGCTCCGCGCCAGCGAGACGGCGAGCAGGACGAGGCCTGAGATCGCCAGCCCGACCCCGCCCCACTCGCGGCCGGAGAGCCGAACGCCCCCGAGCCGCCAGACGAGCAAGGCGAGGATCCCGATGCCGCCGGCCGAAGCAGCCTGTACGAGCGACAGCGCTCCGAACGAAAGCGCGGCCACGTAGAGGACCCAGCCGCCGATCCCGATCGTGAAGCCCGCAAGCCAGCGCCTGTCCGAGAAGAGCAGCAGCAGCGAGTGGAGCGGCCGCCTGGCGCTGAGCGGCGGGAGCTTGGAGGCCTGCTGATGCTGCGTGAAGTAGGCCCAGTTCAGCGCGAGCGCCGACCCGGCTGCGAGGAAAAAGGCTGCCGCCGTCGACGCGCTCATTGCCGGTGCCCCACGAGCGGGAGGTAGCCCTCTGCGGCCAGCCCGGCGATGCCGACGCGCGGCAGGTCGGCGAAGCGCTCGAAGACGACATAGCGCTTCTGCCATTGCGGGAAGAACTTGCGATTGAACGCCAGCAGGTTGTCGAGCTGGAACGTGCCTTTCAGCTGGTGCAGGACCTTGCGCTGCACGCGCTGCGAGGCCGAGAGCTCAGCGTTCGGCGCCAGCACCGCAGCGAACGGAGAGAAGTTCAGAGACACCCGCTCGAACCCGTTCTGCCGGGCCCAGCCGACCGTCTCGGCGACCAGCCATTCATTGAAACCGTTCGGCGTCGTCCGCAGCCGCGGCATCGACGACAGCGAGAGCGCCTGGCCCGCTCTCGACACGGCGAGGTGGAAGAAGCCGGCCACGGCTCCTGAAGCGTCTCGACCGATCACGAACAACGCATCGGAGCCGCCCACGTCGAAGAGCGAGTCGAACTCCATCGTGAAGCCGCGCCGCGGCTGGGGGCCGCGCCACTCCGCCGCGACCTCCGCCAGCTCCGCCGCGAGCGCGCCGTCGACATCGCCGGCAAGGACAAACGCCGCCGAGTAGCCGGCCCGCTCGAGCCGGTGCACGGACTGGCGTACCTTGCGAACAGGCCGTCCTTCGAGCGAGAACGCGGCAACGTCGATCACGCCCTCGTCGCCGTGGTAAAGCGCCCGCAGCCCATTCCGGCCGTAGAGCGGGAGGCAGCGCTCCCCGGCGCCGAGGACGGCAACTCGCCAGTCCCGCTCGTGCGCGAAGCCCTGGAATGCAGGCAGCAGGCTCTCGATCGCGTCCGGGTCTCCGATCGGATCCCCGGAGACGACCGCGACGCAGGCAACGACCTTGTAGGCGAGGAACGCCCGTCCGTCCGGGCTGAAGAAGTACGACTTGTCCGAGCGGAGGACGAACGGCGAGAGCGTGTCCGTCCCATGCTTGTCCACGAGCGTCCGCACCAACAGCTGCTCGTGCTCCCGGCGGTCACAGAGGTAGCGCCACGGGGCAAGCCACCCAGCGAGCAGCCAGAGGCCGCCTGTGACGCCCAGCAGAAACACGGACAGCGGGAACCACTCGCCGAAAGGCCCGGCCAGGTGAGCGGACCCGCGCGGGTTCAGCCCCACCAGAGCCGTCGTTGTCTCGCGAAGCGCGAACCCGATCGTGTACGGCCTGTCGGCTTCGATTCGGTTGATCCACAGGGCCGCCGTGCCGTAAGCGAAGATCGAAACGGTGTAGACGACGGCGCGGAGCCCAAGCTCCATCCGTGTCGCCGGATCGCCGCTTCCCTCGAAGTCGTGACGGCGCGCGACGAGCGCGAGCGCCAACGCGATGCTCACGGTCGCTTCCTCGTAGTCCAACCCTTTGAGGATGTGGAGTACCGCCGCAACGAGCACGAGCGCGACCGTCAGCTGCCACGCGCGCCGGCGCTGTCGCCGCAGACCTCGCGCGAGCACGATCAGCGCCAGTCCCGTGGGGACGATCAAGGCGCTTGCCAGGCCCGGAACGGCATTCGGGGCGACGCCTTCGATCAGCCGCACGCGATTGGCGAGCTCCGGCGTCACGGCCGAGGCGATGTCGAGGATTCCAGCCGCAGCCACGAGGACGGCGAGGGCGAGCGGCGCGCGTCGCGAGGGCTGCGCGTCCGTCCGTCCGAGCACGGCACACCCCAGTCCGATCAGACCGGCCGCGAGGTAGAGCGCAGGCACGTGGAGGGCAGCGTGGAATGCCTGCCGGTCGGCCACCTGGCGAACGACCACGAGCGACACCCACGTCGTCAGGAGGAGCCAGAGCCCGGTCGTCAGGGCCGCAAGCAGGGCCGCCGTCAGCCGCTCGACGCGCGCTCTCCTCGCCAGCAAGCCGACGAGGACCCCCGCGCCTGCCCAGACACCCACGAAGAGAAGGAGCGAGACCGAGTCGTGGCGCGGGAGCTCGTCGAGGGGAAGCGCATCGTGCACGTGGGGGCCGATCAGCGTCGAGCCACGGAGCTCGTACAACCAGCCCTGGGCGGAGACGACGACAACGAGTCCGAGCAGACCGGCGGACGTCAGCCCTGCAAGCCGAAGCGCTCTAGCCACCACTCAGTCCCTTAGAGGCGGCGCGGATTGACTGCGGGAAGTTTTCCCGCCAGGCACGCCAGGTGTGTCCACCCGACACGACCAGGAAGCTGTGGCGGATGCGCAGCCGCGCGAGCTCGTGCGCGAAGGCTTTGTTCTGGCCGAGAAAGCGGTCGCCGCGGCTCGAGTAGAACCAGACGTAGGTCCCTTCGCGGCGCAGCCGGCGGGCGACGGCTGGCAGGTAGGCGTGAGGGCTGTTGTAGGCCAGCCGGTTCTTGGCATGCCCGAAGATCGAGAGGATCTTGTCGGCGCGCTCGTAGCCCGACCAGCTCTCGAGGACGCGGAACTCGCCGGGGTGGTGGAGCCCGATGTTCAGCGATCCGTATCCGCCTTCCGAGAGCCCGCCGAGCGCGCGGGCCGAGCCGGAGCGGATCGTGCGATAGCGGTCGTCGATCGCCCGGACGACGTCGCGGGCGAGGAAAGTCTCCCAGCCGGAATTCGCTCGGACGCCGTTCGCCCACTCGGTGTCGATGAACCGGCCCGAGGAGCCGAACGGCATCACCAGGATCATCGGCCGGATCTCGTGCTTGGCCAGCAGCTCGTCCTCGACGACTCCCGTCTTGACGGTCAGGAGCAGTGCGTTCGGAAGACCGGGCGACCCGTGCAGGAGATAGAAGACCGGGTAGCGCCGGCGGGGGTGGGCCGCGTAGCCGGGCGGGAGGAAGACGATCACCTGCTGGCTGCGCCCGCCGATCGCGGGACTGCTGACCGCGATCGTCTGAACCGTTCCGTGCTCCTTGACCCAGGCCGGATCGCGAGGCGGCGGGTAGCCGCGGTAGAGCCAGAAGTTGTCGAGGTAGCGGTAGACACCCGCCAGCCCGGCAGTGAGGGCTGCTGCGGTTGCAACCAGCGCCACGGACCAGCCGAGCGTCCGGCTCCCTCTGGGGCCCAACCTGCCGGCCACACCAGCGTGGCCGGCCGAAGTTCCGACTTGGAGCCTGCCATTCGACCCGGTACCCGCCGTGGCCACGAAAGAGCTCCTTGCCGTTGGTCAGCCCAAGTCAAGCAGAACATCGGCCCTGCAAACCGCACCTTTGGTTGCCGTTGCGTTAAGAGTCGGTTTCGACGCCAAGCGTTGCGACGACGGCTTCGGCGACGACCTTGAGCGGCCGCCCCGAGACCTGCGAGGCCTTGCGCAGCCTGGCGAACGCGTCCTGCTCCGACAGGCCCTCTTTCTCCATTAGCAACCCTTTGGCCCGCTCGATCGTCTTGCGGGAGGCAAGCGCATCAGCAAGCGACTCAGCCTCCTCCCGCAGCTCGAGTAGCTCTTCGTGCCGCGCACGCGCCGCCCGGATCGCAGGCAGCAGATCCTGCTCGCGGAACGGCTTGACGAGATAACCGAAGACGCCGGCCTCGACTGCACGCGAGACAAGCTCGTCCTGACCGTAGGCGGTCAGCATCACGATCGGAATCGGCCGCTCGTCGAGGATCCGCCGCGCCGCCTCGATCCCGTCGAGGCGCGGCATCTTCACGTCCATGATCGCGAGATCGGGCTGGTGCTCATGCGCGAGCTCGACAGCCTCGACGCCGTCGCGGGCCTCGGCGCAAACCTCGAGCCCGGCGCGCCCGAGCATCTCGACCAGGTCGAGCCTGATGATCGTCTCGTCTTCGGCGACCAGGATCCGCACGGCCAAAGTGTCACGGATTCGATGCGGACCCGGCACGGACACGTGCCGATTTCGGCTTTAGCCTGGCGGCTAGGTGGGCGGGGACAGGGGCTCCCGGGTGACGCGCGTGTACATCTAGAGGGGCTTCGTCAGGCCGGGAACACCACTTCAGCCCGCGTGCCTCTGTCGCTGCGCAGCTCGAAGCTTCCTCCCAACTCATCACGCACGAGCGCCCTGACGATCGAGAGACCGGTTCCGGTGGGAACATCCCCGTCCACGCCGCCGTCGTCCGTGATCGCGAGCAGCGCGCTTCCGTTTCGGCTGGCGAGCTCGATGCGCACCTCGTCGCCACCATGTTCGAGGGCGTTCTGGAAGAGCTCGCTGAAGACCAGCGCGAGTGCGGTCGCACGATTTCCCGCCAGGGAGACGGACGAGAGCTCTGCTTCGACGCGTTTGCCGGCGCCGATCCCCTGCACGAGCATGGCGCGCAGGCGATCGAGCAGCTCGCCGAGATCGACCTCCTCCTCACGCTGCTCGGTCAGTACCTCGTGAACGGCCGCAATCGCCAGGATCCGGTTGACCGAGTCGTCGAGCGCCTTGCGCGGGTCGACACCGTCCTCGGCCCGAGCCTGAAGGCGGAGCAACGACGCGACGGTCTGGAGGTTGTTCTTGACCCGGTGGTGGATCTCCTGAGCGAGGACGCCGCGCATCACCGTGCGTCCGTGCTCGAGCGCGACTGCGGCATGGTGCGCGATCGAGGCGAGGAGCGCACGCTCGTCGGCAGTGAAGTCGGTGTCGCGGTCACAGACGAGCTCGCCGATCTGGCGGCCTTTCCACCGCAACGGAATCCGGACGGCGAAGGCGCCGGCCCGCCCTTCCGGCCTCGCGACGCCGCCGTCTTCCAGCACGAGCGCAGCGCCCGTGGCGTCGACCGCTTCCATCGTCGCGTTGACGATCGCTTCGAGCGACTCCTCGAGGTAGAGCGACTCGGAAACCGCCTCCGAGATCCGGGCCAGCGCTTCGAGCTCGCCGACGCGCCGCTGCGCGTCCGCATAGAGCTGGGCGTGCTCGATCGTCTGCGCAACCTGCCCGGCGATCGCGACGAGAAGCTCGACCTCCGCGTCCGTGAACTCGCGCGGTCGGCGTGTCCGGACGTTCAGTGCACCCGCCAGCTTCTCGCGCGCGAGGATCGGCACCGCAAGGATCGACTCGTACTCGTCCTCGGGCAGGTTGGAGAAGCTCTTGAACCGCGGGTCGAGATGCGCCTCGGCCGCGATCATGATCGGCGTGCGCTCCGCCGCGGCGCTGCCGGTGATCCCTTCGCCTGGGCGCATTTTCGGCCGGCGCGTCATCTCCTCGACCCGCGTGCCGTGCGTGGCACGCAACACGAGTTCGTCCGCCCGCGCGTCGTAGAGATAGACGAAGCAGGCGTCTGCCTCGAGCGCCTCGGCGACCTTCCGTGCGACGAGACCGAGCACCTCCTCGAGGTCGAGCGTCGAGTTGACAGCGGCGATCGTCTCGGTCAGCAGACGAAGGTGTCGGGCGGGAGCGTCCATCGCACCGATTGTAGGGGCGTTAGTCTCCCGCTCCCATGAGCCTCTATCAGTGGCTGCTCTTCTTCCACGTCACCGGCGCGTTCTTCCTGATCGGCGGCATCGTCGTCGCCGGAATCCTGAATCTCGCCGCGATCGTCAAGGACCGACGGCCGAGCGAGGTGGCGGCGCTGTACGGGTTGATCCGTTTCGCGGTCCCGCTGATCGGAGCCGGCCTGCTCCTGACGCTCGTCATCGGGCTCTGGCTGGTCCACAACGTCGGCTACGGCTACGGCCAGACCTGGATCGTGGCCGCGATCGTGCTCTGGGTGGTGGGGAGCGCGCTCGGCAACATCGACGGCAAGTACCAGCGGCAGACCGGCGAGCTCGCGCAGCGTCTGGCGACCGAGGGCGACGCCCCGAGCCCGGAGTTGCGGGCGCGCCTCCTGAACCCCCTGGCACTGGTGATCAGCTACGCAAGCGGGCTGACGGCTTTCGCCGTCCTCGGGCTCATGATCTGGAAGCCGGGCGCCTGATGGTGCTCGCGCTCATCCGCCCCGACTCCTGGAACCTGCCGCTCTTCCTCCACGTGCTGGGGGCGACCCTGACGTTCGGCGCGACAGCAACGGTCGCCCTGCTGGGCTTCGCCGGCCAGCGCGGGGATCCCGACCGCTCGGTGTGGCTCCGCGGCCTCGCCTTCTGGGTCGGTCTCGTCGTGCTCGTCCCGGCGTTCATCCTGATGCGCGGAACAGCACTGTGGATCCTCGACAAGGAGTTTCCGGGCGGACATAACGAGCCTGACTGGGTCGGCGTCGGCTTCATCGTCACCGAGCCGGGAGCGCTCCTCGTGATCGTAATGGTGATCCTCGCCTGGTTCACGCGCAGCCCGAAGTCCCGCAGCGCGGTCGCCGTTCCGTGGCTCGCCTCGATCCTGCTCGTCGCGCTCGCGGTCGCCTGGTTCGCGATGTCGGCGAAGCCGGGCGGCTAGCTCAGGCGCTCAGTAATTGTCGGGATCCGAGCCCCGGCGAATCTCGTAGTTCGAACCCACCCCGCTGTTAACAAAACAATTACAGCTGTCACAGTTTCCCTTTAAAGGACACCGATAGGTTGGTTTGGGATGGCCGTCGCCGCTACTGACCTTCGCTGGCTGAACGGATTTCTCGTTGCCGATCACGAGGGTCGGGTTGTCGGCCGGGTCGAGTGTCCGATGTACGGCACCGCCCCCGACGTGCCGGATGCGCTTGCAGTCCGCTCGGGGTTCCTCGCCCGCCGGCGCCGCGTTGTGCCGGCCGAGGCGATCGAGGACGTCGACGACGCAACCGGCGTGATCGGCCTCCGTGTTGGGCGCGACTCGCTCAAGAGCTTTCTTTAAGTCGTAACCGCCGCCCTCGCACGGACCCCGCAGATGCGGGTGCGAGCGACGGCTTCAACTCCCGGCCAAATACGAGGGTGACTTGCGAACTGAGTCGGCCTTGATCTATGCGCCGGGTTTAGACGGCCGCGGCGGCAAAGCCGCCACGGCCTCCGGGTCGGCATCGCGAGCGACGCCTTAACGACCGCGAGGTGCGAATTCAGCACCTCGCGATCGGCCGTCAGTTGACTTCGCCAGCCGCAGCGGCGAAGCCCTGCAATCTTCCCTCTTTTCGCGTCTCCGCGCTAGAGGACTGACAAATATCGATCGAGCTCCCAGCCGGTCAACTGGACCCGGTATTCGTCCCATTCCTTGCGCTTCAGCTCGATATAGCGGTCGAAGATATGAGGGCCGAGCGCCTTGCGGGCAAGGTCGGACTCCGCCAGGGCGTCGATCGCCTCGCCGAGTGTCTCCGGCAGCGAGACGATGCCTCGCTCGCGGCGCTGCTCCGGAGTCAGGTGGTAGAGGTTCGTCTCCATCGGCTCCGGCAGCTCGTAGCCCTGCTCGATTCCCTCGAGACCGGCGTGCAGTAGCGTCGCGAACGTCAGGTAGGGGTTGCAGGCCGGGTCGGGACAGCGGATCTCCGCGCGCGTCGCTTGCTCGGAGCCGGGCTTGTACAACGGGATCCGGATCAACGCCGAGCGATTCCGCTGCGACCAGGCCACGTAGACCGGCGCCTCGTAGCCCGGGACGAGCCGCTTGTAGGAGTTGACCCACTGCGCGAAGATCGCGGCGATCTCGCGCGCGTGCCGGAGCTGGCCGGCAATGAACGCCTTGCCGGCGGCCGAGAGGTGCCACTGGTCGTCTCCGTCGAAGAAGGCGTTGCGCCCGTCGGTGAAGAGCGACTGGTGCGTGTGCATGCCCGAGCCGTTCTCGCCGAAGATCGGCTTCGGCATGAAAGTCGCGTGGTAGCCGGCCTTTTTCGCGATCTCCTTGACGATCAGGCGGTAGGTGACCGTGTGGTCTGCCATCTCGAGCGCCGGTGCGAAGCGCATGTCGATCTC
>MNDB01000109.1 GCA_001914705.1 Actinobacteria bacterium 13_2_20CM_68_14 | reverse complement strand
ATCGCCGCTGCAGTCTCGGCCGAAACGGCTCCGTGAACGGCGAGCACCTCCGCTGGCACTCCGAGCTCCCGCGTCTTGACGTCGTCTGCGTAAGCGACGACGGAGCCGCGAAAGACGTCGCTCGAGCCCGGAACCGCGGTCAGCCGCGCCGCGACGAGGCCGCCGGTACAGGACTCGGCGGTCGCCAGGGTCAGGCCGCGCTCGCGGCAGTGCTCGAGCACGATCTCCGCCACCGTCCGCTCGTCTTCGGTGAAGAGAAACTCGCCCAGGCGCCCGCGCAGGGCGACAGCGATCGCATCCGCCCGGGCGCCGCCGGCCTCACCAACGACGAGATCGACGTGGATCTCGAAGTCACGCGCGCAGACGGTCGCCTCCACCCCGTCCCCGTCGCCGCCGGCCTCCTCGAGCGCCCGCGCGACGGCGGACTCGCTGGCGCCGTAGAACCGCAGCGTGCGACGCTCGGCCGGCTGGCCGTGCGCTAGCACGCCACGGACGGCGTCGTTCTCGACCGCGGCCGCCCAGAGCCGCCGCAGCTCCGGCGGCGGCCCCGGCAACACGACGACGACCGCGCTTGTGATCTGGATCACAAATCCTGGCGCCGTCCCGGCAAGACCGAGCGGAGTCGCCCCCGCGGGAAGGGTCGCCTGCTTGCGAACGCCGGCCGCGAAATCCGTGTAGGGCCGCCCAAGCCGCTCCGCCAGCCGCCGCGAGATCGCTTCGATTTCGCGATCTAGATCACTATCGAGCACGAGCTCGCGCCCCGCGACACGGGCGAGGGTCTCGACGGTACGGTCGTCATGCGTCGGCCCGAGGCCGCCCGAGACGACGCAGAGATCCGCCTCCAGACCCGGGCGCAGCGCCGCCTCGAGCTCCTGCGGCGAGTCGCCGACGATGATGATCTCCGCCGGATCGACGCCCAGGGAGACGAGCTCGCGCGCGAGAAAAGGACCGTTCAGATCGCGGCGGTCGCCGCGAACGAGCTCGCTGCCGGTAACGACGACGAGCGCGCGGGGAGAAGGATTCAAATCGCCGGCGGCGCCTTCCTGATCGACGTCGGTGTCACGAGCAGCTGCTCCGGCTTGCCCTTGGCGGCGCCCGGGATCACCACGATCCGACCGTTCAGCTTCGCCACGAGGTTCTGCGGCTTGCTCGCGGTGAACCAGAGTCGCCGGAAGAGGTACGGCCGGCTCGTGAACGGGAGCTGGTGGCCCTGCGCGAGCGTCCCGATGAACTTCTGCGGCCCGGCGGCCGAGCCGGCGCGCACGTTCAACCAACAATCGCCGTTGGTGGCCGTCAGGACGAGGCGAGCCATCGGCCGAGCAGGCTTCTTGTGGCGCTTCTTCGCGATGGTCTGCGTCGGCGAGTTGACGCCCTGAACCTGCGGACTGTTGCTCGAGCCCCACTTCCAGCCGCCGATCACCAGCGCGACGACGACCGCGATCCCGCCGACGGCCAGCAGGACGGCGCGAGCCTCGAAACGCGGGCCGAGTGGCTGCGGCCGGCGCTGGTAGTCGCGCGGACGAAGCGGGACGTCCTCTTCACCCGTGACGAAGCGCGAGTTGTACTCGTCCACGTAGAGCTGGCCCTCGAGCCCGAGCGCGTCCGCGTAGTTCCGCAGGAAGCCCTTCACGTAGGTCGGCGCCGGCAGCACGTCGAAGTCCTCGGCCTCGAGGGCTTTCAGGTACTTGGCGCGGATCTTCGTCTGCTGCTCGAGCTCGGGAAAGTCGAGCTGCTGCCGCAGGCGGGCTTCGCGAAGGCTATTGCCGATCTCGAACATGGGCTCGCGCGATTGTAGTGCCGAATGCCCCTATCCGACACTCATTCGGACCAGAGCAGCAGACCGAAAAAGGCAAGCGAAAGTGCGGCGGTGAGACCGAGACAGAGGCCGAGCAGCCCGAGCCACTTCCCGAGGCGCGCCGTACTCTCTCCGGCCCGCGAGAGCGTCCGCTCGACCTTGAATCGGGCGCCACGCGCGAGCAGCACGGCGATCAATCCAAGCAAGGTTCCGGCGACCGCCTCACCACCGACGGCCTGCGGCAGGTCGACGTTCTTCAGGCGCGTCGAGTAGAGGGCGGCCGGAATCGCCGCCAGCGAGAGCAGCCCGAACACGACGGAGAACCGCGCTCTGTCGTTTCTCACTCGAGCGACGCTATTGCTTGACGTATGGACGGCCAATGGCGGCAGGAGGAATCGAGCGGCCGATCACGCCTGCGACCGCGATCAAGGTCAAAACATACGGGAGAGTCTGGAAGAGCAGCGGCCAGGCGGCGGTATCCGAAGCCGAGAGATCTGGAAGCCGCGCCGCGAGGGCGCTCGAGAAGCCGAAGAGCAGCGCCGCCGCGAAGGCCCCGAACGGCCGCCAGCCGCCGAAGATGAGGGCGGCCAGCGCGATGAAGCCGCGCCCGGCGGTCATGTTCTCGGTGAACGAGTTGACGAACCCGATCGAGAGGAAGACCCCGCCGAGCGCCGCCAGCGCCCCCGACAGCGTGACCGCGGCGTAGCGGGTGCGATAGACGGGGATTCCGACCGTGTCGGCCGCCTTCGGATGCTCACCGACCGAGCGGATCCGCAGTCCGATCGGCGTCTTGAACAGGGCGACGTAGGAGACCGGCAGCAGAAGCAGCGAGAGCCAGACCATCAGGTTCAGCTGGCCGATCGAGTTGTAGAGGAAGTTACCGAGACCCTGCGGGGGGATGTGCGAAAGGAACTTCAGGTTGACGTCCGGAACGGCGGGCAGGTTCTCCGGCGTGCCGTTGTTGCCGTAGTGCTGGTTGTAGAGATAGCCGGTGACCCCGAGTGCGAGGAAGTTGATCGCGGTCCCGGTGACGATCTGGTCCGCGCGCAGCGTGATCGTGAAGATGGCGTGCACCAATGCGAGCAGCGCTCCCGAGATGAGGCCGATGAAGAGGCCGCCCACCCACGAGCCGGTCACATCCGCTCCGTAGGCGCCGAAATAAGCGCCCATCAGCATCATCCCCTCGAGACCGATGTTCACGACCCCGCTACGCTCGGAGAACATGCCCCCGATCGCCGCGAACGTGAGCGGCGTCGCATAGCGAAGCGTGGCCGCGATCAGCGCCGACCAGACGAAGACGCCCTCGAGCCTGGCCGCGTTTGCCTGCAGGACGATCAGGGCGATGCCGATCCCGGCCACGCCGCTGACGACCGCGCCGCCGCCCAGCCGGTGCTCGCCACGAGTGAAGGCCCAGATTCCCGCCGCGACGGCGAGGATCCCGATCGCTACGGGGAGCGGTGCCGTCCGCACCTTCACCGGCGGAAGCGCCAGGAAGAGGGTCACCAGGCCGAGCCCGATCCCGATCATGCCGATCGTCGACGGGGCCGAGGCTCTCGTCCAGGCCCCGCGCTGGAGCGGTTGGACCCGGACGCTCACGGCTGCTCCGCCGCCTTTCGCTGTGGCAGCCGAAGCTTCTTACGTGCCTGCCACAGGTAGATGATCAGCAGGTCGGCGCCGACGAATAGCACGACGAGCCCCTGGATGATCCTCGTCAGGTTGCCGGCGAGCTCGGGCTGGAAGACACTCGGGTCGAGGTTGCGCGTCGAGGTTCCGGTCAGCAGGGCGCCGAACAGGAGCGCCGAGAAGAAGATGCCGATCGCCGAGTTGCGACCAAGCAGCGCTACCGCGATGCCGATGAAGCCGACCTGGACGGTCTGGACGACGGTCAGGTCGAGGTTGAACTCCCAGCCCAGGATGTCGATCGACCCGGCTAGGCCGGCGAACGCGCCGGAGATCGCCATCGCCAGGAAGAAGTTGCGGCCGACGCTGATCCCACCGTAGCGCGCCGCCTCGGCGTTGAACCCGACGGCGCGGACCTCGTATCCCAGCGTCGTCCGGTTGAGCAGAATCCAGTAGACGAACAGCATCGCAATGGCGATGAAGAAGCCGACGTGGAGTCCCTGCAGCAGCGGGTTCCCCCAGAAGACGTGAAGGTGAGCGCTGTCGGCGATCGGCCGCGTCACCGGTGCTGAGATCGCGCGCGGATCCTGGAGCGGCCCGTTGAAACCGACGAGATAGCTGCCGACCCACAGAGCGATCCAGTTGAGCATGATCGTCGTGATCACCTCGTGGGCGCCGGTCGCGGCCTTGAGGACCCCCGCGATCCCTCCCCAGACAGCGCCGGCGAGCGTCGCCGCCACCATCGCGACGATCACGTGCAACGGGCCAGGCAGGCCCGCAAACCAGACTCCGAACTGGACGGCGACGAGCGCGCCAACGGTGTACTGGCCGTTGCCGCCGATGTTGAAGAGTCCGCAGCGGAAGGCAAAGGCGACGGCGAGGCCGGTCAGGATCAGCGGCGTGACGACGATCAGCGTCTGCTGCAAGTTCAGCGCGGTCGGCGAGGTTGTGTCCCATCCGGTCCAGTGGATCCCCGCCGGATAGAAGAGATGCCAGTGGATCGAGACCGGGCTGAGCCAGCTCAAGCCCGTCCCCTTGAAGATGGCCTTGTACGTGTTGAGCGGGTTCTTGCCGGTCGTCGCAAAGACAACGAGCCCGCCGATCAGGAAGGCGATCAGCGCCGTCAAGATCGGGGTGATCACACCCCCGGAGCGCTGCCACAGAGCCAGGCGGGCCGCGACGGAAGGGACTTTGCTCTCGGGTGTCGGCTCGGATACCTCGGGCGTTTGGCCGGTCATATCGGGCGGCTCGCCCGAGAGGCCGCTCACGCGGCGGCCTCTTTGGAGCCGGCGCCCGTCATCTCGATGCCGAGCTGGTCCTCAGTGACGTCGGGACCGTGCTGGGCGACGATCTCGCCCTCGTAGAGGACCAAGGTCCGGTCGGACAGCGAAATGATCTCGTCCAGCTCGAGCGAGACGAGCAGCACCCCCTTGCCGTTGGCCCGCGCCTCGACGAGCCGCCTGTGGACGAATTCGATCGCACCAACGTCGAGCCCGCGCGTCGGTTGAGCGGCGATCAGGACGCTGGGCTCACGGCCGATCTCGCGCGCGAGCACAACCTTTTGCTGGTTGCCTCCCGAGAGCGCTGACGCGCGCGTCTGAGGCCCTCCGCCGCGGACGTCGAATTGCGTCAGCAGCTCGCGCGCGCGGCGGATCAGCTGTCGCGGAAACAACCAGCCCCAGCGGGAGCCCGGCGCCTTGTCGTAATCGTGCAGTGCGACATTCTCGGCGAGCGAGAACTCGAGCACGAGGCCTCGGCGCTGGCGGTCCTCGGGGATGTGGCCGAGGCCACTGTCGAGAATCCTCGATGGGGTAGCTCCGGTGACGTTGCGTCCGCCGATGGCGACGCGGCCGGACGCAGCCTTGCGCAAACCGGTGATCGCATCGATCAGCTCCGTCTGTCCGTTTCCGTCGACACCGGCGATGCCGACGATCTCGCCACCGCGCACCTCGATCGAGACGCCACGAACCGCTTCGAGCCCACGGTCGTCGAAGACGTGGAGATCGTCGACAGTGAGCACCGGGTCGCCGGGGTCGGAGACGGGCTTCTCGACTCGGAGCAGGACCTCCCGGCCCACCATCATCCGGGCCAGGCCCTCCTCGGTTGCTCCCTGGCGGTCGACGGTGTCGATTCGCTTTCCACGCCGGACGACCGTGATTCGGTCGGCAATCTCGAGTACCTCGTTCAGCTTGTGCGTGATGAAGATCACGGACATGCCTTCTCTGGTCAGAGTCCTGAGGATCTCGAAGAGCTCGTTGGATTCCTGTGGAGTCAAGACGGCGGTCGGCTCGTCGAGGATCAGGATGTCGGCGTGGCGGTAGAGCGCCTTCAGGATCTCGACGCGCTGCTGCTGGCCAACTGTGATCTCCTCGACGCGGGCCTCGGGATCGATCGCGAAGTTGAAGGACCTGGAGAGCTCACGGACCCGACGATCGGCGGCGTTGGTGTCGAGGAGTAGGCCCGCGCGAGTCGGCTCGTTGGCAAGGACGATGTTCTCGGCGACCGTCATCACCGGAATCAGCATGAAGTGCTGGTGCACCATCCCGATCCCCCGGTTGATCGCGTCCTTCGGTGAGTGGAACCGAACCGGCTCTCCCTTGACGAGGATCTGGCCCTCGTCGGGCTGGTAGAGCCCGTAGAGGATGTTCATCAACGTCGACTTGCCGGCCCCGTTCTCGCCTAGCAACGCGTGCACTTCGCCACGCCGAAGGTCGAAGTCGACGTTGTCGTTCGCGAGCACTCCGGGGAATTGCTTCGTGATACCGCGCAACTCCAGGACCGGTCGCTCGTCAGCCATGCGCCGGTAATCCTAGGGGGCGGGACCGTGCCCGCCCCCTAGGAACCGTGTTCGATCTAGGACGTCGGGGGCTTGATCTTCCCCTCGATGATCAGCGTCTTGATCGTGTTGACCTTCTTGGTGATGTACGTGCGATCGGCCTTCGAGAGCGCCGAGCTCAGCTTGCCGTATCCGACGCCGTTGTTCTTGAGCGTGTAGTTCGTGTTGAACCCGGCCTTGAAGCCGGAGGGGTTCGCCTTGAACTGCTTGATCGTGTTGAAGACCGCGACGTCGACGTGCTTGGTCGCGCTCGTCAGGATGTGCTTCCCGAGGAAGCTCTGGTCGGCGTCGACGCCGATGCCCCAGATGTGCTTCTGCTTGGCGGCGCTCAGCCCGCCGAGACCGCACGCACCAGCGGCCTCGAACTCGACGCGCGAGCCCTTGCCGATGTGGTTGAGCGTGGTCTCCTTGCACTTCGCCTGGTCGGCGAAGGTCGGGTCGTTTGCGTAATCGATCAGCACCTTGATCGTCTTGTTCGCCTTGTGGACGCCCGCTCGGTAGCCGGCGAGGAAGCGCACGATCGCCGGCACCTTGTTGGCGCCGACGCCGCCCACGACCATCTTGCCCTTGACCGGATGTCGCGTCTCCCAGAGACCGGCGGCGTAGCCGACGAGGTAACCGGCCTCCTGCTCGCGGAACTGGATGCCGCGGACGTTGGTCGGCTTCTTCGAGAGACCGCCGTAGTCGACATCGATTCCGGCGAACTTGGTGTTCGGGAATGCCGGCGCGACATCGTCGAGCGGCCCGAACTCGAACAGGACGCCAACGGCGATGACGAGGCCGTTGCCCGTCTGTGCCGCGGTCTGAAGGTTCGGCTTGCGGTCGTTCGCCGAGTTCGTAATGAAGACGCGGCCGTTGACACCGCCGGCGGCGGTTAGTTGCTTCTGCGCCCGCTGCAGGCCGACGTAGGACAGGTGGTTGAAGCCCTTGTCGTTGAGGCCGCCGATGTCGGTCACTAGGGCGACCTTGGCCGTCGCGCTCCGCTGCGCGCTTGCCGTGGCACCGACGATGAGCGCGCAGAGCGCGGCCACGCCAAGCCACAGCAGGGTTCTCTTGCGTTTCACGTGTATTTCCCTCCTACCCGGATGAGAGTTTTGTCGATGCTAACCCGCCAGACCCCGTCACGGCGGATCCTCGGAATCTAAGACGTGGGCGCGGCGTCTTAGTTGGCGATCACACGAGGCAATTCGGCCTCGTCAACGAGCACGCGGCGTGGTTTCGAGCCTTCGTAGCCGGAGATGATGCCGCGGCGCTCGAGCATGTCGATCAAGCGGCCTGCTCGGGTATAGCCGACGCGCAGGCGCCTCTGGAGCAGGCTCGTGGAGGCGGTCTGGGCGGTAACGACGATCTCGATCGCCCGCTCGAGCAACGGGTCCTCGTCGGGGTCGAAGTCGCCGTCGGCATCGTCGTGCTCGTCCGGCGCCGACTCGGGCGCCTCGAGCAGGCTTTCGTCCAGCTCCTGCTCGCGCTGGGCGCGGCACTGCTCGACGATCAGGGCGATCTCTTCCTCGCTGACGTAGGCGCCCTGCAGGCGCTGCAGGCGAGACGTGCCGAGCGGCTTGAAGAGCATGTCGCCCTGGCCGAGCAGGCTCTCGGCGCCGGAGGTGTCGAGGATCACGCGCGAGTCGGTCTGGCTGGAGACTGCAAAGGCGATCCGGCTGGGGACGTTCGCCTTGATCATCCCGGTGATCACGTCGACGGACGGCCGCTGGGTCGCGAGGACGAGGTGGATGCCGACGGCGCGCGACTTCTGCGCCAGCCGGATGACCGCGTCCTCCACGTCCTGAGGCGCGATCATCATCAGGTCGGCGAGCTCGTCGATGACGACGAGCAGGTGCGGCAACGTCGGCTCGCCGCGTGAGCGGAAAGCGCGGTTCGCCTCGTTCAGGTTGCGCGCACGCACCGCCGAGAGCCGCTCGTAACGGCGCTCCATCTCGCTGACGACGTTGGCGAGGACGGTCGAGGCTTCCTTCGGGCTCGAGACGACGGGCGTCAGCAGATGTGGGATCGACTCGTAGTAGCTGAGCTCGATCTTCTTCGGGTCGATCAGGATGAAGCGCACGTCGTCCGGCGTCGAGCGAAGCAGGATCGAGGTCAGGATCGTGTTGATGCAGCCGGACTTACCGGAGCCGGTGGTGCCGGCGATCAGGACGTGAGGCATCCGTGCGAGGTCGGTCCAGACAGCAGATCCGGAGATGTCCTTGCCGAGCCAGACGGAGAGCGGGCTCGCAGTCTGTGGCAGGTCGTCGAAGATGTCGCCGAGCGCGACGTAGCTCGGGCTCGCATTGGGCAGCTCGACCCCGACAGCCTGCTTGCCGGGAATCGGCGCCAGGATGCGGATCTCCGTGGTCGCCAGCGCGTAGCTGAGATCGTCCTTGAGCGCCGCGACCTTCGAGACCTTGGTGCCTGGCGCGAGCTGGAGCTCGTAGCGCGTCACCCGAGGCCCGGAGATCTGGCCGATCACGGTCGCCTCGACGCCGAAGTGCGCCAGCGTCTGCACGAGCGCCTCCGCCACGCGCGCGTTCTGGTCGGCCGAGTTGCCGCTGACGGTAGGCGAATGCCGGAGGATCTTGCGGTCCGGCAGGCGGTAGTCCTTGGTCACTGCCTCGCCGACGTCGAACAGGCTGGTCTGGTCAGGGGCGGTTTCGGGATCTTCGAGCAGCAGCGGCGCCGGGCCTGGCGGGTCGGCCTCGACCACGTCGGGGAACTCGTTCACTCCGTCGAGCACGGGCGCGTGCAGCTCGGGCCGCGGCCTCTCGACCGGCTCGACCAGCTTCAGATCGGGCATCGTCTCCGGCAGGGCTGTCCGCGCACGCTTCGCCGCCTCCGCGGTTGCCCGAACCGCGCTGCCCGAGCGCCGGATCAACGCGCCCGCCGAGGCGCCGCTCAGCAGCAGCGCGCCGGCGATCAGCGTCGTGATCCCGACGATCAGGACGCCGGTCGAGCCGAGCGCGATTCCGAAGCCGAGCGCGAGCGCCGTCCCGACGTAGCCGCCGTGCGCCTTGCCGAGCGTCAGCATCAAGCCCGCCGTGAAGACCATCAGCCCGGTCCGGAACGGCCGCATGTCGAGGATCTCGCTCCGCGCGAGGAACAGCGCGCCGACGATCATGCAGGCCGCCGGGAAGACGGCTCGGGCCGCCCCGATCAGCGCGCCGAGCCCGTCGGCGGCCAGACCGCCGGCGAAGCCGCCGCTCCAGCCCAGGTAGATGACGGTCGAGAGAAAGACGCCGGCCGCCGCGAGAGCGAGCCCGATCAGCTCCGGATGCTGGTGGCCGCGGTGCTTCGAGGCGCGCTTCTTCTTACGCACGCGCGAGGGCGCGCGCGGCTTCAGCAAGCGTTTCTTGCGACGACGAGGCACGGCCGCACGTCATTCGACGCCGCTCGTTTCAGCCCTTCACCAGGGACTGTCCCCGAACGGGGACGGTCCCTAACGCCGTAACGAAGCTCGTATCGCTTAGAGGGACAGACCCCTTCCGGGGTCAGTCCCTTACGCGGCCAAGGCGCGAAGGTCCTCGAGCGTACGGCCGAGCAGGTTCTCGCGCAGATCGAAGAGCCCGGCCCAGAGCGAGGAGCGGTCGAGCGAGGCGCGGATGCGGGCGGCGTCGGCGAGTCCCTCCAGCGCCCGGACGAAGACCGCGAGCTCGAGGTAGGTCTGCGCGACGCGGATCGCGCTGGCGTGCACGCCGGCGCGGTTGAGGATCGGCTCCCACTCCAGCAGCTCGGCGGCGCCGGGGGCGCCGTACCAGGAGCGGCCCTCGGCGTGGTCGGCCTCGAGCTCGAGCAGGTAGCGCCCGAGCGGGCCCTCCAGCCCGGCGAGCGCAGTCTCGATGCGATCGGCCGCGCGGCGCAGCGCCGCCTGGCGCTTGCCAGGGGTCGCAGGCTCCGGTTCGCCACGCGCCCAGCGCTCGAGCAACCGGCAGAACGCGAGGGCGCTCGCCTCGCAGGCGCCGAGCTGCCCGATCAGCCGCCGCCCGGTCTCCTGCACGGCCGCGTTGTCCTCGAGCACGTCGGCCCACCCGGGCTCATATGCCGCGCGAACGCTCATGCGAGACCGCCCGGTCTAATCATCGGGTGGTCCACCCTGAACCGGGTTTAGACGGCCGCAGCGGCGAAGCCGCTACGGCCTCCAGTCGACATCGCAAGCGACGTCTCATACCTCTACAACTACAGGAAGGATCATCGGGCGTCGACCCGTGCGGTCGTAGACGAGCTGCCCGAGCCCGTCGTGGATGTGCTCCTGGAGGAGCTTGATCTCGAGGATGTCCTGCTCCAGGCACTCCTCGAGCACACGCGAGGCTTCGTCGCGCATCTCGTCGAGCAGCGGCCCGGAGTCCGCGAAGCCGCGGGCGATCAGCTCGGGCGGGCCGCCGCTCGCGCGGCCGTTGGTACCGGCGAGCGTCGCGACGACGATCAGGACGCCGTCCTCGGAGAGATGGCGCCGGTCGCGTAGCGCGACATCATGGACGTCGCCGACACCGAGGCCGTCGACGAAGGTGACACCCGAATCGACCTCGCCGACGATCCGTGCGCCCGCGGGCGTCAGCTCGACGACCGTGCCGTTCTCCGCGAGCACGATCGCCTCGGTCGGCACTCCCCCTTCCTCGGCCAGCCGCGCGTGCGCGGCCAGCATCCGGAACTCGCCGTGCACCGGCATCATCGCCTTCGGCCGGACGAGCGAGATCATCGTCCGAAGCTCCTCCGCGTGGCCGTGGCCGGAGACGTGGACCGGCGCGTTCTCCTGGTGCAGCACCTCGGCGCCGAGCTTCGCGAGCTGGTTGATCGCGTCGTGCACCCGCAGCTCGTTCCCGGGGACGGGCCGCGCCGAGATGATCACGGTGTCGCCGCGCTCGACGTGCACGGCCGGGTGGTCGCCGTAGGCGATGCGGACCAGAGCCGAGAGCGGCTCGCCCTGCGAGCCCGTGCAGAGGATCAGCACTTCGCCGGGCTCGTACTCCTCGAGCTCGACCGGGCGGATGAGGACGTCCTCGGGCATGTCGATGTAGCCCAGGTTGCGGGCGATGTTCAGGTTCTTGCGCATCGAGCGGCCGACGACGCAGACCTTGCGCCCGACCTCGACGGCGACGTCGGTCGCCTGCTGCATCCGGTGTACGTTCGAGGCGAACGAGGCGACCAGGACCCGGCCCGTGCGCTGCGGGATGATCTGGCGGAACGCCTCTCCGACCAGCCGCTCCGAGCCTGTCACGCCGGGGCGTTCGGCGTTGGTCGAGTCGCCGAGCAAGAGATCGACGCCGCGGTTGCCGATTTCCGCGAGTCGGCCGACATCGGTGCGAAGGCCGTCGACGGGGGTGTGGTCGAGCTTCCAGTCGCCGGTGTGCAGCACTCGACCCGCCTCGGTCTCCAGGACGACGGCGACGGCGTCCGGGACGGAGTGCGCCATCCTGACGAACTCCGTCCGGAACCCGCCTAGCTCGAGCGTGCCCGCCTCGGGATCGAGCTCGCGGAGCTCGGAGGCGCGCAGTAGCCCGTGCTCATCGAGCTTCGACTTGACCAGCCCCAGGGTCAGGCGGGTTGCCCAGACCTCGTCCACGGGAACCTCCCGGAGCAGGTACGGCAGCGAGCCGACGTGATCCTCGTGGGCGTGGGTGAGGATGACCGCGCGCACCGGCCGCTCGCGCTCGCGCAGGTAGGTGAAGTCCGGGAGGATCAGGTCGACGCCGAGGTGCTCGTCCCTCGGAAACGCGAGCCCGGCGTCGATGACGATCGCATCGTCACCGTACTCGTAGACGGTCATGTTCTTGCCGACCTCGCCGAGGCCACCGAGCGGAATGATTCGCATCGCTTCGGGCATCGCCGCAGTTTAGGTGCGAAGCGCCGGTGTAACGGCGGCTCCGGTTCAAGTTCTCAAAGGAGGAGGCGGTCGCGTCCGCCTCCTCCTTTGGCTCGCGAGTGAAATCGCCACGCCAGGATTGGCGCGGCGATTCCCTCGCCGTGGATCAGTGGATGGTGAACGGCGCCGAGACGGCGACGTCGTACGGGGTGGTGTTGTTCGTGTTCAACTGGACGACGTATGCACCTGGCTCCACCTTCGGGGGTCCGGACGCGTCGATATCACCCTGCGTCTCCGCCAA
>MNDB01000096.1 GCA_001914705.1 Actinobacteria bacterium 13_2_20CM_68_14 | reverse complement strand
TCGAGGTACTCGTCGACTGAGTGGCCCTGTGCCATGCCTTCCGCAACTGTACTGACGGCCTTCTCTAAGGCGCTCGCTTGCGACGCCGACATGGAGGATGTCCTGGCTTCGCCGGGGCGTCCGTCTTAACCGCGTCTGCGACTCCGGTTCGGGTCGCTCCTTCCCGAACCGGATCTGTAAGGTGAGCCTTACAAGATGTCGACTGCTCAGACTCTGCTGCTCGGCGCGATTGCCGGACTGACGATCTTCCTCGGCCTGCCGATGGGCCGGATGCACGGCCTATCTGCGCAGGTCAAATCCTTCTTCACGGCGACCGCGACGGGAATCCTGCTCTTTCTCTTCTGGGACGTGCTCAGCGAGGCGATCGACCCGGTCGAAAGTGCGCTGCACGCGCACGCCTGGGGCCGCTTCGCCGGGGTCACGTCGATCGCTCTTGCCGGCTTCGTCGTCGGCCTCATGAGCCTTGTCTACTACGACACCTGGATCAAGGCGCGGCAGCGACGGGCGATGCTGGGGCCCGGCGCCGCGTCGGTGGCGGAGTTCGCGCACAGGCCGGGGCTCTCCGCCGCGCAATGGCTCTCGATCTTCATCGCGACCGGGATCGGCCTGCACAACTTCTCTGAAGGGCTCGCGATCGGGCAGTCGGCGGCGCAGGGTCTGACAAGCCTCGCGCTCGTGCTGGTGATCGGGTTCGGACTGCACAACGCGACCGAGGGCTTTGGGATCATCGGCCCCCTCGCAGGAGAGGCCGAGCCGCCGAGCTGGCGCTTCCTCGGGCTCCTCGGCGTGATCGGCGGTGCCCCGACGTTCGTCGGCACCGTGATCGGCCACTCCTGGACGAGCGAGAACCTCTCGATCCTGTTCTTCACGCTCGCCGCAGGCTCGATCCTCTACGTGGTGATGGAGCTGCTGAACGTCTGCAGGACGTTCGGCTCGAAGCAGCTGACCGCCTGGGGGATCGTGCTCGGGCTCTCGCTCGGCTTCGCGACGGATTTCGTGCTAGTCGCCGCCGGCGTCTAGCTGCAGGGCTACGCTCGGCGCGTGGCTCGGTACGCGACCGTCTACCCGTTGGTAACGACCCGCGCCCTGGCGCGGCCGTTCACCTACGAGCTCGTGGACGGCGCCGCGAAGGGCGCCGTCGTCTCGGTCCCGCTCGGTCGCTCGCGGCGGCGGGGAGTAGTCGTCGAGCTCGTCGACGAGCCGCCCGCGGGGATCGAGCCCGTTCCGATCGACTCCGTGCTCGACGAACTGCCGCCGGTGCTCGTCGACCTCGCGTTGTGGGTGGCGGACTACTACGGCTCGACGCCCGGGCGGGCGCTGGAGCTGATCGCGCCGGTCAAGCGGAAGCGGCGGAAGGAGCAGGCGCCGCCGGGTGAACGGCAAGCCCTTGTCGACGAGTCGGAGGCGCCCGAGCTGACGGCCGAACAGCGCGCGGCGCTCGAGCGGATCACGGCCTCCCTCGAGGCGGCCGGCGGACATTTCCTACTTTACGGCGAGACCGGCAGCGGCAAGACCGAGGTCTACCTCCAGGCGTGCGCCGCAGCGCTGGCCCGCGGCAAGACGGCGATCGTGCTCGTTCCCGAGATCGCGCTGACGCCTCAGACACTGGGGCGGTTTCAGGCGCGTTTCGGGGATGCTGTCGCGTTGCTCCACTCGGGGCTGACCGACGCGGAACGCCGCGACGAGCGGGAGCGCATCGCGCGCGGCGAGGCGAAAGTCGTCGTCGGCGCGCGTTCGGCGATCTTCGCGCCGCTGCGTGATGTCGGGGTCATCTGCGTGGACGAGGAGCACGATCCGTCGTACAAGCAGGAGTCCGACCCGCGCTACGACGCGAGGACTGTGGCGGCCAAGCGGGCGGCCCTCGAAGACGCCGTCGCGATCTACGGCAGCGCGACGCCGCGGCCCGAGAGCTGGGACAAGCTCGAGCGTCTCGAGCTCGCCGGGCGACTGGGCGGCTCTCTCCCCGGGGTGCGGGTGGTCGACCTGCGCCGCGAGGCGGGCTACCCGCTCTCGGCACCGCTGCTGAAGGAGCTCGGGGCGATCGAGGAGCAGGGCGGGAAGGCGATCCTCCTACTGAACCGCCGCGGTGTCGCCCCGGCGCTGCACTGCAGGGCCTGCGGGACGACGCTTCGCTGCCCGCTCTGCGACGTCGCCCTCGTGCTGCATCGGGAGGGGAGCCTGCGCTGCCACCACTGCGGCCACGAAGAGAGGGCGCCGCAGGCCTGCCCCGCCTGCGGCTCGGTCGAGCTGGCGAGGATCGGGGCCGGAACGCAGCGGCTCGAGCGGGAGCTCGCGACTCAGTTGCCGAAGCTCGTCCCGATCCGCCTCGATGCCGACACGGCACAGAATCCAGAGGCCCTCGCCGCGGCGCTCCGCCGCTTCGGGGAGACCGATCGCGCCGTTCTGCTCGGAACGCAGATGGTCGCGAAGGGTCACCATTTCAGCGGCGTCTCGCTCGCGGCGGTGATCGACGCCGACACCGCCCTCGGCGTGCCCGACTTCCGCGCCGACGAGCGGACGTTCCAGCTGCTGACCCAGCTCGCAGGGCGGAGCGGCCGGGACGCGCCGGGGCGGGTGCTGATCCAGACCTTCCAACCCGACTCCCGTCCGGTCGAGCTGGCGTCGCGCCACGACGTGCCGCGGTTCCTGACCGGCGAGCTCGAACGCCGGCGCGAGCTCGGGTATCCGCCCTTCCGCCATCTCGTCCGGGTGCTCGTCAGCGGGCCGGAGCCGGGGCCCGTGACCCGTGCGCTCGAGGAGGTGCGGGACGGGATGCAGGGCGCCGAGATCCTCGGCCCGGCACCGCTTTTCCGGCTTCGCGGCCGACACCGAGCGCAGCTCGTCGCGAAGACGGACGAGCCGAGGCGGGTCGCCGCCCGCGCCGGGCAGCTGCTGGCTGCTGCGGCCCCGGCGATGCGGAAAGCCGGCTTGACCGCGGTCGTCGACGTCGATCCGCAAAGTCTGTAGCAGTCCATAAACTGGCGGCGTGTCCGACCAAGACGTCGAACAGCAGGGCGAGGTTCTCGAAGAGCAGCTCGACCCCGAGCGCGAGGCGCGCCGGCGGCTCGCGCTGGCGCAGATCCGCCAGTACCCCGATCCGGTGTTGCGGATGCCCGCGAACGAGATCGAGAGCTTCGACGACGACCTGCGGCGGCTGGTCCAGCGGATGACGGACCTGATGCAGGAAGCGAACGGCGTCGGCCTTGCGGGGACGCAAGTCGGCACCCTGCAGCGGGTATTCGTCTTCCAGCCGGAGGGGGAGGACGAGGCCCCGCGGGCGCTCATCAATCCCGTCCGGGTCAAAACGTCCGAGGTGACCCTCAGCGACACCGAGGGCTGCCTCTCGATGCAGGGAGTGAGCATCCCGGTCGAGCGGCCGACAAAGGTCACGATCGAGGGCAAGGACGAGAACGGCGAGGACGTCAGGCTCGAGCTCGAGGAGCGCGATGCGCGCGTGGTGCAGCACGAGCTCGACCACCTCGACGGGATCCTGATCCTCGATCGGACAACGGCCGAGGCCCGGCGCGAGGCGCTGGGGATCCTCAGGCCGGAGCCTGTCCTCGGCGCTCTGGGTTAAGTGACGCGCATCGCCGTCGCTGCGACGGCGCCGTTCGGGGCTGACGTGCTCGAGCGGCTGGCGGCGCGGCACGAGACTGCCTATTTGCTCACCCAGCCGGACCGTCCGAGTGGCCGCGGCAGGCGGGTTGCCCCGCCGCCGGCGAAGCTGATCGCCGAGAGGCTTGGAATCCCGGTTCGGCAGCCGGAACGGCTCGGCGACGAGTTCGACCCCGAGGTGGACGCGCTCGTCGCCGTCGCGTACGGACAGCTCGTCCCGCGCGGCGCCCTAGAGAGCGCGCGCTGGCTCAACGTCCACCCGTCGCTCCTGCCGCGCTGGCGCGGGGCGGCGCCCGTCGAGCGGGCGCTGATGGCTGGCGACGAGGAGACAGGAGTCACGATCATCGAGTTGGTCGAGGAGCTCGACGCCGGGCCGATCGCGGCTCAGGAGCGGTTTGCGGTCGGGATCGACGACGACGCCGGAGCCGTCTTCGCGCGCGCTGCCGAGCTGACGCCCGACCTGATCGATGCCGCGCTCGACAATCAACGGCCGGCGCCGCAGACCGAGGACGGCGCCACCTACGCTGAGAAGATCGGGCCCGCCGATCGAGAGCTCGACTGGTCGCGGCCGCCGGAGGAGCTGCACAACAGGATTCGCGCGCTCTCGCCGCACATCGGAGCGCGAGGCCTGGTCGAGGGAAGGCCGGCGATCGTCTGGCGCTCGCGTCTCGTCGACGGCAGGCTGGAGTTGCTCGAGGTGCAGCCGGAGGGCCGTCGCCGGATGACGTACGACGAATTTCTGCGCGGCCTGCACTGATGGTCTCGCCGGCACGCGCGGCCGCCTATGAGACCGTGTTCCGCGTCTTCGAGCAGGACGCGTATGCCGACCGGGCGCTGCGAACCGCGGTCGCGAGCCTCGACCAGCGCGACCGCGCATTTGCACAGCGGCTCGCCTACGGGACGATCCAGCGCGCGCGCACCCTCGACTACGCGATCGAGCAGCTCGGACGGCGGCCGGTGCGAAAGCTGGACCCGCCGGTTCGGGCCGCGCTGCGACTCGGCGCCTACGAGCTCGGCTTCATGCAGACGCCTCGGCACGCTGCCGTCAACGAGGCCGTCGAGCTTGTGCGGCGCGCCAGGTTGGAGCGAGCGGTCGCTTTCACGAACGCCGTCCTTCGCCGCGTCGCGGACGGGATTGAAGCGCTGCTCGAGTCGCTGCCGGAAGGCGCGCTCAAGCAGTCCTACCCGGACTGGGTCGAGCAGGTGTGGACGCGCGACTTCGGCCGCGAGCAGGCGCTCGCGCTGATGCGGGCGCAGAACGAGGCGCCGGAAACGGTCGTCCGGCTGATTCGCGGCGACATCGCCGGCGAGCCGACCGACATCTCCGGCGCGTATCGCGTCCCGCGCGTGGATGAAGAGGCGCTCGCCGAAGGCCGGATCTGGCCACAAAGCCGCGGCTCCCAGCTCGCCGGCCTCACCGTCGGTGCGCGCGCGGGCGAACGGACGCTCGATCTCTGCGCGGCGCCGGGCGGGAAAGCGACGATGCTGGCGGGAGACGTCACTGCAGTCGAGAAGCACCCCGGCCGCGCGCGGGAGCTCGAGGAGAACGCGGCCTGTCTCGGCGCCACGAACGTCAGCGTCGTCTGCGCGGATGCGCTGGAGCTGCCGCCGGAGCTCCGCGACTACGACCGGGCCCTCGTCGACGCTCCTTGCTCGGGCCTTGGCGTCCTCGCCTCGCGGCCGGACCTGCGCTGGCGCGCGGAGCCGCTGCCTGAGCTGCAGCTTGCGCTCGTGGGGGCGGCGGCTGATCGTGTACGGACCGGCGGAACCATCGTCTACTCCGTCTGCACGCTCAACGCCGACGAGAACGAAGCCGTCGTCGACGCGTCCGGCCTCGCGCCGGAGCCGCTCGGCGAGGAATGGCCGCAGTTCGCTCATCCGAAGCGCCCGGAGTTCTTGCTGACGAGGCCTGACCTCCACCGGACGAGCGGCTTCTTCATCGCGAGGCTGCGGGTTTGATCGAGGTCCCCGAGCGGCTGGGCTGGTGGCGCGATCGAGCAGGCGGGGTGGCTTGGCTGGAGTCGCTGCCGCGGCTTGCGGAGGAGTGCGCCGAGCATTGGTCGCTCCGGCTCGGCGAGCCCTTCGGGCAGGGGCACGTCTCGTTGACTGTGCCGGTAGCCCTCTCGGATGGCGGTCAGGCAGTGCTGAAGCTCAACTTCCCGGAGGAAGAGAGCGCCTCCGAGGCCGATGCGCTCATTCACTGGCGCGGCGAGGGTGCGGTACGGCTACTCGAGCTCGATCGCGAGCGCAACGCGCTGCTGATCGAGCGCGCCGATCCGGGCACGTCGCTCTGGGAGGTCGGAGACGACGAGGAGGCGATCCTGATTGCAGCCTCGGTAATGGCGCGTCTGTGGCTCCGTCCGCCGCCTGACGGCCATCGGTTTCGACTGCTTGCCGGCGAGGCCGAGCGCTGGACGGCGCAGCCTCGCTCCGACTGGGAAGCGCTCGGCCGGCCGTTCGAGCAGAGGCTGGTCGACGCGGCAGCCGCGGCCGCCGGTGAGCTCGCCGGGTCGCTGGCGAAGCTCGCGGTCTGCCACCAGGATCTCCAGGGCAGCAACGTCCTGAAGGCACAGCGGGAGCCGTGGCTTGCGATCGATCCGAAGCCGATTGTCGCGGAGCCCGCGTTCGACGTCGCGTCGCTCCTCCGCGACCGCCGCTGGTCGATCGACCGGGCGATTATTCAGAGGCGTCTTGACCTGCTAGCTGCGGAGCTCGACCTCGAGCGCGATCGTATGCAGGGCTGGGGCGTCGTCCATGCGCTTCACTGGGGCGTCGGCTCCGACAAGATCGAGCCGGACTTGGTCGAGTGCGCTCGGCTGCTGGCTGCGTAGGATCCGGACGAATGGCCTGGGCAGACGGGTTGCGAGAGGCCGAGGTCGAGCCTTCCCTCTATGCGGCCGACTTCGCGCGCCTCGGAGAGCAGATCGAGCAACTGCTCGCCGCGGGTACGCGCCTCTTTCACTACGACGTTGGCGATGGGCACTTCGTCGAGCCGATCATCATCGGCCCGATCGTGCTCCAGTCGATCGGCGGCCTGATTCACGAGGGCGGCGGCCGCGTCGACGTCCACTTGATGATCGAGTCGCCGGAGCGGCATTTCGCCGCGTTTCGCGAGGCCGGCGCTGACAGCGTCACCTTTCACTACGAGGCGGTGGAGGACGTCGGCGAGATCGCCGCGGCGGCGCGCGAACACGGCCTGGGGGTCGGCGTCGCGCTGAAGCCGAAGACGTCCGTCGAGGACGTGGCCGAGGCGGCGATCGCGGCCGGCGCCGACTTCGTTCTCTGCATGAGCATCGAGCCGGGTTACTCGGGCCAGAAGTTCATGCCGGAGGCGTTCGAGCGTCTCCGCCGGCTGCGGGAGCTCTTACCTGAGGCGATGCAGCTCCAGGTGGACGGCGGTGTCAACCACGAGAACATCGCCGCGGCGCGGGAGGCGGGCGCGAACCTGCTCGTCGCGGCGACGGGGGTCTTCGGCGGTGGCGATCCGGCCTCGGGCTACCGTGAGCTCGTGGAAGCGCTGGGATGAGTTTTCTCGAGCGGGCACTGGACCTCGCCGAGCGCGGGCGCGGGACGACGCAACCGAATCCGGTCGTCGGGGCGGTACTCGTACGCGACGGCGAGGTCGTCGGCGAGGGCTGGCATGAGCGCAAGGGCGAGCCGCACGCCGAGGTCAACGCGATCGCGGCCGCGGGCAATCGTGCCCGCGGGGCGACGCTCTACGTCACGCTCGAGCCGTGTGCACATGTGGGTGCCACGCCACCCTGCGCCCAAGCGGTGATCGACGCGGGCGTGGCGAAGGTCGTGGTGGGAGCGCTCGATCCAAGCCGCGACGCCGCAGGCGGCCTCGAGCGGCTTCGAGAGGCCGGCGTCGAGGCGGAGCTTGCCGACGGCGAGCTCGGCTTCCGGGCGCGGCAGCAGAACGAGGCCTGGCTGACCTGGGTGACGAAGCGCCGGCCCTTCGTCACCTACAAGGCCGCGATGACGCTCGATGGGCGGCTGACGCTGCCGGAGTCGCGGTGGATCTCGGGCGAGGAAAGCCGCAGGCTCGTCCACGAGCTGCGGGCAGAGTCGGATGCGGTCGCCGTCGGCATGGGAACGGCGCGGGCCGACCGCCCGGCACTGACGGCCCGCGACGTCGGCGCGGTCAGGCAGCCGCGGCGGCTCGTCTTCGGTAGCGGGCCGTTGCCCGAGGGTGTGGATCTGGAGCTGTTCTCGGGCCCGCTCGAGGAAGAGCTCGGCCGCCTTGCCGAGGAAGGAGTGCAGTCGCTCCTACTGGAAGGCGGACCGACGCTCGCGACCGCGTTCATGGAAGCGGGCCTGATCGACAAGCTGCTCGTCTTCGTAGCGCCGAAGCTCGCGGGCTTCGGGCCGACGCTGCTTGGGGAGCTGGACGAGCCGGTGGAGTTGCGCCGTTTCGATACGCGTCGGGTCGGACAGGACATTCTGCTGACGGCCTATGTCAACGAGCCTGGAGAGCATCCGAGTGGCAGATCGAATCGTGACCGCGATCTCCCGCTGGCTGGCCCATCACAGCTCTGACGATGAGCTCCGCCGCGAGCT
>MNDB01000015.1 GCA_001914705.1 Actinobacteria bacterium 13_2_20CM_68_14 | reverse complement strand
CTCGACCATGCGCAGGTAGTCGATGATCCCCTCCGAGTACGCCTCGGCCGCGCCGATGTCCGTGAAGTCGCTCCGCAGCAGGTAAGAGACGACCAACCTCCCACCGTCGTAGATCTGTGCTCGCTCGAGCGCGCGGGCAAGCAGCTTGAGCTTCGCGAACTGCACCGTCTCGTACACGCGGCGGAAGATCGCGTGGACGTCCGCCCCGGCTTCGACCAACTCGGCGGCCAGGCGCAGCGCCTTCGCGGTCGTGTTCGAGTACTGAAAGCGCCCGGTGTCCGTGACGAGCGCGATGTAGAGCGCCTCCGCGATCTCCGGTGTCAGCTCAACACCAAGCTCCGCGAAGACGTCGCGCAGGACCTCGCCAGTCGACGAGGCGTTCGGAGCGATCAGATTGATCTGGCCGAAACGCGTGTTGTCGTGGTGGTGGTCGATGTCGAGCACGAGCGGCGCGCCGTCGAGCGGCTCCGGCTCCGGGCCGATCCGCGTCTCGTTCGCGCAGTCGACGGCGATCAAGACACGCTCGCGCCAGTCATCCGGGAGCCGCCGCCGCAGCTCGTCGAGCGGCATGAACGCGTACTCGACCGGCAGCGGAGCATCGCCGTAGAGGTACATGACGCTGTCCTTGCCGAGCTGGTCGAGCGCGAGCTTTAGCGCCAGGATCGAGCCAAGCGCGTCGCCGTCGGGGTTCTCGTGAGTGACGAGTAGAAAGCGGTCGTGCGAGCGAATCGCGTCCGCGACCGCCGCTACCTCACTCGTCGTTTGGGGCGAGCTCATCAATCAGCTGCGTCATGCGGACCCCGCGCTCGACGGTCGGATCGTATTCGAACGCGAGCTGCGGTGTCCGCTTCAGCCGCAGCTCGCGGGCCAGCCGGCCCTGCAGGACGCCGTGCGCCGCCTCCAGGCCGGCCAGGCTCTGTCGCTGCTCCTCCTCGGAGCCGAGGACGCTGACGAAGACCCGCGCGTGCCGCAGATCCGGCGACGTCTCGACTCCCGTCACGGTGACGAACCCGATCCGAGGGTCTTTGAGCTCACCGACCGCCTCCGACAACACCTGGCGGACGGCTTCGTTGACGCGTCGCATCCGGTTGCTCATCACTGGTATTCAACCCGTGTGGCCCTGCACGCGCTCGCGCTCGCCGCAGTCGCGGCATGGTGCTTCGTGACCGCGCTCGCAGGTGGGCTCGTCGGCCTCGTGCTCGGCAATATCCGCCTGCCCGCCCTACTGCTCATCTCCTCGAGCCCCGCCGCTGGTGCCGGAGCGAACATCGGGGTCTCGGGCGTTGCGGCCGCCACGGCGGCCGTCACGCAGGTACGCGCCGGCCGGATCCACTGGCGCGTGTTCTGGTGGATGGCGCCGCCTTCGGTCATTGGAGCAGTCCTCGGCGGGCTCGTCTCGGGAGAGCTCCCGGGAACGGCGCTGCTGATCGTAATCGGCGTCCTGCTGATCGCGTTCGGTGTCGACCTACTCCGGCCGCGCGGCCCGATCCGGCGGCGGGAGCAGCTCAACATCCCGGCTGCGGTCGCCAGCGGCGCGGTGATCGGCTTCCTCGGCGGCGTCGTCGGCCTGATCCTCGGCTCGCTGCGAATGCCGGCGCTGCTGCGCTTCGTCGGCGAGGAACCGGTGCGAGCGGTCGGCACCAACCTGCTCGTCGGCGTCTTCGTCGGCGCGGCCGGAGTCGTCGGGCACGTTCCGGGCGGGATCGACTGGCTCGCGTTCGCGATCGGGGCGGCCGCGTCGGTTCCCGGAGCGCTCCTCGGCGCCCGCCTGACGGGCCGCCTGGACGAGCGCCAGCTCCTGCGGGCGATCGGGATCGTGCTGTTGTTCGCCGGAGCGATCACGCTCCTGCAGGCCGCCGTCTAGCGCTAGGGTCCTCCGGGGTCTTTTGTGGCTTTTTTGCGTTCATTCGCCGGGCGGGAGCTCGCGGTGGATCTCGGCACCGCGAACTCGCTGGTCTTCGTCCGCGGCGAGGGGATCGTCGTCTTCGAGCCCTCGGTCGTGGCGGTCGACGACCGGACCGGCGAGGTGCAGGCCGTCGGAGCCGACGCGAGCCGCATGATCGGACGGACGCCGGCCTCGATCCGCGCGATCCGGCCGCTCCGGCATGGCGTGATCGCGGACTTCGAGATGACCGAGCAGATGCTCCGGTACTTCATCCGCAAGGGCGGCGGCGGGCGGCTCCCGCTCGCGCAGGTCGTCCTCTGCGTCCCGAGTGGGATCACGAAGGTCGAGCGGGAGGCGGTCCAGGAGGCGACGCTCGCCGCGGGCGCTCGCGCCGTCTACCTGGTGGAGGAGCCGATGGCCGCTGCAATCGGCGCCGGCCTCCCGGTGGCCGAGCCGCGCGGAAGCATGATCGTCGACATCGGCGGCGGCACGACCGAGGTCGCCGTCATCTCGCTCGGCGGGATCGTCAGCTCGCAGTCGATCAAGGTCGGCGGCTACGAGATGGACGAGGCGGTTGCCAAGCACGTCCAGGGGCACTACGGGCTGTTGATCGGCGAGGAGACGGCCGAGCAGGCGAAGCTCGACGCCGGCTCGGCCTGGGAGCTCGCAGAGGAGCTCGAATGCCAGGTCGGAGGCCGCGATCTGCAGAGCGGGATGCTCCGGCGGCTCGAGCTCGGATCGGAAGAGCTCCGCAACGCCCTTGACGCTCCGGTCCAGCGGATCGTCACCGCCGTCAAGGACACGCTCGAAGGCACCCCGCCCGAGCTCGCCGCCGACATCAGCGATCGGGGGATCGTCCTCGCCGGCGGCGGAACGCTGCTCCGCGGGATCGACCAGCGGATCCGTTCCGAAACAGGCCTCGAGGTCGCTCGGGCGGAGTCCCCGCTGACCTGCGTCGTGCTGGGCGCCGGCGAGTCGCTCAACGAGCTCGAGACCCTGAAACGGGCGCGCCCCGGGCGCGGCCGCAAGGCGCGCGGACGCCGGTTCCACCAGCTCCGCTCTGTTTACGCAGTCGCGCCCATATCTACGGATATGGACGCTCCCTGCGTCCTCCCCAGGGAACGAGCATCGCACCCCGGCGACGAGCGGTTTCCCGCCAAACCCTCCTAGAGACTGTCGTCGAGCGAGACAATCTCCCGCTCGACGCCGGCGAGCTCGAACTCCTGGCCGGCGAGGTAGCGCTCGGCGCCGTCCAGCAGCTGCAGCAGCTCGCGATGGTCGCGCGCGACGCACGAAAGTGTCAGCCGCGAGCGCTGCCAGAGCTCATGATGGTCGACCTCGGCGACCGACGCTCCGAACCGTTGCTGCAGTTGCGCCTTCGCCGACTTGACGTACTTGCGCTTGCCCTTCAGCGACCCCGCCTCCGGGAAATGGAGCTCAACCGTGAGAATCCCGACGTAGCCGGCGCTCATGGCGGTATTGAACCGGGCGCGGACTAACCGGCGGATTTGGACGTCTAAACAGTCATGCGGATTCTGCTCGGCGCGCTCGGCGCGGTCGTCTTTGCTCTCGCGCCGGCCGGGGCGCACCAGATTCGCCCGCTCGGCCACGCCTACCCGGGCGGCGGCTACACGGGCGACGTCTTCGTCCACAAGGGCTTCGCCTACCTCTCGAGCTGGCACGGCGGCAACTGCCCGTCGCAGGGCGTCCGCGTCTACGACCTGAGCAAGCCAAGCCGGCCGCGGCATGTCTCCACGTTCGCCGACGGCGCGTCGAATCTCTCCGTTCGAGGCACCTGGACGGAGAAGACGATCGCCCAGCACGCGGCGACGTCGAGCTTCACGGGTGAGCTTGCAGCGGTCAGTTTCCAGAACTGCCCGGGGACGAATTCCTTTCGCGGCTTCGGACTCTACGACGTCACCAACCCGCGCGCCCCGAAGGAGCTCTCGCTTGTCCGCACGGATCCGGGCGGCTCGCACGAGATCTGGCTGCAAACGGTCGGTCGTCGCGCCTATGTCTACACGGCGATCCCACTTGCCGAGTTCCCGGGCCATCCGCCCAGCCCGGGCTTCCGGATCTTCGACGCCACCGATCCGCGACATCCCGTCGAGGTCGGCGCGTGGATCGCACCTCCGGCCATGCGCGGCGACACACCGGGGGTCTTCGTCCATTCGGTGCGCGTAAACGCAGCCGCCACGCGCGCCTATCTCTCCTACTGGAACCTCGGCACGGTCATCCTGGACATCTCGAAGCCTGCTCAACCGCGCTTCCTCGGCCGGACGACCGATACGCAGGGCTCCGCGCACTCGACGGCGATCACTCCGAACGGCAAGGTGCTGATCGAGACGCATGAGACAAACGGCGGGCGCCCCTCCTTCTGGGACATCTCGAAACCATCCCGGCCCAAGCTCCTGAGTGTGTTCAAGCCGCCTCGAAAGTTGCTCGAAGCAGCGAGAAAGACCGGAGCCGGCGGCTTCGGCCTGGGCGTGCACGATCCCAAGATCATCGGCAGCCGCGCGTACTTCTCCTGGTACTCGCTCGGCGTCGTCGTGGCCGACATCTCCGATCCTCGGCACCCGAAGTTCCTCACGCGCTTCCTGCCTCCCTCGTCGCGCGATCCTGAGAAGGGCTTCTGCCCGCTCGGAAAGACGCGCTGCACCTTCAGCTGGGGCGTCTATCCGACCCAGCGGTATGTGGTCGCCTCCGACATGGTCGGCGGGCTCTGGGTCTTCAAGCCGCCTAGGTAGCTGCCGGCGCCGTCGGCGCTTCCGACAAGTCGGTGCGCTCGACCTGCCGCGTCTCGTAGACCTCGAGGACGTCGCCTTCCTTCACGTCGTTGAAGCCCTCGAGCAGGATCCCGCACTCGAAGCCCTCGGCGACCTCGCGAACGTCGTCCTTGAAGCGCTTCAGCTGCGCGACCGAGGTCTCCTGGATGACCGTGCCGTCGCGGACGACCCGCACCGTCGCGCCGCGGCGGACATTGCCCTCGGTCACGTAGCAGCCCGCGATCGTGCCGAGTCGCGAGACCCGGAACAGGGCCCGGACCTCGACCTCGCCGATCGTCTCCTCGGTCGTGACCGGGCGGAGCATGCCGACGAGCGCCTGCTCGATGTCCTCGGTCAGCTGGTAGATAACGCGGTAGGTGCGGATCTCGACGCCCTCGCGCTCGGCGAGCTGGCGCGCCTCGGCTGAAGGCCGCACGTTGAAGCCGACCACCATCGCGTTCGAGGCCACGGCGAGGTTGACGTCGTTCTCCGTGATCCCGCCGACGCCCTGGTGGATGACGCTCACGCGCACCTCGGGGTGCTGGATCTTCTGCAGCTCGCTGATCGCCGCCTCGACCGAGCCGACGACATCCCCCTTGAGCACGAGATTGAGATCCTGAGAGCCACCCTCTTGCAGCTGCTCGAACAGCCGCTCGAGCGACACGGCGCCGCCGGCCTGTGTCGCCAGCTGCTCGCGCCGGAGGCGCTCGCCGCGGACCTGCGCGAACTGCCTCGCCGCGCGCTCGCTCTCGACCACTCGCGAGTACTCGCCCGCCGGCGGTGGATGATCGAAGCCGAGGATCTCGACCGGGGTGCCCGGCCCTGCATCCTCGACCTTCTCGCCGCGGTAGTTGTAGAGGGCGCGCACCCGGCCCCAGGCGTCACCGGCGACGATCGAGTCGCCGACCCGGAGGGTGCCGCGCTGAACAAGCATGGTCGCGACGGGACCGCGGCCCACGTCGAGCCGCGACTCGATGATCGGACCGGACGCCTCGGCCTTCGGATTCGCCTTCAGCTCGAGCTCGGCATCCGCTACGAGCAGCACCTTCTCGAGCAGCTCGTCGAGGTTCTGCTTCGCCTTCGCGGAGACGTCCGCGAACTGGACCTCCCCGCCCCAGTCCTCGGGCTGGAGGCCCTCGCCCGCCAGGTCGCCGCGGACCCGGTTCGGGTCGGCGTCCGGCAGGTCGATCTTGTTGACCGCGACGACGATCGGCACCTCAGCCGCGCGCGCGTGCGAGATCGACTCGCGCGTCTGCGGCATGACGCCGTCGTCGGCGGCGACGACCAGCACGGCGATGTCGGTCACCTTCGCGCCGCGGGCGCGCATGGCCGTGAAGGCCTCGTGGCCGGGCGTGTCGAGGAAGGTGATCTTCCGGCCGTTGTGCTCGACCTGGTAGGCGCCGATGTGCTGGGTGATTCCGCCGGCCTCGGTCTCGACGACCGCCGTCTCGCGGATCGCGTCGAGCAGGGTCGTCTTGCCGTGATCGACGTGCCCCATGATCGTGACGACTGGCGGCCGGTCGGCTAGATCTTCCGCCGCGTCCTCATACTCCTCCGGCTCGAGCTCCTCCTCCGCGGCGTGCTTGATCTGCAGCTCACGGTCCGGAACGAGCTCGGCGGCGATCAGCTCGACCTCTTCGTCGCTGAGCGACTGGGTGATGGTGACCATCTTCCCCAGGCCCATCATCACCTTGATGATGTCGGGGACGGTCTTGCCCATCGCGGCCGAGAGGTCCTTGACTGTTACGCCCGAGGGGACGCTGACCGGCCCGGTCGGTGGCGCAACCGGCTGTTTCGGCGGCCGTGCCTCCTGGCGCTCACGAGCCTGGCGCGCGTTCTCGCGCGGCCGGTTGGCCGCGTTATCGATCACCACGCGGCGCTTGCGACGGCCGGTGACGGCGCCCTGGCGGGGGCGGATCGGACGGTTTGGTCTGTTTGGGCCGTTAGCCATTTGCGTCAGTGTAAAGCCGTCTCAGCGCCGGATCGACGCGCACGGTCTGTCGAAGGACTCGGCTGAAGGCGGATCGCGCCGCCGCGCGCTCGAAGCAGGCCAGCCGGCGGCAGGTGTAGACGCCCCGTCCCGGCAGCTTCCGGGCGGGTGACAGCGCGCCCTCGTGAGCGACGAAGCGGATCAGCTCGCCCTGTGGCGCCTTCCGGCCGCAGCCGGCGCACGTTCTTCGCGACTTCGCTTGCGAAGTCGCTGAAGAGGCCGCCCGATTCACTCGGGCGGCCGCTGGTCCCGAGCGCTCAGAAACGGCGCCGGGCGCGTCACGCCATGGGTTCGCAATCGCGGCGCTCACGCAGCGCTGGAACCCTCCTCCGGCTCTTCGTCGTCGCCGTGCGAGGCTTCGACCGGAATCCCGGCCGGAACCTCCTCGGGCGGCGTGGCCTCTGGGTGTGTGACGTCGAGGTCGACCTCGCCCTCGGCGTCCGCGACCGCAGTCGCCGGGGGGCCGTGCGTGGCCGCAGCGTCTGCGGGTGCCTCGGACTCGAGCGGCTCGTCGCCGGGTTCCGGCACGGCGGGGCCGACGGCTTCGGCGTCGGGCGGCAGCTCGTCGGCGAGCGCCTCGAGCTCCGGCTCGGACTCGGTGACGATCGGCTCGACGTCCGGCGACTCGGTCTCGCGCTCCGCGAGCTCCTGGTGCGCCGCGACGCCGCAGTAGCGCGAACCGGGCAGCGCCGCGTTCGGGCAGCGCTTGCCGTTGGAGAGAATCGCGGCGCAGCGGCCGGTGAACTCCTCGTCCTCGCCGCCACCGCCGAAGGCGGCCTCGGCCTCGGCCTGCGCGAACTCGCTGTCGGACTGAATGTCGATCTTCCAGCCGGTCAGGCGGGCGGCGAGACGGGCGTTCATGCCCTCCTTGCCGATCGCGAGCGCGAGCTGGTCGTCGGGCGTGACGACCGTCGCCTCCTTGCCGTCGTCGTCGAGGTAGACCTCGCGCACGCGCGCGGGCGAGAGGGCCTTCGCGACGAAACGCGCGGGCTCGGGGTTCCAGGGGATGATGTCGATCTTCTCGCCGCGGAGCTCGGAGACGACCATGCGGACGCGCGAGCCGCGCGGTCCAACGCAAGCGCCGACGGGGTCGACGCCCTGAGCGTGCGACTCGACGGCAATCTTCGAGCGGTAGCCGGGCTCCCGCGCAACGCCGCGGATCTCGACGAGTCCATCGGCGATTTCTGGAACCTCGAGCTCGAAGAGCGTCTTGATCAGCTCGGGATCGCGCCGCGAGACGATCACCTGCGGGCCCTTCGTGCCCGAGCGAACCTCGGTGATGACCGCCTTGATCCGCGAGCCCTGCTCGTAGCGCTCGCCGTCGACCTGCTCGGAGCGGGGCAGCAGCGCCTCGACCTTGCCGAGGTCGACGAGCACGTTGTTGCGGTCGCCCGCCTGCTGGACGATTCCGGTCACGACCTCGGAGACGCGGTCGATGTACTCCTCGTACATCATCTGGCGCTCCGCCTCGCGGATCCGCTGGGTGATCACCTGCTTCGCGGTCTGCGCGGCGATGCGGCCGAAGTTCTCCGGCGTCACGTCCTCCCGCTTGACCTGCTCGTCGGGGACGTCGGACCAGTCGATCTCGAGGTCCTCGTCCTGGACGAGCACGTGCGAGCGCTCGCCGGTCTCCTCCTCGGCCTGCTCGAGCTCGGTCAGCACGCGCTCGCGCGCCTCCTCGAGCAGCCGTTCCTCGATGTCGGGGGGCAGCTCGATCGAGAAGACGCGGAAGTCGCCCTCCTCGCGGTCGAGCTCGACCACGGCATGGCGCGACGCGCCCGGCGTCTTCTTGTAGGCCGCAAGCAGCGCGTCCTCCAGCGCCTCGATCAGCGTGTCGGACTCGATTCCCTTGTCGCGTTCGAGCTCCTGGACGAACTCAATGATCTCTCTGCTCATTTGCTTCCCTCGTCGATCAGGTTGCCCCGCACGATCTGCTCGTACGGGATGAGGACTGCGTCGTCGCCTTCGGCGCCCACGCGCACTGCCTGCTCGTCCGCGGCGATGACCTCCCCGCGAAACCTCTTCCGCCCTTGGATCTCTCCGGCCGTTCGCAGCTTGACCGTGCGGCCCACGAAGCGTCCGAAGTGCGCCGGCTTGCGCAATGGGCGCTCGATTCCAGGCGAAGAGACGTCGACGGTGTAGTTCCGCCGGTAGTCGTCGAGCTCGCGGGTGACGCGCTCGCACAGGGCGTGGTCGACGCCCTTGGGATGGTCGATGTAGACGCAGAAGCGCTCGGGTCCGAGCAGCTCGACGGCGAGCACTTCTGTGCCCGGTACCCGCTGCTCGATTCGCCCCGCCAGCTCCTGTTCGAGCTGCCGCTCCTTTGTGTGTACGCCTTCCATCTTCCTCCTACCGTCATAAAAAATGGGCGCCGCGCGCCCATTTCGCCAAGCCGGTGAAATGTGGTGCTGGCAGGATAGCAAGGCCCGTGTCTGCAGCCCCCGCCAAAACCCGTGAGGGAACGATCGCGCTTTCCGACGGGCGAACGCTCGCCTACGCCGACCGCGGGCCAGCAGATGGAGCGCCGCTGATCTTCCATCACGGCACGCCCGGGAGCCGGGCAGGACACCATCCCGACCCCGGCGTTTACGACGATGCGGGCGTCCGCGTGGTCACCTACGATCGGGCCGGCTACGGCCTCTCCGACCGGCTCGAAGGCCGGGACGTCGCCGCCGTGGCCGCGGACATCTCCGCGCTCGCGGACGAGCTCGGATTCCAACGGTTCGCCGCGATGGGCGTCTCGGGCGGCGCCCCGCACGCGCTTGCCTGCGCCGCCCTCCTGGCCGACCGCGTCACCCGAGCGGTCGTGATGGTCACGCCGGCGCCGAATGAGGACGGTTTCGACTTCCTCGCAGGAATGACGCAGAGCAACATCAACGAGTTCAACGCCGCCCTGGCGGGTCCCGACGCAATCGCGGCCTACCTCGCTCCTTACATCGAGACCCTACGGACGCAGCCTGAAGCCGTGCTCGACGAGCTGGCGGCCGAGCTTCCGCCCCCGGACCAAGCGACGCTTGCCAGGCAGGACGTCCGCGAGATGCTTGTGACGAGCTGGCGGGAAGCGTCCCGACAGGGCGCGGCCGGCTGGATGGACGATGACCTCGCGTTCACGCGGCCGTGGGGATTCGACCTCGCGGACGTCTCCGCCGAGGTGCGCATCTGGCAGGGCGAGCTCGACGTGCTCGCGCCCCAGGCGCACGGTAGGCGGGTCGCCGAGCAGCTCCCGAATGCCACTTTCGAGCTCGTCGAGGGCAAGGGCCACATGCTCTACGACGCCTGGCCGCAGGCGTTCGCCTGGGCGGCGCGTTAGAGAGCGGGTGCCCCTGCGCCGGCGGTCCACCACCAGAGGCGGCGCTTGCGCTGCCGGCTAGAGGCCGTGGCGGCTTTGCCGCCGCGGCCCTCTAAACCCGGTTGCTGGCGCGACAGGCGGTTTGGAGCGACGGGCACTCAGAAAGGTGTGCGTTCGCTCTAGACAGTCGCAGTCTCCGTTTCCGTCTTGCCTTCCTTGAGGCGGCGGATCAAGTCGGCCACGTCGGCCGTTTCCTGCTCCAGGTCGCGCTGGTATTCCTCCAGGCGGCGGAGCAGCGTCTCCGCGTCGGGGAAGCGGCGGCCGCGGTGGCAGCCACCGTGCCGGTGATGTCTTCTTCCGTGCATCTGTTCACCTCCTCTCGTCCTGGTCGTAGCGGTCGAGAAAGCCCTGGACGTCGGCCTGCGCCTGGCGCAGCGCCTCGGCCCAGCGGTCGAGCAGGCGGCGGCCCTCGTCCGTCAGCTCGTAGGTGCGCTTGGCGGGGCCGGGGAGCTCGGCGCTCCACTCCGAGCTGACGAGACCCTCGGCCTCGAGAGCGCGCAGGAGCCGGTAGAGGTTGCCGACGTCGACACGCCCCTCCCCCGCCACCTCAGGCAGCCGCTCGATCAGCTCGTAGCCGTGGAGCGGCCGCTCACGCAGGAGCAGCAGGAGCGAGGGCTCGACGAAGCGCTCGACGCGCGCCCGCACGTGCCAGTGACCGGGCCTGGTCTGGCGCCGGCTGCGAACGCCGCGCGGGTGGCGATGGCGATGTCTCATCGCGGCCAGTATAGGTCAAACACATATGTCTAAGACAGAACGAGCGTGACCAGGCCATCCGGCCCCGGAGAGGAGCAGCGTCGACCTCGCAGGGCCACCCTCGAAGCATCTTCCGGCGGTCGACAAACCTCGTCCTCGCCGAGGTGACCGCGCGAGCTGTGGCCGCGCGAAGCCGTCGAGCCACGACTGTCGCCGGCGCTCTCGCTCGCAGCGGAGCCCCCGCCCCGCCGGGAACAGGCCGGCTGCCCTAGCGCCGGACTCAGCGCTCTGCCCGGCGCAGGAAATCCGGCCGCCGCTCCAGCGCGTATCTGAAGACATGAATCGGATCGCCACCTATGCCGCCGCTTTCGGGCTTGCCGCCGCCGCGGCCGTCGGCCTAAGCGCCTGCGGGGGCTCGAGCAGCAGCTCGAGCAGCGCCTCGAGCGGCTCGAAGCCTGCCGCGACCGGCGATACCGTCTCGCTGAAGTCGGTCTCGGGCGTCGGCGCCGTCCTCGTCGACTCGAAGGGCTTTGCCCTTTACAGCCCGGATCAGGAGAAGAGTGGCACCGTCCGCTGCATCGGCAGCTGCACCGCCATCTGGGTTCCACTGACACTCTCGAAGGGTGTGAGCGCTCCCACCGCGTCGTCGAGCCTGATGTCGAAGCTCGGCACGGTCATGCGCCCCGATGGCAAGAGCCAGGTCACCTTCGACGGCAAACCGCTCTACCGTTTCTCCCCCGATGGCTCGCCGGGGAAGGTAACGGGCAACGGCGCCTCCGACCAGTTCGGCGGCCGAAGCTTCACCTGGCACGTCGTCTCCTCGGGGAAGACGCAGACCACGACGATGCCGACGACAACGAGCAGCGGCTACTAGCGCAACCGGTCCGAAACGGCCACTAGGCAGCGTTTCAGTCGGGGCGTAGCCTGACTCTCGGGCCGGGAACCGCCGAAGCGCTCGGCGTTCGGCTCGCCGCCCGGCCTTATCAAGCGTTGCCGGCCTTCGGCCACCACTCGCCGTTCTGATGAAGCCACGGTGACCGTCCTCGCGCCGGAGGTACAGTCGCACCGATAGCAGTCCACTGACGGAGGACGCACGATGCAGCAGGAATCAGCCCGCAAGATCCTGGCAGCCAGCTTCACCACTCCCGACGGTGGCTCGCGTGCCGCCGGGGCGCTCGGAGGCGCCATGCGCGACGAGATCGGCAACACCGCCGTCCTCTTCGTCCGGCCGGACGGCAAGGCGAAGTTCGTCGAGTCGAAGGACTGGGGCGCCGGGCGCGGCGCGCTACTCGGCGGTGCGATCGGCATCATCGGCGGGCCGATCGGGATCCTGGCCGGGGGTTCGATCGGCGCCCTCGTCTCGAAGCTGCGCGACTCCGGCTTCAAGAACGACCAGCTCGACCAGCTCGGCAAGTCGCTGCAGCCGAACACCTCGGCGGTCGTGGTGGAGATCGCCGGTGACGCGATCGACACGGCGAAGCAGGTGCTCGAGCCGCTCGGCGCCCAGAACTTCGTCGTTGAGGACCTCGACGAGAGCGTTGCTTCGCTCTTTGCGCAGGACGCGGAGCCTGAGACCGAGCCGGAGCCGGCCGCGGTCTCGAGCGAGTCGCCGAGCTAGGGGCAAAGGGCATGGCCTCTGCTTCGGCCGCCGGATCAGCGGTCCTAGTGGTCGACGCCATGGGACCGCTTCGCCTGCCGTCCTCGCCCTAGCAGGCGCCGCCGCTTCGGGGGTTGGTTGAGCTACAACTCCAGGACGATCGTGACCGGCCCGTCGTTGACGAGCTCGAGTTGCATCCGCTCGCCGAAGATGCCGGTCTCGACGCGAACGCCAAACGCCGCCACTGCCTCGCAGAACGCTTCGTAGAGCGGTTCGGCCTGCTCACGAGGCGCGGCTCGGGAGAAGTCTGGTCGAGTTCCCCTCTGGCGTGTTGTATCGGCGATCAGCGTGAACTGGCTGACGACGAGCGCCTCGCCGCCAACGTCGAGCAGGCTGAGATCGAACTTGCCCGCCTCGTTCTCGAAGATCCGCAACCGGGCAACCTTTTCCGCCAGACGCTCGGCATCGGAAACCTCGTCACCGGCCGCGACTCCCAGGAGCACGCAAAGGCCGGGGCCGGAGGCGCCGACCGTTTCGCCACGGACGACGACGCGTGCTCGCAGGACGCGCTGAACCACAGCGCGCACCGCCGGCTAGGCGACGTCGCGGATGCGGGACGAGTAGTGCTTGCTCGCCGGCCGGAGGGAGCTCGCGAGCTTGTAGTGCCCCTGGGCCTCCGTCTGGCGCCCCTGCTTCTCCAGGCAGCGGCCGAGCGCGTAGTGGCCGTAGTCGTCGGCGGGCGCGAGCTCGAGCAGCTTTCGGAACTCGCTCTCGGCCTCCTCGTAGCGGTGAATGCGGAAGTAAGCGATCCCGAGCGCCTCGCGAATCGAGGCCTTCTCGGGCTCGCGGCGCTTCGCCTTCTCCAGCGGGACGGTGGCCTGAGCGGCCATGCCCTCCCGGAGGTGCGTGCGTCCTTGCTGGAAGAGGTTGTAGGTGTCGCTCATTCGCTCCTGCTCAGATAGAGAAAGTTCTCCTGCACCAAGTCAAGCGGGTCCGTCAAGTCTCGCGTCGGCCCGACTTCAAAGGCGGAAACGCGCAGGCCCTCTTCGATCGCCCGCTGATAGGCCTCGGCAAGCTCGAAGGGTGGGCCTCCGAGGTCTGCCAGATACGGCGTCAGCTCCGGCCCGAGGCCCCAGAGCGACGCGTGAGCGAACGGGGTCTCGCCGGCGGCGACGATCTTCTTGACGACGCCGTCCTCGACCTCGACGCCGGCCCGCTGCGGCCCCGGCGGCGGATCGCGCCTGATCGCGACCGCGCCGGGCGTTCCGGCCTCCGCGAACGCGGCCGCGAAGCGCGCCAGATCGCCCGGCCGGAAGACCGTGTCGGCGGTCGCGACGAGCAGCGGCGCCTCCGCCCCTGCAGCCAAGCCGCGGGAGACCGCGTCCGCCGAGCCGTCGGGCCGCGGCTGCCGCGCGTAGCGAAGCTCCACGCCGAAGCCGGAGCCGTCTCCGAGCAGGCTCTCGACCTGCTCGGCGAGATACCCCGTCACGACGGTGGCCCGATCGCAGCCGGCAGCGCGCAGCTCGCGCAGCACCATCGCGACGACGGGCCGCCCGTCGATCGGCAGGATCGGCTTCGGCCAGCGTTCCGTGACCGGGCGGAGCCGCCGGCCCTCGCCGGCGGCCATCACGATCGCTTCCATTACCCCGTGAGGCCGAGCGAGCGGAGCGAGACGAGGCCGAGCGCGCGTTCGGTGCGCGTCAGCGCCTTGCGCAGCTCCCGGCGCAGCGACCGCAGCTCGCGCCGTGCGGAGTGCGCGGCCTCGCCGGCCGCCGTAGTCGGCCCGAAGCGTGCCTCGGCCGCAGCCGAGACAAATGAGGACGCCGAAACACCTAGCTCCGCCTCGACAAGCTTCGCGAGCTCACCGAGCGTCGCGCTCGGCGGCGCCTTCGCGCCCTGGTCGCTGACGAAGTCTGAGAGCTCACGCACGCAGGCGCGCGCGAGCTTGCGCGGATCGCGCGTCACATAGCGGCGCTTGCGAATTACGAGCTTTGCCGCCGCGAGGAACACGACGAGCGCGGCGGCGACGAGTACGAGCAGTCGAAGCAGGGAGCCAATCCTCGATCCCGCCGGGCCCGGCTTCGGCCGTATCTTGAGCACCGTCCCGCCGCCCGTGGCATTGCCGTGAGCGGCCCGCAGCGTCCGCAGGTTGAACGCACCGGCCTTCTTCAAGTTCTGGGTCACCGCAAACAGCCCATCCGTCAGGTCGAAACGCGGGGACGAGGACGTGTAGGTCCCGTTCAGGGAGCCGCGGCCCGGCGTCGGATCGAACGGCAGCCAGCCGTAGCGCGGGAACCAGGCCTCGACCCAGGTATGCGCGTCGTGATCGGTCACGGTCCACTCGCGTTTGCCGCTGTCATAGACGCCGCTCGTGAAGCCTGCCGCGACGCGGGCGGGAATCCCGAGATAGCGGAGCATCAGCGCCATCGCGCCGGCGAAGTGCTGGCAATAGCCACGGTGCGTCTGGGTGACGAAGGCGACGAGCGGCGGCAGGGTCGAGCTTTGCGGCGGCGTCGGGTCGTAGGTGAACGCTCCCGACCGGAACCAGGCCTCGAGCTCGAGCGCGGCGGCATACGGACTCGAGGGGTCCCCCACGATCCGCCTTGCCGTCCTGTAGAGGGCCTCGTAGGGGCGGGCGCGGTAGGAGGTCGCGAAGATCTGCGCCACCCGCCGCTCGCGATCCGGCGCGCCGAACGGGGGCGCGGTCACGCGCGCTTCGACATAGAGATCCGTCTTCCGGACCTGCTCCGGGTAGCGGGCCGGCAGGGCGGCGAGCTGCCGAGGCGTCGGCTGGGCCCCGTAGCTCCAGACGCTGTATCGGTCTCCGCGCGCGAGCGGCCGGTCTTGCAGGTGGGCGACGCCGCCGTCGCTGTAATCGACGGCGTGCGGACCCGGGGCGTACGCGACCGGCACGCTTGCTCCGACCAGGTGGCTGTCGCTCAGCGCTCCGACGGTGACCACCTGCCGAACCCACCGCTTCGAGTCGTTCGCGGCCGCCGGCAGCTCGGGGTCGCTCCGCAGTTCGTCGCGGCCGTTGATCCGTGTCGGCGCGACCGAGGGGCCGTTGCTCTCGTACCAGTTGCCTCCGTCGAACTCGTCCAGTGTGGTCGCCCGCCAGTACGTAGGCTTGCTCGGAGCCTTGACCGTCAGGACTGTCGTGACCTTCTTCGGAAAATGGAGGCCGCGGAAGTTCGAGTTCCAGACGTATTCCACGGTCACGGGTTTTGGAGGCTTCGTATAGAAGTCCCACCCCTGCCAGTGCAGAACCTGGCCGCTCGCGACTGCGGAGGAGGTGGACGCCGCGAACGCCGCCAGGACGACCGTACCGCCGACGAGCGCCCCCACGGCAAGTCGCCGCGGTCGCAGCGGCCCACCGAGGCCGACGACGAGCGAGAGCACAGCAGCGAGCAGGGCGACGCCGCGCAGCAGGTCGTCGGGACCGGTCAGCAGGGTCGCCGGCCAGCCCGCGGCCACGACCACCGCAGCCGAGGCGAGCACCGGCTTGCGCGCGGCGATCGCCATCGCCACGGCGGCGCAGGAGGCGTAGAGGGCAACGAGGATGACGCCGTCCATGCGCGGGTGGCTGACCGCGGAGAAGGGCAACCTGACGTCGTAGAACTCGAGGAAGCCGCCGCCGAAACGGCCGAGCAGCCTGATCGGATGGATGATCCAGACACCGAGCGCCGAGTGCAGCGCGAGGACAGCTGCCGGGACAGTCGCGACCGCCCGCCAGCGGGGCCGTGACAAGAGCGCCGGCGCGACCGCGAGCGCCATCAGCCAGAGCGCCGTCGAGGCGCCGGCGTGCGGATGCCCGAGCCGCAGCCAGCTCCAGGCCAGCAGCGCCGCCGGTCCGGCGTAGAGCGCGGCGGTCCTAGCCATCCGCGCCCTTTCGCGGCGCCGCCCCGCCGAGGCATCGCTTGCGATGCCGGTTGAGAGGCCGCGCGATTCACTCGCGCGGCCGTTTAGCCACGTCACAGGACGCCTCCCCGAACCGAATCAGTGGCGCGTCGGGTCCCCAGTTTGGAAGCCAGATCGTCGCCTCGCCGGATCAGCGCAACGGGGACGCCGCCCGCCTGCAGCCGGAGCAGCGCGGGCTGGGGCCCCGGATGCGCACCGTTTGGGCCGAAGCTCGCCGGATCGACGTAGACGAGCGCGGCGCGCTGCTGCCCGAGCGTCCGCCGCAGCAGCCGCTCGACGAGCTGCGGCGACAGCGACGCCGTCACGACCGTCAGCTCGAGCGCACGCGCGACGGAGCTCGCCTCGTCGCCGAGCAACGCAGCCGCCGGCGCGTGGCCGTCGGCCTCGGCCGCCGCGAGCAGGTCGTAGGCCTGCGGCCAGTCGGTTTCGTACGAATGAACACGCTGGACGGTCTTGTGGGCGCCGTTGACGAACAGGACGGCACGACGTCCGCGCCGAGCTTGTGCGAGCAGAAGCGAGCCGGCGGCACGAACCTGGACGTCGAAGCTCTCGCCGACGACCGCGCTTGCCTCACCGTCGAGCAGGACGGCGACCTCATCGCGCGGCGCGTCCTCGAGCTCCTTCACCATCAGCTCGCCACGCTTCGCGGTCGAGCGCCAGTGCACCTTGCGCAACGACTCGCCCTCCTCGTAGTCGCGGACGCTGTGCAGATCGAAGCCACTTGGGCGGCGCAGCAGCAGGCGTCGTCCGTCCTGGGCGTAGGTTCCGCCCTCCGAGAAGAGACGGTCGAGCTCGACCAGGCGCGGGTAGACGAGCAAGGTCCAGGGAGCGGCGAGCGGGATCTCGGCCCGCTGGAGCCCGAATGCGTCCTCAAGCACGGCGCGGACGTCGAGGAAGAGGTAGCGCCCGCGGCGCACTCCCGGGAGCGTGTAGCGCCCGTGCCTCGAGTCGAGCGACGTCCGGCGCTCGCCGAGCCCGGACACGTTCTCGACCAGCATGAGGGACGGAGGCGGCAGGTGTGCGCTGTGCTCGAGACGAAGCTCGACGTCGACGTCGTCACCTTCGAACTGCTCACCGGCCTCGACCTCACGGTGGAGCCGCATCGGCCCCTGCGCGAGCCGGACCCAGAGCCAAGCGAGCAGCGGGGCGAACAGGAGTCCGAGCGCGACCGGGTAGAGCGGCCTCGAGCCAAACGCGCGCGCGGCGACGTAGGTCAGCAGACCGAGGCCGAGCAGTGCGCGGCCCCGTCTTGTCATACGGGAACGGGGGTGTGCTCGAGCGCGTCGCGGACGAGCTCGCCGGGACTCAGGCCCGCCGAGCGCGCTTCCGGCGCCAGCATCAACCGGTGCGCGAGCACGGGCTCGGCAATCGCCTTCACGTCGTCGGGCTCGACGAATTCGCGTCCCGCGGCGAGCGCCCGCGCCTTCGCGACGCGAAGCAGAGCGATTCCGGCCCGCGGGCTTGCGCCCACGTACAGGCGCTCGTCCTGGCGTGTCTGGCGAAGCAGCGCGACCACGTACCGGTTGAGGCTCTCCTCGACGAAGATCCCGCGGGCCTGCTCCATCAGCTCGAGCACCTCACCGCCCGTCGCGACCGGCTCCAGCGTCTCCAGGGGCGGGTCGACGGTCTGTTCGGTCAGCATCCGCGCCTCGCCGGCTAGCGGCGGATAGCCGATCGCGAGCCTCATCGTGAAGCGGTCGAGCTGGGCCTCGGGCAGCGGGTAGGTCCCCTCGTACTCGACCGGGTTCTGGGTCGCGATCACCATGAACGGCCGCCCGAGCTCGTAGGAATGCCCGTCGACGGTGACCTGGTCCTCCTGCATGCATTCCAGGAGCGCCGCCTGGGTCTTCGGCGAGGCGCGGTTGATCTCGTCGACGAGCAGCAGATTCGTGAAAACCGGGCCGGGCCGGAACTCGAACTCGTTCGAGCGCTGGTTGAAGACGTTGACGCCGGTGACGTCGGACGGGAGCAGGTCTGGCGTGAACTGCAGCCGAGAAAAGGAGCAGTCGATCGAGCGCGCGAGCGCCTTTGCGAGCGTCGTCTTCCCCACTCCCGGCAGGTCCTCGATGATCAGGTGGCCCTCCGCCAGCAGACAGAGGACGGTCAGCTGCAGTGTCTCGTCGGACGCATGAACAACGCCGCCGAGGTTCGTGACGATGCGCCGGACGGCCTCGTCGGAGCCGATCCTGGTCGCGGCGCTCCGCAGCGGGTCGTCCACTAGTGCCCCTTCCAGTAATGCCGCCGAGTTTCTCGGTCGCGAGCACCAAGCGAGAGGCCGCACTCGCTCGCAGCCAAGGCTGGCAGCCTTGGCAAGAGCGAGGGTGGACTCTGGCGCCGCGTGATCGCGGGCCAGAAGCCGGCCTGTATTGCTGGATGGGGCACTACTTCGGCACCAGCTTCACGATCTCGTCGAGGATCTCACTTGCGATTCGCTCCTTCGGCGCCTTCCGGATTCGCCGCTCCCCCGCCGCCGAGACGAGCACAACCTCGTTCTCCGGGGCGTCGAAACCGATGTCTTCTCTTGAGACGTCGTTGAAGACGATCAGGTCGGACCGCTTCGCTTCCAGCTTTTCCCGCGCGCGGGCAAGCCCCGTCTCGCCGTGGTCGGCGGCAAAGCCGATCAGCACCTGCCCGTTGCGGCGCCGCGCGCCGAGCTGGGCAAGGACGTCGCCCGTCGGCTCGAGCGTCACCGTCCACGGCTGCTCGTTCTTCGGCCGCTTGCCGGAGCTCTGCTCTGCGGGCCGGTAGTCGGCGACCGCGGCGGCCATCAGGACGACGTCGGCGTCCGAACGCGCGAGCACCTCACGCTCGAGCTCCGCGGCCGTCGGCGCCGGCACCAGCTCGACCTTGCCCGGGGGCGGCACCGAGAGATTCGCCGCGACCAGCGTCACCTCCGCGCCGCGCAGCCTCGCCTCCTCCGCGAGCGCGACTCCCATCCAGCCCGAGGAGCGGTTGCCGAGGAAGCGCACGGCGTCGAGCGGCTCTCGCGTGCCGCCGGCGCTGACGAGCACCCGCTTGCCCTCGAGCTCGTGACGGCGTGCGAGCACGGCCTCGACGCGGGCGAAGATCTCTTCGGGCTCGCTCATCCGCCCCACGCCCCACTCGCCTTCGGCCAGCTCGCCCTCGTCAGGTCCGACGAGCACGACTCCGCGCTCGCGCAGCCCGGCGACGTTCTCGCGGGTGGCCGCGTGAGCCCACATGCGCGGATTCATCGCCGGAGCCGCGAGCACAGGCCCTTGGAACGCGAGCGCGGTCTGGGTGAGCACGTTGTCGGCGAGCCCGTGCGCCAGCTTCGCGAGCGTGTTCGCCGAGAGCGGCGCGATCACGAGCAGGTCGGCCTGGACGAGGTGCGGGTACAGCTCGCGCGGCGCCTCACGCCTGGCGAGTGCCTCGAAGGTCTTCGCGGCGACGAATGTCTCCGCCTCGTCGGTGAGGATCGGCGTCACCTCGTGCCCGGCCTTGACGAGCAGGCGTGCCAGTTCCGCCGCCTTGTAGGCCGCGATTCCGCCCGTCACGCCAACGAGAACGCGGGCCATAGGAACATTCTGCCGCTTGGCGCAAGCCAAGCCGAGGCGGTGCCGACGTTCGGTCCGTAGCGGCAAGTAACAGTCTGTTCCTAGGAAAGACACGGCCCGCACAGCCGCTTGCGCCCGGACGAAGCGCATGTTCAGGCCGAACTGCCCTAGTAACAGACTGTTACTAGGGCTCGAACTAGCGCTGGCACGTCGTGCGCCGAGGCGCGCGTGGCTGCGGCTCTCGCCGGCGCTACTTCTTGTACGCGTACTTGATCTTGCCCTCCGAGACCTCTTCGAGCGCCATCGTCAGGTAGTTCTTCGAGCGCGACTCGATGAGCGGGGGCAGGAACTGGTCGAACGTGCCTTCGCCGAGCTGGTGGTGGTAGTTGTTGATCTGCCGGGCCCGCTTCGCCGCCACGATCACGAGGGCGTAGCGCGAGTCCACGTTGTCCAGCAGTTCGTCGATGCGGGGATGGATCATGGTTCGGAGATGGTACCTGCAGCCAGCGGCACCGCTTGCGGTGCCGCTCTAGAGGCCGTGCGGGCTTTGCCGGTGCGGCCATATAAACCGCAGTGTTGGGCGGGACGATCGTCTTGATCTTCAGGCGCGCGAGGCGGCAATTTCTCTTCGGACGATGCCCTCGAGCTCGTCGATCGCACGCTCCAACTGGTCGTTGACGACCGTGTAGGCGAACTCGCCGGCCAGCTTGCTCTGCTCGAGCGCCTGCGCAAGCCGCTCCTCGATCTCGCCCTCGCTTTCGGTCCCGCGCGCGCGAAGACGCCGCTCGAGCTCCTCGCGGTTCGGGGCCGTGATGAAGATCGTGATGCTGCCGGGGATCCGGTCGCGTACGGCCAGGGCGCCGCCGGTCTCGAGCTCCAACAGGACCGGCCGCCCCTTGCCCGTGATCCGCTCGATCTCCGACCAGAGCGTCCCCGCCCGCTTGTGCTCGCCCCAGGGCCATTCGACCCACTCCAGGAACTCGTCCGCGGCGAGCCGGCGGTCGAATTCCTCCCTGTCGATGAAGTAGTACTCGCGGCCGTTCTCCTCCCCCGGCCGGCGCGCACGTGTTGTCGCGGACACCGCCAGCTCCAGCTCCGGGACACGCTCGAGCAGCATCCGCGCAAGGGTGCTCTTCCCCTCGCCGGAGGTCCCGGTGATGACGAAGACGGGCGGGCGCTTACCTGTTGAAGAGCCCGATGAGCTCGGCGCGCTGGCGCTCAGACAGCCCTCCAACGGTCTTCGACTGGCTGATCCGGCACTGATTCAGGAACCGGGCGGCCTTGACGCGGCCGAACTTGGGCACGGCCATCAGGATGTCGAAGACCTTGGCCGTGGAGACGTAGTCCGGCGGATTCCCCAAGACATCGTCGATGTTGGCGGCGCCAGTTTTGAGGTCCTTCTTCAGCTGCGCCCGGCGGACGCGTATGTCGTTCGCCCGCTTGAGCGCTTCCATGCGCTGATCCAGCGAGCGGAGGGGTGCCTGGGCCTGAGTCTTGAGCGCTGGCACGAACGCCGCATACTAACAAGTGGGGCGAAGCCGTCAACCAGGAAGAAAGGTCTCGATTTGCAGGGTGTTTACTGGACAGACATCGCTGCGGAGCGCCCAGCAGTCTTGGAAATCGCGGCCGGTTCGGCGTGCGCGAGGCCGATTGCGTTGTCGATCTCGCCAACGCCGAGGTTCGCAATTTCGCTTGCAAGCTCGGCTCTGATCCGCGCCGGCGCGCCCGGGTCGGCGAACAGGATCGTGCCGAGCGCCACAGACGCGGCCCCAGCCGCGACGAGCTCGAGCGCGTCGCGTCCCGAGGTGATACCGCCCATCCCGACGATCGGGAGGCCCGTCGCCTCGTAGCACGCATAGACGGCTGCCAGCGCGATCGGCTTGAGCGCCGCCCCGGAGAGGCCGCCCGCGCCGCGGGAGAGGCGGGGCTTCAGGGTCTGCTCGTCGAGAGCGAGGCCGAGGATCGTGTTGACGAGCGAGAGCCCGTCCGTGCCCGCCTTCTGGGCGGCACGGGCTACCTCGGCGATGTCCGCCGTGGCCGGTGAGAGCTTGGTGTAGAGCGGTTTCCGGGTCGCCGCCCGCGACGCGGCGACGATCTCCCCCACGCTCGCCGGGACATCGTCGACGTTCGGGCAGGAGACGTTGAGCTCGATCGCTTCGACCTCCGGCCGGTCGTCGAGGCGATCGCAGAGGTCTGCGTACTCGGCGACCGCGAAGCCGCCCACCGAGACCCAGATCGGCACTTCGAGTTCTCTCAGCCGTGGCAGCGTGTGCGCGAGAAAGCGGTCGATCCCAGGATTCGCCAGCCCGATCGAGTTGAGCATTCCGTGCTCGACCTCGGCGATCCGGGGCGGCGCATTCCCCTCGCGTGGCAGCGGCGTCACGCTTTTCGTGACGAACGCATCCAAGGAGCGCGCCACCGCCGGCGCAGTCAAGGCATCGAGGCAGCCCGAGGCGTTCAGGATCTTCATGCGGCCACCGCTTCCGCCGCGAGCACGGGCCCCTCGACGCAGAGCCGCTTGATCTCTCCGTCAATCTGGACGGCGCAGCCATAGCAGGCGCCGTGGCCGCAGGCCATCGGCGCCTCCCAGGCGAGCTGGGCAGCCGGTTCCAGCTTCGCGACGGCCGCGAGCATCGGCTCCGGGCCGCAGGCGAACACGTCGTGGCCGGGCGAGAGCGCCTCGGTGACGAAGGTCGGCTCGACCACGACTTCCGCGTTCGGAACGAGCTGCGCCGCCTCGGCATGCCAGTCACTGCGGAAGCCGAGGATCGCGGGTGGATGGCCGAGCGCGTCGGAGAGGTATGGGAGCGGCGCGGCTCCGATGCCGCCGCCGACGAGCAGCGGCCGCTCGACGTCGAGGCGGTAGCCGTTGCCGAGCGGGCCGAGAATTGCAAGCCGATCGCCGGGCTGCAACGCGCAGAGCGCCCGCGTGCCCGGGCCGATCGGATCGATCAGGAAGGCGAGCTCGCCCGGCGGCGTGAGACAGAGGCTCATCGGCCGAGGCAGCGGCCGTCCCGGCGCCTCGAGCATGAAGAACTGGCCCGGGATTCCCGGCTCGAGGCTGCCGCGGGCGACCCGCAGCAGCGTGTAAGGCCCGATCTGCTCGGCGCCGGTGACCCTAGCTCGCGCGCGCTGCACTGATTCGCTCCTGGAGGGAGACCGAGATCTCCGGTTGGGCGTGGGCGATCGCCTCGACCGCGGCGGCGGCGCCGGAGATCGTCGTGATGCAAGGAACCCGGGCGACTAGCGCGGCCTCGCGGATCAGATAGCCGTCCGTCCGAGCGCCAGAGCCCTGCGGCGTGTTGACCACAAGGTCGCAGCGGCCACGG
>MNDB01000116.1 GCA_001914705.1 Actinobacteria bacterium 13_2_20CM_68_14 | reverse complement strand
GGGCACGGCGGTGAGCTCGGCCGCGCGGGCGAGGTTCGCCCCCAGCTGGTCGCGCCCCGCCGCCTCCGCGACTTGCGACTGGAGGCCGAGCGTCTCCGCCGTCGCACGCATCTCCTCGGGCCCGAGCCTCCCCGCTCGGAGGGCGTCGAGCGTCAGTTCCTCGAGCGAGAGACCCCCCGGCGTCCGGATGAGGTCGGGCCGCTGCGTTCCGAGCGGGTAGTCGGTGGTCGGATCGAAGGCCACGGCTACAGCTTAATGCGGGCATTGACACGACCCGAGGCGAGGCATATACCAACCGCCGTCGGCCGAACTCTACGTCCCGAAAGGATGACCATGGCCCTGGAGATCAAGCTTTTGAGCCTCATCGACATCGACATCGAGTCGAGCTTCCTCGTGCTAGGCCGCAACATGGGGGTCCGGACGCGTATTCCGACATTCGGCTTCCTGATTCTCGGCGGCGAGGAGCCCATCCTCGTCGACACGGGCGCGAGCCACGCCGAGATCATGCAGCGGCTCGGGATGACCGGCTACGTGACCGAGGAGATGGAGCTCGAGAACCAGCTGGCGAAGTACGACTTGGCTCCGAGTGACATTCGCTGGATCCTGCACACGCACCTGCACATCGACCACGCGGGCCAGGACGAGACCTTCCCGGTCTCGACGACCGTCGTCATCAACCGCCGCGAGCTCGAGTTCTCGGTCTCAGGTCTCATGGGCGAGCAATACCCGGCCGAGTACGTCAAGCATCTGATCGACCGGCTGCACACGCCAGGCGCGTTGCGGCTGCTCGACCTCGAGCTCTCAGGCCCCGAAGAGATCATCCCCGGCGTCTGGTGCGAGGCCGCCGGCGGCCACACGGAGGGCTCGATGAACGTGCTCGTCGAGACGAAGCAAGGACGGGCCTGCATCTGCGGCGACGTGATCTACGACATCCAGAACCAGATCGTGGAGCCGCTCTACCAGATCCTCGAGGTCGAGCCGCAGCCGACCGGAAACCACGCCACGACCAAGCGCGAGGAGAAGGCAGCAGTGAAGAGGGCGCTCCAGAACGCGTTCGTCCTGCCGGTGCACGACTACCCGGCCCCGAGCCAAACTGGCGCGGTCGTCGGCATGGACTTCCTCCCGCACGACGTCCTTGTCCCGAGCGGCGTCTAACTGTCTTCCGAACAATTCCGGTGAGCTACCGCGCCCGCGCCGTTACGAGGCGGGCGCGGCAGTGGCCGGTTATAAGACCACTGTGAACTCCTACGACTTCGGCGGGCGCGTCGCGCTTGTTACCGGCGGCGCGAGCGGAATCGGCGCGGCGACGGTTGAGTTGCTGCACAGGTGCGGCGCGCGCGTCGCTGTGCTCGACCAGAACCTCGATGGGCTTGACGACGATGTCCTCGGGATCGAGGGCGACGTGAGGCGCTCAACCGATGCCGACGCAGCAGTGGCGCGAGTGGAGTCCGAGCTCGGCCCGCTCGATGTGCTCGTCTGCTCAGCCGGCGTCGGCGGCGAGTCGCTGCGAACGGTTGACATGCCCGACGAGGAGTGGCGCCGCGTGTTCGCGATCAACTGCGACGGGACCTTCTTCTGCAACCGCGCGGCTTTGCGGCGGATGATCGAGCACGGCTACGGGCGCGTCGTCAACGTTGCCTCGATCGCCGGAAAGGAGGGCAATCCGATGGCCGGCGCGTACTCCGCGAGCAAGGCAGCGGTGATCGGGATGACAAAGTCGATGGCCAAGGAAGTCGCGGGCTCAGGCGTGCTCGTGAACTGCATAGCGCCCGCCGTCGTCGACACCCCCATCCTCGGGCAGCTGAGCGAGGAGCACATCGGCTACATGGTCGACAGGATCCCGCTCAAGCGCCTAGGCCGGCCGGAGGAGGTCGCGCGCCTGATCGCGTACCTCGCCAGCGAGGACCTGAGCTTCGCGACCGGCGCTTGCTTCGACGTCTCGGGCGGGCGCGCCGTCTACTGATGCGCCTCGTCCGCTTTCGCGAGCAGGATGCCGAGTCCCGGCTCGGGCTGGTCGAGCCGGCCGCTCCGACGCGCGTGCTCGAGCTCGAGACCCGCGACATCCTCGCGGCGCTGCGCGGGGCCCGGGAACCGACCGGCCGCACGCTCGAAGCGCTCGACCCGGAGACGCTGGAGCTCCCGCCTCCGTTCGAGCTGCTGGCGCCGCTCGTCCCGCCCGAAACCTGGGCCGCTGGGGTCACTTACGAGCGCAGCCGCGAGGCCCGCGTCGACGAGAGTCGCGTCGAAGCTCGAGATGTCTACAGCCTCGTCTACGAAGCCGACCGGCCGGAGCTGTTCCTGAAGGACGCGCAGGGCCGGCGAACCGTGGGATCCGGGAGATCCGTCGGCGTCCGCTCAGACGCGTCCTGGACCGTCCCGGAGCCGGAACTCGCGGTCGTCATTGACGCGGAAGGGGAGCTGCTCGGGGCCACGATCGGTAACGACGTGACCGCGCGCGATGTCGAAGGGGCGAACCCGCTCTACCTCCCCCAGGCGAAGCTGTTCGCCGCCGCCTGCGCCCTCGGGCCAGCGATCCTGATCCCGGAGGACTGGTCGCAGCCGTTCGAGATCGGGCTGCGCATCCTCGCCTCCGACGGCGCACTCGCCTTCGAGGCGCGCACGTCGACGGAGCGGATGCGCCGCTCGTTCGAGGAGCTCGCCGCCTGGCTCGTGCGCGACAACCCCGTCCCCGCGGGTAGCGTCCTCCTCACGGGAACCGGGCTCGTGCCGCCCGACGACGTCGCCCTGGCGCCCGGATATCGGATCGAGATCCACGTCCCGAGGATCGGCACGCTGGTGAACCCGGTCGCCGCCGCAGCCGACCTCCTCCCTCCGGAAAGGAGCACGACGAATGTCCGATAGCGTGCTGGAGGCCCCCGCGCGGCCAGCCTTCGCAAACTACGTCGGCGGAAACTGGCAGCCGGCAAACAGCGGCCGCACCTACGACAAGCACAACCCGGCTCGCCCATCCGAGCTCGTCGGGGAGTTTCCCGCTTCCGGCGAGGACGATGTGAACGCGGCGGTCGAGGCCGCCGCTGCGGCGTTTCCCGGCTGGTCGCGCCTGCCCGCCGCGGCGCGGGGCGCGGTCCTGGCTCGCGCAGCCGACGCGGTGGAGACGCGCGTGGAGGAGATCGCCTCCGACATGACGCGCGAAATGGGTAAGCCGCTGCGGGAGGCGCGCCTGGAGGCGGGGCGCGTCGCAGCGATCTTCCGCTTCTTCGCAAGCGAGGCGTGGCGACCCAAGGGCGAGCAGTACGAGCAGTTGGCGACGGGGTCGTCGCTGTACACGCTGCGGCGCCCGCTCGGTGTCGTCGGGCTGATCACGCCATGGAACTTCCCGGCGGCGATCCCCGCCTGGAAGAGCGCGCCTGCGCTTATCTACGGCAACACGGTTGTCCTGAAGCTCGCACAGGAAGCACCGCTGACGGGTCTCCACCTCGCGGCGTGTCTCGACGAGGCGGGGATACCCGCGGGTGTGCTCAACGTCGTCATCGGTCGTGGCGCCGAGGTCGGCACGCCGCTCGTCCGCCATCCGAAGGTTGTCGCGATCTCGTTCACGGGCTCGGTCGCGGTCGGGCGCCAGGTGCGCGAGGAGGCAACCGAGCGCGGGAAGCGTGTCCAGCTCGAGCTCGGCGGCCACAACCCGCTCATCGTGATGGCGGACGCGGACATGACACGAGCCGTCGAGGCCGCCTACGCGGGAGCGTTCTGGTCCGCTGGGCAGAAGTGCACGGCCACGCGGCGGATCTACGTGCAGGCACCCGTTTACGACCAGTTCCGGGAGCGGCTGCTTGACCGCATCGGACACGGCAAGGTCGGCGACCCCGCCGATCCGGAGACCGAGGTCGGGCCGATCGTGAACGAGACGCAGCTGAACGCCATTCTCGACGCGATCGAAAAGGGCAAGCACGAGGGCGGCAAGCTGCTCTCCGGCGGCGCGCGCCTCGACGACGACGGGTACCTGGTCGCGCCGACCCTGTTCGAAAACGTCGCCGACGACGCGATGCTCTCGTGCGAGGAGGTCTTCGGGCCGGTGACATCGCTCTACCGCTTTGAGACGATCGACGAGGCGATCGAGCGGGCGAACGCCGTGCAGTTCGGGCTCTCCGCCTCGATCTTCACGACGAGCCTCGAGCCCACGGACCGGTTCGTAAACGAGATGGAGGCGGGTCTGCTCCACGTCAACTCCCAGACCGCGGGCGCCGACGTGCACGTCCCGTTCGGCGGCATCAAGGGCTCCGGCTACGGGCCGCACGAGCAGGGCCGAGCGGCGCTCGAGTTCTACACCGAGGTCGTGACCGTCTACCAGGACGTATGAGCGTCGCTCGCCTCAGGCTCGCTCCCGTGGGGGCAACCATGTTTCCCCCACGAGCCCCCTTCTTACAGTCCAACGTGGAGGAACCTTCCGGTTCCCCCACACCCCCTCCCCTCGCTCATAGTCCAAAGATCGGCCTATGAGCGAGGAGCGCTTCCTCGTCACGGGAGCCCTCGGCGTCATCGGCGCCTGGACCGTGGCCACACTCGTACGCGCGAGCGTGCCGGTCGTCGCCTTCGACCTCGGCGACGATACCCGGCGGTTGCGGCTGATCCTGAGCGACGAGGAGCTCGCCCAGGTGGCAATCGTCCGGGGCGATACGACCGACCGCGCCTCAATCGAGCACGCGCTCGACGCGCACGAGATCACCCACGTTGTCCACCTCGCGGCGCTGCTGATCCCTCTGATCAAGGCAGATCCGCCCTACGGCGGGCTCGTCAACGTCGTGGGGACGCTGAACGTCTTCGCCTCCGTCAAGGAGCGGCGAGACCGGATCCGCGGGCTCGCCTACGCCAGCTCGATCGCCGCCTACGACCGCGCCGACGACCCCGGCCACCCGGTGCCGACGGACGCGGTCGGCCACCCGTTGACCCACTACGGGGTCAACAAACAGGCCAACGAAGGCGCGGCGCGTATCTACTGGCTCGATGACAGCGTGGCGAGCGTCGGTTTGCGCCCGTACATCGTCTACGGGCCCGGGCGCGATACGGGCTTGACAGCGGCGCCGAGCCTGGCGATGGCCGCCGCGGCGCAGGGCGACGGCTACCACATCCCTTTCGGCGGCCGCATCATGCTCCAGCACGCGGCGGACGCGGCCGCGGCGTTCATCTCCGCGGCGCGTGCAGCGACCGAGGAAGCCCGCGTCTTCAATCTCGGCGGCGGGAGCGTGCACGTCCGCGACTGCATCGCTGCAATCGAGCGGGCTGCGCCGCAGGTGGAGGGCAGAATTACGTTCGACGACGAGCAGCTTCCGTTTCCGGAGGAGTTCGAGGCCGAGACCCTCGAGCGCGCCCTGGGCCCGCTCTCCTGGCGGCCGCTGGACGAGGGGGTGCGGGAGACGGTCGAGCACTACCGCCGCGTTGGGTCGGCGGTCTCTCCGGCGCCGGTCAGCCCTCGCGCAGAACCGGGTTCGTGAGCGCGCCGAGACCGTCGATCTCGACCGTCACCTCGTCGCCGTCCTTCAGGAAGACCGGCGGCTCGCGGGTGAAGCCGACCCCCGCGGGCGTGCCAGTCGCGATCAGGTCGTCGGGCTCGAGCGTCATCGTCCGGCTTGCGAACGCAATCACCTCGGCGACCGAGAAGATCATCTCTGCCGTCGACGAGTCCTGCATCACCTCGCCGTTCAAGGTGCAGCGGATCCACAGCGCCTGGGGGTCGGGAATCTCCTCTCGCGGGACGAAGCGCGGGCCGACGGGGCAGAACGTGTCGATCGACTTCGCCCGCGTCCATTGGCCGTCGGAGAACTGCAGGTCGCGGGCGCTGACCTCGTTGACGCAGACGTAGCCGCGGACGGCCTCGAGCGCCTGACCCTCCGAGACATTGCGGACGCGCTCGCCGATGATGACGCCCAGCTCCGCTTCGTAGTCGACCTCCCGAGCGACCGGCGGAAGCACGATCGGCTCTCCCGGGCCGACGAGCGCCGTCTGCCACTTCGCAAAGAGGATCGGATGCTCGGGCGGCGCGACGCCCTGCTCGGCCGCATGGTCACGGTAGTTGAGTCCGACGCAGACGATCTTGCCGGGCCGGTCGATCGGCTGAGGACTCACGAGCCGACTCGCGCCATCTCTCGCCTCCTATCGCTAGGGCCCCGAACCTACACGAGCGACCTTCTTGCCGGGGTTGAGCAGACCCTTCGGGTCGAAGGTGCGCTTGATCTCCGCGTGGAGCTCGAGCGCCCGAGGCGACCATTGCCGGGCGAGCTGGCCGCGCTTGACGATGCCGACGCCGTGCTCGCCTGAGATCGAACCTCCGAGCCGGACAGCAAGCGCGAAGAGCTCCTCCGCCGCGCTTTTCGCGCGGGCGAGCTCCTCTTCGTCCGCCGGTGGGACGAGGAACGTCGAGTGGAGGTTGCCGTCGCCGGCATGCCCCCAGCTGCAGGCGGGAAGGCCGTGTCGCCGCCCGATTGCGAGCGTCTCCTCGATCGCCTCCCCGAGGCGGTCGAGGGGGACGACGATGTCCTCGCTCACCTTGCCGCCGCGGCTCGCGCTCACGGCGATCGAGACGCCGTCGCGCCAGCGCCAGAGTTCCGCGATCGCCGTCGGCTCCGTCGGCGCATGCACGGCGAGCGCGCCCTCGCCGAGAACCTCCACAAGATCCTTGCTCAGGCTCTCGGCCTCCTCCTTCGAGCCGTCGGCTTCTGCGATGACCAGGAAGGCCGCGCCGCGGGGCCGCTCGGCGGGGAAGGCGGCGCCCGTCGCCTCGAGCGAGGCGCCGTCGAGGTACTCGAGAGCGGCGACGAGCAAGCCGTTCCCGAGCACTCGCTCGATCGCGGCGCAGCCGTCGACCACACCGCCGAAGAAGGCGGCAACGGGCAGCGCCGCCTCCGGCGCGGGCAGAAGCTTGAGCCACGCGGCGGTGATGATCCCGAGGGTTCCTTCCGAGCCGATCAGCAGGCTCTTGAGGTCGTAGCCGGCGACGTCCTTCCGGATGGGCCCGCCCACCGAGACGACCTCGCCCGGCGGTACGACCGCCTCCAGCCCGGTGACCCAGGCACCGGTGACGCCGTACTTGAACGCATGAGGCCCGCCCGCGTTCGTGGCGATGTTGCCGCCGATCTGAGACTGCTCAGCCGCACCCGGATCCGGCGGAAAGACGAGCCCGTTCTCCCGGGCGGTGCGTCGGAGATCGGCCGTCCGCAACCCTGCTTCGACGCAGATCCGCCAGAGCAACGGGTCGAACGAGCGGATGCGCGTCAGCCGCTCGAGACCAAGCACCACTCCTCCATCGAGAGGGACGGCTCCGCCCGCGAACCCGGTGCCACCACCGCGCGGGACCACCGGAACCTCGTGGTCGTAGCACCAGGCGAGCACCTTGCAGACCTCCTCTGTGCTCGAAGGAACAACGACGGCCTCCGCTCGCCCGAGGATGCCGCGGCCCTCGGTCTCGTCGGCGAGATACGCGGACCTTCCTTCGACGACGATGCTCTCGCGCGGTAGGAAGGAGCCGAGATCGCGCTCGAGAGCGCTCGAGGCCGGCATCGGCTCGATCCTACGGCTAGCGGAGCAGGATCTGCAGGCGGATTCCTGCTCGCACTAGCTGATCGAGCGGCGCGTCCTGGACGATCTTCCGCGGGGACCGGAGCGATACGCCTGACCGTCGTCCGACGGCGCCCTCGCCATGCCAGCTCCCAGTCCGGTCGAGAGCTTCGGCATGCCGGCTGATCCGTGACACGTTCATTCCGGTTGTTGGAACTGAACGTGGAACTCTCCAAGAAGCGGATGATGGGATTCGACCCCACGACCTTCTGCATGGCAAGTGCGAGCGATGTTCGCGCCCGTTCGCGCATGTTCGCTCAAACCGCTTGTTTGCAGCGTCTTCGTCCGAGCGAGCGAACCCAACCGAACGCGAGCGAACGCCGAACCTTGCCATTCTTGCCACGCCTCGGGCGGCGTGCGCACTTACCCAACAATCCATACCTCAACCTTGCCATGAGGCTTGAATCGTTGCCCTTCCAGGCGACAGCACTTGCAGCTTTGCGACGGGACCCGAGCGAACGGTGGGTGCAGCCATTGCAGCCATGCTGACCTTGGCGGCGCTGGCCCCGAGCTCAGTCACCCCGGTTACGAGGATGCCGACACAGCGCCCGCGAGCGGTGCCTCAGCCTCAGCGGGAGCGGCCGCCTTGCCAGACGGCCGCTCCACACGCTGACCTACGGCGTCGCCGTGGTGAAGAAGATGTCGGTGGGGTTCGCCGTATTCCCGCTGTTCGTCTGCGCGAAGAACGGAAGGAAGGTGTTGCCGCTGTGGGTCAGGCCCTCGTACTCACCGAGGAAGTGCCCGCGGGCCGCAGGCGCCACGGGTGCGGTGTCCATGTCGAACGACACCGGCGTGATCCGCTGCTCGCCACCCCACGTCGCGCCGTGGTCGGCCGAGTAGACGATCCAGGAGTCGGTCGGCAGGGTGTTCGGGTCGGAGGTGTTGTTGCGGAAGTCGTAGTAGGTGACCGCCACCGTGCCGTCACCGGAAACGGAGACGGCTGGCGTGAAGGCGGGAGCCGAGCCCGTCGTCTGGTTCACCTTGGTCGGCGTCGACCAGGTGAGTCCGCCGTCGGTGGACTTCGACAGGGCGATGTCGTCGCGGACGCCGCCGCTGAAGCGGGAGTCGGCCCAGGCGACGTACAGCGTGCCGTTCCCGCCGGTGCTCGAATCGACCGCCACGGCAGGAAGTCCCGCGCCGGTCCGCACCGGTGCCCCGGTGTCCGGGTCTCGCACGGCCACCG
>MNDB01000067.1:10258-13084 GCA_001914705.1 Actinobacteria bacterium 13_2_20CM_68_14 | reverse complement strand
CGCCTGGATAGAGAAAGAGCTCGGCGTTCTCCACCTCGTCGACGAACTCGCGGGCGGCGGGGAGGTCTTCCTCTGCCCATTCGTCGGCGTCCATCATGTGGATCTGAACGGGAACGCCGTCAGGCCACGGAGCCTCGAACTCCGAGGTCGGCACGAAGCCGTGCAGCAGTAATGCGCCCTTGGCGCCGGGCCGCGTCTGGGTGAGCATCTGGGCCGGGAGAACGCCCAGCGAGAAGCCCCCGTAGACGAGCTCGGAAGGTAGATCCTCCGCAGCGGTCACGCCCCGCTCGATGATCGTGCCGAAACCGACCTGCTTGGCGTAGCCGACACCCTCGGTGATGTCCGCGAACGTTTTGCCGTCGTACAGATCGGGGGCGTGGACCACGTGGCCGGCAGCGCGCAGCTCGTCGGCGAAAGCGAGGAATCCGTCCGTTTGTCCCTGTGCGTGGTGGAACAGGAGGATCTCGGCCATTGGCGCCACTCTAATCACGTCGCGATCTCGATTGGCGGGCAGACTTATTCGTCAGCCGGCGCGACCCGCTGGGCGAAGACCCAGAGCTGGCCTTCGGAATCGCTAGCAGTGAGGCGACGTTCTGCTGCTGGTCTGCTGGGACGCCGAGAGGAGAGGATGAACGCCCAGACCGAACCGGATCCGACACTCCGGATGAGGAGCGCTTCCCGTTCGGTGGACAACCTCCAGGCGCGACGCATCTGGACGATCGAGGTTCGGCCGCTCTGGGGGAACTGACCCAGCCTCAGCTCACTCCGACTGGCTCGTCTCCTCGCACTCCAAGCAGATCCAGTCGCCCGCGGGCGCGTCGCTTGCACTGAGCGCCGACGGCACCATCGTCACGCCGCAGGCGGGGCAAATCGGAGGTCGCTCGTCGTCCACGCCAGCAGTATCTCCGGAGCTAATGCGACCCGCAGCTCGCGCGCACCACAAGCTCGACGTCGAGGACTTTGCGACGAGTACGGAGTTTCTTTCCACGTATGAGCTCGGCGAGCGTTTGCATGGCTTGGATTCCGATCTCCCTGGCCGGAACCGAGACCATCGTCAGCGGCGGCTCGACGAGCGCGGCGGCCGGAGAATCCGTGTAGCCGGTGATCGCCAGATCTGCGGGGACGTCGATCCCTCTCGACTTCGCCTCGTGTAACACGCCGAGGGCGAGGGTCTCCCCGGCAGCGAAGACGGCGGAGGGAGGGTCGGGCAGCTCGAGGAGGCGCTCCAGTCCGGCGCCGCCGGCATCGACGGTGAACTCGTCCACCTCGGCGACGAGACGGCCATCTGCTTCCCCGACAGCTTGAACGTACCCCTCATAGACCTCCCTCACGTTCGGCCACGACAGCGGAGCGGTCACGATCCCGATCCGCTCGTGGCCGTGTTCGCGGAGGTGGCGCGTCGCCGCATACCCGGCGCCGTGGCCGTCGAAGAGAAGGACGTGGCCGGTCCGATCGGGCTGGTCGACGTAGACGATCGGAGGGGCGCCGGCATTGGTTCCGATGCCGCCGACGGAGACGGCGACGATCCCGTCCACGCCGCGCGCGATCAGGCGGCGGATCATCGCCTCGGCCAGTGTCGGCGAGTCGCGGGTATCCGTGACGAGAACGAGCGTTCCCTGTTCCGCAGCGACGTCCTCGACGCCGCGAAGCAAGGAGAGATAGAACGGATTGAGCCCGCCGACCAGCACGGCGACCGTGTTCACTCCCAGCGGAAGGGCGCCTGTGTGCGGACTCTCGACGCCTGTGGCCAAGACGACTGTGCCGACGCCGTGTCTGGTCCGCACCAAGCCGTCTGCGTCGAGCTTCGCGTACGCGGAACGGACGGTGTTGACGTTGACGCCGAGCTGCAGGGCGAGGTCACGTACTGGTGGGAGTCGATCGCCGGGCGCGAGCTCGGCGTCGGCGATCAGAAACGCGATCCTCGTGCGGATCTGAGCAGCGATTCCAACGCCTGAGCGGGGATCGACGCGGAACGTTGACAAGCCGCTCATCAGAGTTGTAGTGTATCGGTCAGCTATGACAGTAGAACACCTAGCGCCGCGCGAGCCCGGCCTTCGGGGTCTTGGACGCGCGGCGGTGGCGCTCCGTCCACTCTGGGGCGCCGGAGAGGAGCACCGATGAAGCGCAGACTGCTTCTCCTGTTCGCGGTCGCATCAATCGCGGCGTTCGCGTCAGCCCCGCTCGCCGTGGCAACTCCGCCGGACGGTGTCACGATCACGATCGACGAGACCTTCCACTCGAGTGCGCCGTTCGTCACCGGTGACATCACGGCCGCCGGCGGCGTCTTCGGCACCCCGACGACGGGCACGCTGGCCAGCGTCGCCTTCAAGCCGGTCGGGTGGGCGGTGAAGTTCCCCTTCCACGACCACTTGTTCGTCTACACGGCGATCGATGAGTACACGTTCAGCGGCGGCACGTTCCGGATCAACTTCGAGGCCAGCTGCATCCTGACGAGCATCGACTTCGACACCGGCGACACCGTTGGCGCGTGCTCCGGAAATTGGCGTGTAAACGGCGGAACCGGCGACTACACGCGTCTCAAGGGCACCGGAACCTTCACCGAGACCCAGAACCTGAACTACCTAGGCGTCGGTACCGGCTCGATCACGCTGGTCGGGGCCATGCATACCGACTGATCTCAGGCGCCCCCGAAAGGGGACTGTCCCTGAAACCGGTGGCGCTCCGCATGACGTTTTTAGGGACAGCCCCCTTCGGGGACAGTCCCTAGCGAAGGCCGGTCCAGGGACTGTCCTCGGAACGGGGACTGTCCCTCAAACCGGTGGCGCTCCGCATGACGTTTTTAGGGACAGCCCCCTTCGGGGACAG
>MNDB01000067.1:0-10185 GCA_001914705.1 Actinobacteria bacterium 13_2_20CM_68_14 | reverse complement strand
GCGAAGGCCGGTCCAGGGACTGTCCTCGGAACGGGGACTGTCCCTCAAACCGGTGGCGCTCCGCATGACGTTTTTAGGGACAGCCCCCTTCGGGGACAGTCCCTAGCGAAGGCCGGTCCCTCAATCAACGCGTGCGAGAGCTGCGGAGCGCATTACCCCCTGAGGAGCCAGGTGGCCACCGTGCCCGTTACCGCGTCGACCGTTGGCGATTCGAGCGGTGCCTCCGGATCGTGATGCTCAGGAGCCTGCTCGACCTCAGCCCGCGTTGCGCGGAGCCACACCTTCCGCTCCGAAATGCTGATCCTCTCGACGGCGGCGGCGGGAACGACATGGTGAGTCTCATGGAGGTGACGCCGGAGGTTGATGACGAGATAGCTCTCACCTGGTGCATAGCTCGCCCAGGAGACCTTGCCGGCATTCCCGTCAATCGCCTCGACCTGAAAGTCCTTGATGCTGTCGTCGTGGCCGAGCATTCCTTTCGGAGCGTGGAGGCGCCGTCGACTTCTCCCGCTTCCAGCTCCGCGAGTAATGCTTCTTAACCTCTTTTTAGCCCCATCACAGGGAGCTCTTACTGCCGCGGCGCATAGTGCGATCAACCATCAATCCGGCGTTACGGAGCCGCTCGATCTTCTCTCGAAAGCCCATCAAGTTCATCGCTATCGGCGTCGCGACCATCGTGGTCGCGATCGGCGCCTACGCGTTCGCCAGCTCGAACTTTGGCAACGGCGCGTCAGGAGCAGCGAACGCTGCGGCCGTGACGCAGCCGAGTGGGCTGAACCAGCCGCAAGCGGGTGGTCCGAACCAGCGAGCCGTCGGTCAGATCCCGGCGGGCTGGCATCCCAGGTCGGGAACAATCATCACCGGAACGGCGGCAAACAAGGCCAAGGCCGTCGCGATCGCCAAGTATCCGGCCGGCACAGTCAACCGTGTGCTGTTGCTGAGCGACGGCTCGTACGCCGTCCACTTGATCAAGATCAGCTGGCCGCACCACGTCTTCGTCAGCAAGAACTTCAGGGTCACCGGCGCCATCGGGTAGGCGCGCCGGCCGAGTTGCCACCGGGGACCGAACTAGCTGCGAGCCGGGGATATGTCCGAACGGCCGAGGCTGCTGTTCAGTCGTCCGGCCGAGACTCAGCGCCGTCGAAGATCCGCATCGGCAAGCCGGCGAGCGGCTCGCCGCCGTTCTCGGTGACGAGCCAGGTGTCTTGCATATAGAGACACGCGTGGCCGTCGACGGAGATGGCGTGGGGGTGCATCGAGAAGACCATGTTCGCGGCGAGCTCGGTCTCGACTCCCTCGCCGATCTTCGGGAACTCGATCATCGTCATCCCGATCGAGTGGCCAGTGACGTGGCCGAGCTCGTAGCCGCGGTCGCTGAAGCCATTCGAGACGGCGCGGTGGACGTCGTGCGCGCTGGCGCCGGGACGTAGCGCCGAGCGGGCCGCCTCGTAGTACTCCTCGTAAGCCTCGAGCATCCGCCTCGCCTCGGGACCGGGCGCTCCACCGCCGGCCGCGATCGCTCGCGAGACCTCGACCCAGTGGCCGCCCGGCCCAGCGATCTCCAGCGACGGCAGGACGAGGTCGCCCTCACGGATTCGCCGGTCGCGGCTCGCAATCCGGAACTCGGGCTCGGCCTCTCCGTTCTCGCCGACGAGCACCATGTCCATCGTCTGGCGTCCGCAGCCCTTGTCGACGAAGTAGTCCTCGCACGGGCCGAGAAGCTCGGCTTCTGACCGGCCCACCGCGAAGGCGTCGAGAAAGATCCAGAAGCCCTCGGCATTGATCCGGACGCTGTCGCGCACCGAAGCCAGCTCCTCGTCGCTCTTGACCGCCCGGGCGAGGTCGAACTCGACGTCGTAGGGGACGAGCTCGAGCTCGCCGCCCGCCAGTGCCTGGTAGTCGCGGACGGTCATCACGTAGTCGAGCCCATAGACGCCGACCCGTTTCCAGCCCCGGTCGCGGGCACGGTCGCGGAGCCACGCGCCCGGCGCGTCGACGAAGACCTGCTCGTCGATCCAGGTCGTCCCGTGCTCGCCGACGTAGCGGGCCTCGACCGGGAAGACGATCGAGGGATCGCCCTCGACCGGCAGCAACACGTACGCGTACCGGTGGACGATCAGGAAGCCGGACAGGTACCTGACGGCCCCCTCGAAGCCGCTGTACTCGCTGCCGGAGACGATCACGGCGTCGAGCCCGTCACGCACGAGCGCCTCGCGGACGTTCGCGTAGCGGCGCTCGACCTCGGCAGGGCTCACTGTCTCCACGATGCCTCTAATCCTTTGATCAGCGCCGTCACCGCGTCATTCATCGGCGTGGGCACGCTCTGCTCACGACCGAAGCGGGCGATGCCGCCGTTCAGATAGTCGATCTCGGTCGGCCTGCGGGCCTCGACGTCCTGGAGCATGCTCGCCTTGTGGTCGTAGGCCACGTCCGGCCGCGCTGCGTGATCGATCAGCTCCTCGGGGTCGGCGTCGAGCTCGATCCCCTGCGCCGCCGCGACAGCCTTGCCCTCGTCGACGAGCTGGGAGACGAGTCGCCGCAGCCCGGCGTCCTCGACGACGCGGCCGTGCGTGAGCCCCGTCAGCGCGCCGATCGGGTTCGTCGCCGCGTTGAAGATCAGCTTGCGCCATTGGGGGCCGCGCGCGTCTGCGACCGCCTGAGTCGGCATGCCGCCGCGCGTGCAGGCGTCGGCGAGCTGCTCGACGTCGGCCGTGGGCGCCGGGCTCGGCTCGAATGGCCCGATCGTCGTGTCGCCCTTGACGTCCCACTGCACGTGGCCGGGCTCGACGACGCGCCCCGCCGGGAAGGTCGTCCCGCGAATCACGCGCTCGACATGCTGCGCGAGCGCCTCCTCGTTGCCGACCCCGTTCTGCACCGAGCAGACGGAGCCGTTCGCGAACGCCCCCGCAGTCGCTTCGATCGCCGCGGCCGTGTGCATGCACTTCGTCGCGACGATTCCGAAGTCGCTGGGTGGCAGCTCGGCGGCGTCCGTCGTCGCGCTGAGCTTGCCGACGATCTCGCCCGCTCCGGAGAGGCGCAGCCCGTGCTCGTTGATCGCCGCGACGTGCTCCCGGTCGAGATCGAACGCCCAGACCTCGACGTCGTCGAGCTGCGCAAGGTTCGCCGCGAACAGCGACCCGACCGCTCCGCAGCCGACGATCGTCACCCTCACAGGTACGACGCCTCGCGACCCTTGACCAGGCGGTAGACGGCCGTCATGAGCGGTGCCTCGACCCCGCGGCGGTCCGCCTCGCGCACGAGCGCGCCCGTGATGAAGTCGACTTCGGTCGGCCGGCGCGCCTCCACGTCTTCGAGCATGGACGGGTAGTGGCGGCTGCCGCGCTGCGTCGCGAGCACGTTCATCTCCCAGGGATCCTCGCGCAAAGAGATCCCCGCGGCACCGGCGATCTGCTTCCCCTCGTCCATCAGACCGCGAACGAGGTGGCCGAGGTCCGTCGGCTGGTCGAGCTCCGCGAAGTGGTAGGCGTGGGGAAGCCCGGTCAGCGCGGCGACGCTGTTGACGGTCGCATTGAAGATCAGCTTCGACCAGCGCGCGGGCTCGAGGTCTGGCATCGCCTCGGCCTTCAGCCCCGACTCGACAATCAGCGCCGCGGTTCGCTCCGCGATGTCGAAGGGCGCATCCTCGTAGGGCGCCAGCCAGGTCGGCGTGTCGAGCACGTACTCGACGTGATCGTCCGCCACCTTCGTCCCGCTCATGAACGTGACCGCCGAGAGTTGAGGCCAGGGACCGTGGCTGCGGACCACCTCCTCGGCGCCGAGGCCGTTCTGAACGGTCATGACGCTGCCGTCGCCGAGGCGCCCTTCTAGCCGCGCCGCCGCAGCCTCGACGTCGTTCGCCTTGGTCGCGACGATCGCAAGCCCGGCCTCCGCTAGTCCGGCGGGATCGGTGGACGCATGGGGCCGGCCGACAAAGTCCGCACGGCCCGAGACCAGAATGCCGTTTTCCGCCACAGCGGCCGCGTGCTCGTCACGCCGGCAGAGCAGGGTGACGTCGGCGACCCGCGAGAGGTGGGCGGCGAAGAGGCTGCCGATGACGCCGCCCCCGACCACCCAGACGTTTTCGCTCACGGCGTTCCGCCGGCGAGGATCGTCGTCAGCTTCGAAGAGTCGATGTTCCCGCCCGAGATGACGCAGACGACGTTGCCGGCCCCGCCGTGACCGGCAAGAACGGCCGCGAGCGAGAGCGCGCCGGCGCCCTCCGCAACGACCCTCGCGCGCTCGGCGAGCAGGCGGACCGCCGCGGCGGTTTCGTCAATCGGAACGGCCACGGCGCCGTCGAGCACGCCCCGAGCGAGCTCCCACATCTTCGGCAGGAGCGCCGGCGAGCCGGAGCCGTCGACAAACGAGGGCTCGTAGTCGACTTTTCGGGGCTCGCCGGCGGCAAGCGATGCGGTCAGTGGCGCGCCCGTCTCCGGCTCGACCGCATACACCCGCGCCTCGGGCCGCAGCGCCTTGACCGCGCTCGCGATCCCGACGCTGAGCCCGCCGCCGCCGAAGGGAATGAGCACCACGTCGGCTTCCGGGAGGTCTTCGAGGATCTCGAGCCCGATCGTCCCGTTCCCCGCCATCACCTGCTCGTTCTGGACCGGGTGGATGAAGACGCCTTCTGCCTCGGGGAAGCTCGATTCCTCGATCGCCTGCCACCAGCGTTCGTACGGCACCTTGACCACGCGCCCGCCGAGTCGCTCGATCGCCGCCAGCTTCGTCTCGACCGCGCCTTCGGGCACGACGACCGTGGCAGGAATGCCGAGCTCGCGCGCCGCCCAAGCGACGCCTTGGCCCATGTTCCCGGCGCTCGCGGTCACGACGCCCGCCTCCAGCTGGGCGGGGTGGAGTTGTGAGATCGCGTTCAGCGCTCCGCGCAGCTTGAACGAGCCGATCGGCTGCAGGTTCTCGGGCTTCAGATAGATCGTCGCTGGTGTGTCCGAGGCAAGCCGCAGTAGCGGCGTCCGGACGACCTTGCCACTCAAGCGCTCCTGCGCGCCGCGGATCTGCTCCAGCGGGATCAAAACGGAACCACCGCGCCGACGCCTTCGCTGCGCGCCCGCCGGTAGAGGTACTCGGCTGCCGCGAGGTCCTCGACGGCGAGGCCGAGCGAGACGAACACCGTCAGCTCCTCGTCGGAATCGCGCCCCGCAGCCGAGCCAACGAGCACCTCGCCGAGCTCGGCCCGGATGTGATCGGGGCCGATTCCCTCCTCCTCGACGGCACGGAGGTACTCGCCGGACTCGTTCACGGTCGACTCCCTCCGATCGACAAAGAGCGCAGCCGCGGCGATCGTGGCCGAGTCGAGCTCGCGCGCCGTCGGAATCGACGATCCGACCGCGTTGACGTGGGTCCCCGGCGCGAGCCAGCCGCGGTCGACGATCGGCTCCCGGGCGGAGGTGACCGTGACGACGACGTCGGCCTCGCGAACGGCTGCCTCGGCGCTGTCGACCGCCTCGACCGGAAACGACGCCTCGGCCTCCGCCGCGAAGGCCTGCGCGTGCTCTGAAGTCCGGCTCCAGACGCGGGCCTGATCGAACGAGAGCACTCGAGCCATTGCCTCCAGGTGGGCCCGCGCCTGCACGCCGGAGCCGAGGATCGCGAGCACCTTCGAGTCAGGCCGTGCGAGCGCGCGCGTGGCTACCGCGGACACCCCAGCGGTGCGAATCGACGTCACCGCCGACGCGTCGATCAGGGCGCGCAGCTCGCCGGTCTCGCCGTCGAAGAGCATCACGCCGCCCTGATGTGCGTCCAGCCCGCGCGCCGGATTGCCCGGGAAGATGCAGACCGTCTTGAGGCCGTAGGCCGGCTCCGGCGAGGAGCGGTGCGCCGGCATCAGGCCCATCAGGCTCTGCTCCTCTGGCGGACGGACGACGAAGCGGAGCGGCTGCCAGCTCCGCCCGCGGGCGAGGTCGCCAAGCGCTTCCGCCATCAGCTCGATGCACTCGTCCATCGGCAGCAGCCGCTTCACGTCCTCGTGTGCGAGGACGAGGACTTCGCTCATCGGGCAACCTCGTGAGCGGTTCGTTGGACTGGGAGACGAATACCGACCCCAGTTCTCCAGCCAAACTGGACGCGTAGCGTGCTCACGTGAAGAGCCCCGCGAGCTCGTCGCGCTCCTGCTCGGAAAGCCGGATCTCCGCAGCCCTCAGCGCCGCGTCGAGCTGATCGGGTCGCCGCGGCCCGACGATCACCGACGCCACCTGCGGGTGGCTCAGGACCCACGCGATCGCCAGCTCGGCCGGCTCGACTCCGCGCTCCACGGCAGCAGCCTGGAACCGTTCGAGCCCCTGGAACGTCCTCTCGTTCACGAGGTCGGAGTATGGCTCGCCGCGCAAGGCCATCCGCGAGTCGTCCGGGAAGGCCTGAGACCGCGAGTACTTCCCGGTCAGCCAGCCGCCGCACAGAGGGCTGAACGGCGTGAAGCCGAGGCCCTCCCGCGCGCAAAGCGGCAGCACGTCACGCTCCGACTCGCGCCGGAGCAGGCTGTATTCGTTCTGCACCCACCCGAAGCGTGGGAGCCCGTGACGGTCACTCGCGTCGAGCGCTTCGTCCAGCTGCGCACCGCCGACGTTGCTGACGCCGATCGCGCCGACCTTTCCCGCCGCGACCAGCTCGTCAAGCGCGCGCAGCGTCTCCTCGATCGGCGTCTCCGGATCGGGCTCGTGCGTCAGGTACATGTCGACGCGGTCTGCCTGCAGCCGCGCAAGGCTGCCCTCGAGCTCACGGAGGATCCGTTCTCGGGAGAGACCGCGATCGGCGGGGTCACCTGTGACCGACCAGTAGACCTTCGTGCTGAGCAGGACCGGCGCGTCATGCCGGCGACGCCAGCTCCCGATCGAGCTCTCGCTTCGCCCGCCCCCGTAGGACGCGGCGGTGTCGAAGACGTTGATCCCTGCCGCAACGGCTCGGTCCATGATCGCGAAGGCCTCGGCCTCGTTCTCGCCTTGGCCGAAAAGCTCAGGAGCCGAACCGATCCCGCCGAAGTTGCCGCAGCCGAGGACAATGCTCGAGAGGTCCAAATCGGTGCCGCCGAGCCGCCGGTACTCCACCGGCAGAGCGTACTCATCGAATTCGAAGCGAATTCGTGTGACAATCGCAGCGTGGCCGGCCACGTCGTGCACGAAAACGAGCTGGAGAGCCGCCGTGTCGAAGGCGACACGGCCTCACGGGCGACCGCGATCGATACGTCCGCGGGATCCCGGTTCCTCGAGCTGCATCTGACGCATTACGAACCCGGCCGCTCGCTACCCCGGAGACTCGACGGCGTCCAGGAGATCGTCTACGCCGCCTCCGGCCGCGGGACGATGTTCGTCGAAGGCGAAGAGCACGAGCTCGAGCCCGGCACCGGCGTCTATCTAGCGCCCGGCGAGTCGTACGAGATCGAGAACCCCGGACCGGAGGAGCTGCTGACCGTCTCGGCGATCGCGCCGCAGACGAACGGAGCGACGCGGGTTGCCGGTCGGCGCACGGTTCGGCTCGCCGACCAGCCTCTGCTGACGGCGAGCGGGGATCGCGAGTTTCGCTACCTCGTGACGCAAGAGGTCGGCTGCCGCGACATGACGCAGTTCTACGGCGTCATCGCGCCGGGCCGAGCACCCGATCACAGCCACGTCTACGACGAGGTGATCTACGTCCTCGAAGGCGAGGGCGTTCTGCACGGAGACGGGGCGGACAAGCCGGTGTCGGCGGGCAGTTGTATCCATCTACCGCCGTTGTTCGTGCATTCGCTCGAGAACAGCGGCGACGCGCCGATGCGGATCGTGGCCGTCTTCCATCCAGCGGGCGATCCGGCCTCGCGCGCATACGAGGCAAACGAATGACGGCGATCGGCGTCTCATTCAAGTACCGATTAACTCTGAGGAGGGCAACATGAAGAAAGTGGTAGTCGCCGCGTGCCTCGCGGCGGTAGTGGCTGTGCTCGCGACGGCCGCCTGGGGGTCAACCGGCGGCGCGAGCAAGGTCGCTTCCGCCTCGAACGCGGACACCGCGCTTGTGAAGTGCGGCAAGACACGCTCGATCGGGCTGATGGCGCCGTTTACCGGGCCGGCAGCGTCGATCGGGATCAACCAGGTTCACTGGGCGAACTTCTACAAGACCAACTACAACAAGACGCACAAGTCGAAGATCAAGTTCGTCAACGAGGACACGCAGCTTGGCTCCGCGAACGGAACGGCCGAAGCGGTCAAGGGCGCACAGGCGCTCGGCTCGAACAGCGCCGTCCTCGGCGTCGTAGGCCCGGCCGGCTCGAACGAGGTCAAGGCAACGACCGGTGCCCTCAAGGGCGCAGGCCTCGGCTGGGTCTCGGGCTCGGCGACGAACACGCAGATCACGCTGGACGGCACCCGGAAGGGCTTCTTCTTCCGCACCGTCCCGCCGGACTCGTCGCAGAGCAAGAGCGTCTCTGGCTACATCACCGCCACGCTCAAGGTGAAGCGGGTCTACATCATCGACGACCAGGAGGCCTACAGCACCGGCCTCGCCGACGAGGTGCAGGCACAGCTCAAGGCCAAGGGCGTAACCGTCGGTCGTGACGGCGTCAGTCAGCAGCAGTCGGACTTCACGTCGTTGATCAACAAGATCCCGCGGAACACCCAGCTCGTCTACCTCCCGTGGCAGCTGCCGCCGAAGGGTCAGGCTTTCGGCCAGCAGATGAAGAGCCAGGGCAGGGCCGGCACCAAGCTGATGGGCTCCGACGGCCTCTTCGATCCGTTGTTCGCTGGACTCGGGAACAACGTGTACGACTCGTTCTTCCCCGTCAATCCGTCGGACAAGCGGGTCGCGGCCTTCAAGGCCATCCACAAGGGCACGGAGCTCTTCGGTGCACCGAGCTACGTGGCGGCGCAGGTCGTCACGGGCGCGATCGATCGGGCCTGCAAGAACGGCACGGCCTCCCGCGCGGAGGTTCGTGCGCAGATCAAGAAGACGAACATCAGCGTCGCAGCGTCGCTGCTCGGTCTTCCCGTCGCCTTCAACAAGAACGGCGACATGGTCAAGAAGCCGTTCGGGATCTACCACTCGGTCAAGGGAGTCTTCGTCCGAGTCGCGTAGTCCAGTCGGTTTCGAACTGAATGCAGTGCGGCCCCCGGTGGGCCGCACTGCGTTTTGTGCGATCTTTTCCCACCCGTGAATTGGAGCCTCTTCTTCGGCGAGCTGGTCAGCGGACTCACGCTGGGGAGCATCTACGCGCTGATCGCGCTCGGCTACACGATGGTGTACGGGATCCTGAAGCTCTTGAACTTCGCCCACGGCGACGTCTACATGGTCGGGGCGTTCGTCGGCTTCTTCGTCCTCCAATGGCTTGGCGGCGCGCTGTCGCCCGCGGTGACCGGCTGGCTGGTGGTCGCGATCATGTTCGCGGTCGCGATGCTCGCTTGCGGCCTGCTCGGCGTCGGGATTGAACGCTTCGCTTATCGACCGCTTCGCAACGCGCCCCGGATCGCGCCGTTGATCAGCGCGCTCGGCGTCTCGATCTTCCTGCAGAACAGCGCGCTCCTGCTCTGGGGGCCGCAGTTTCGTAGCTACGACACGTTCGACCTCGTCGGGGTCAAGAGCTACCACATCGGCAACAACTTCTTCATCTCCAACATCCAGATCCTCACGATCGCCGTGTCGATCGGGCTGACGATCGCGCTGGCGCTGGTCGTCTCCCGCACGCGCACCGGGAAGGCGATGCGGGCGACGTCGTTCGACCGCGACGCGGCCGAGATGATGGGGATCAGCATCGACCGGGTGATCTCTTTCACGTTCTTTCTCGGGTCGGCGCTCGCGGCCGCAGGTGGAGTCATGTTCGGGCTCGTCTTCGGCCAGATCTTCTCGCTGATGGGCTTCACCGCCGGGTTGAAGGGCTTCACCGCGGCCGTTGTCGGCGGGATCGGGAGCATTCCCGGCGCAGTGCTGGGCGGTTTCCTGATCGGCCTCACCGAGGCCTTCGCCACGGGCTACCTTCCGGGCGGGTCGGTCTACGCAAACCTCTACGTCTTCGCGCTCTTGATCGGCATGTTCCTCATCCGACCCTCGGGCCTGCTCGGATCGCCCGTGATCCAGAAGGTATGAGCTCTCTCGGCGGCGGACCACCCCTCGACGAAGGCGACCTGCCTGCGGCGATCCCGGAGCCTGACGACCCCGCCGACCGGTCTCGGGTCGGGACGGACGAGTGGGTCGCGCGGGTCGACGAGC
>MNDB01000022.1:13453-16647 GCA_001914705.1 Actinobacteria bacterium 13_2_20CM_68_14 | reverse complement strand
GATGGCCCAGGTTCGGCCCTTTCGGGCGCTTCGCTACTCGCCCGCGGCGGGGCCGCTCAGGCGGCTCGTCGCGCCGCCGTACGACGTGATCTCGGCCCAGGAGCGAGAGCACTACCTGGCGCTCGACCCGCACAACGTCGTCCATCTGACTCTGCCGGAGTCCGAGGAACAGGCCGCGCGCGAGCTCTCGGATTGGCAGGCTGACGGCGTGCTCGAGCGCGAGACCGAACCGGCGGTCTGGGCGCTGTCGCAGTCCTATACCGGCCCGGACGGGGTGGCGCGGATCCGCAACGGACTCGTGGTCACCCTGCGACTCGAGCCCTACGAGAACCGAGTCGTCCTGCCTCACGAACGAACGCACGCCGGGCCGAAGGAGGGGCGCCTGCGGCTCCTGCGGGCGACGCGGACCCAGCTCGAGCCGATCTTCCTGCTGCACGACGGCGACCCGGTCGAGATTCCCCAGCGCGAGCCGGACCTCGCCGCGGGGGGCGACCGGCTCTGGCGCGTCGAGGACGATCCAGGCGAGCGCTTCGCCGACGCGCAGCTCCTGATCGCCGACGGCCACCACCGCTACGAGACCGCACTCGCCTTCCACGATGAGGACGGCACGGAGGCAAGTGCCTGGATGATGGTCGTGCTCGTCTCGACCCGCGAGCAGGGATTGACGATCTTCCCGACCCACCGGCTTGCTCAGTCGGTCGACGGCGTCCGCGGGACACCGATCGACGAGCCGGGCGACGAGCTCCCGGGGGTCGTCCTCTACAGGCGCGGCGGCTATGAGCTGCTCGAGGGCGACGGGCTAGACGTCGAGGTCGTCGACGCCTTGGCGCCTCAGGGTGTCAGCTACACGCCGCAGCGCGGCGAAGCGGTCGCGGCCGTCGACCACGGCGAGGCCGAGGCTGCGTTCCTGCTCCGGCCGACGCGGATCGAGGACGTGTTCAGCCGCGCGCGCGAGGGCCAGGTGCTGCCGCAGAAGACGACCTATTTCTATCCGAAGCTGACTTCGGGCCTTCTGTTTCAACCACTTGACTGACTGGCTCGCGACGTGCCGCGCGGCGGTCGAGGACGTGCGGGGCGTGCTCGCCGACCTGCCGACGCGGGTCGAGCGCGAGCCGGTCGTCGGCGCGGGCGAGGGCGGTGACGACACGGTCGCGATCGACGCGGCGGCAGAGGATGCGATCGTTCGCCGGCTCGAGACCACTGGCGCCGACTTCACGCTGATCTCAGAAGAGTTGGGCGAGCGCACGTTCGGCTCCGGCGGCGCGACGCACGTCGTCGTCGACCCGATCGACGGGTCGCTGAACGCCAAGCGTGGGATCCCGTTCTTCGCGCTGTCGCTCGCCGTCGCCGACGGCGCGACCATGGATGACGTCCACTTCGGCTACGTCTACGACTTCGGTACCGGCGAGGAGTGGACGGCGGAGCGCGGCGGCGGGGCATTCCTCGGCGCGGCGCGGCTCGGCGACGTGCGCCCGAAGGACGAGATCGAGATCCTGTCGTTCGAAGCGACCTTGACGTCGTCGGTCGCGGAGAAGGCGGCGCAGATGGTCGGGCTCGCCTACCGGCTGCGGATCATGGGCTCGCTCGCGATCTCGCTCTGCCATCTCGCGGCCGGACGCGTGGACGCGGTCTGCTCGCTCAAGGGCGCGCGGTCGGTCGACATCGCCGCTGCACAGCTACTCGTGCGCGAGTGCGGGCTCGCGATCGACCTACCCGAGGCGCCGCCGTTCGGCCGGGCGCCGCTCGACACCGCAGGGCGTTCACGGGTCGTCGCTGCGGGCACACCGGAGCTGTGCCGGAAGCTGTTCGCGGCGTTGAGTTGAAGCCTGTCCGAGTCGGCTGTTCGGGCTGGAACTACGAGCACTGGCGGAACGGCGTCTTCTATCCACCGCGCTGCCCGCCGCGGCTCTGGCTCGACTACTACGCGCGCCACTTCGAGACGGTCGAGGTGAACGCGACCTTCTACCGACTGCCGAAGCGCGACGTGGTCGCAAACTGGGTCCGCACGAGCCCGCCGGGATTCCTGTTCGCGGTCAAGATGAGTCGCTACATCACCCACCTCAAGCGCCTGCTCGACCTGGACGCCGGCGTGCGCAGGTTCTACGAGCGGATCGAGCCGCTGGTCCGCTCGCCCAAGCTTGGGCCGGTGCTCTGGCAGCTGCCGGCCAACTTCCGGCGAGACGACGAGCGTCTCGTCGGCGCGCTCGCGAAGCTCCCGCCCGGGCGCCACTGCTTCGAGTTCCGGCACGAGAGCTGGTTCGCGCCCGAGGTCTACGCGTTGCTGTGCTCCCACGGCGCTGCGCTCGTGATCGGCGACGACCCGCGACGGCCGTTTCAGACGCACGAGCTGACCGCCGACTGGACATACATCCGCTTTCACGCGGGGTCCCGTGGCCGCCGGGGGAATTACTCAGAGACGGAGCTGGAAGAGTGGGCTCGGCGGATCGAGGAATGGCGCCGCGAGCACGACGTCTACGCCTACTTCAACAACGACTGGGAGGGCTTCGCGATCAAGAACGCGCTGTGGTTGAAGCGGCGCTTGGGCGTTTAGCTAGGCTCGTGCCGATGGAGCCTTCGCGCGACGAGATCCTCAAAGCGCTCGAGCAGGTCATCGACCCCGAGCTGCGCCGTCCGGTCACCGAGCTCGACATGGTCCGAGACGTCCGGATCAAGGGCGGCGACGTCGCGGTCACGATCGCGCTGACCGTCGCCGGCTGCCCCCTGCGCTCGAGCTTCGAGCAGCAGGTCGCCGAAGTCCTGGCGCCGGTTGACGGCGTCGAGCGCGTCTCACTCGACTTCGACGTCATGTCGCCGGAGGAGAAGGCCGCGCTGACGACCAAGCTCCGCGGCGGTGTCACCGAGCGCACGAAGGGGATCTCGCTCGACCGCTCAACGCGCGTGATCGCGGTCGCGAGCGGCAAGGGCGGCGTCGGCAAGTCGTCGCTGACGGTCAACCTGGCAGCCGCGTTCAGCGCCCTCGGCCAGCGCGTCGGGGTTCTCGACGCCGACGTCTACGGCCACTCGATCCCGCACCTGCTCGGTATCCGCCAGCGCCCGGTCGTCGTCGAGCGGATGATCGTGCCGCCGGTCAAGGACGACCTGAAGCTGATGTCGATCGGCTTCTTCCTCGAGGACAACTCGCCGGTGATGTGGCGCGGGCCGATGCTGCACCGCGCGCTCGAGCAGTTCCTCTC
>MNDB01000022.1:3798-13306 GCA_001914705.1 Actinobacteria bacterium 13_2_20CM_68_14 | reverse complement strand
TGGCGGCGGGCAGGAGCTCGCCGATGACCTGCACGTCCCGCTGCTTGGCTCGATTCCGCTCGATCCGAGCCTGCGCGAGGCCGGCGACGCGGGCGAGCCGCTGGTGATCGCGAATCCCGGCACACCGGCCGCCGTGGCGATCTCCGAGGTCGCGGACGCGATCGCGGAGACGCGCCGGGAGCAGGGCGTCGGCTTTGTGAAGTCGCTCCCGGTTCTCTCCTGACCGACGTTCCCGGCAAGCTCCGTGCGCTCGGCTTCTCGGGCGAAGACGCGCAGACGCTCGCCGACCATTTCGTCGACGCCGAGCGGCGCGGCCGGACCGGCCACGGGCTCTCGCGCGTCGACTGGCTGGCGACGCTGCCGGATCTCGACCCGTCCGCGAGGCCCGAGGTGGAGATCGCCGAGGGCGGCTTCGAGCGCTGGGATGGTCGTGGGGCGCTCGGCTATCTGACGCTCGCGGCGATTGTCGAGGCGCAGCTCGCGGACCCTCCGGAGCGGGCGCGCGTGATCGTCGCTGCGCACTGCTTCCCGACTGGGATGCTCGGCTATTGGGTCCGCAAGCTCGCCGAGGGCGGCTTCGTCGCGGCGCTGACCGCAACCTCGCCGGCTCGCCTCGGCTCTCCCGCGGGCGGGCCGAAGCTCGCCGGGACGAACCCGCTTGCGATCGCGATCCCGAGCTCCGACGGCGAACCGATCGTCGCCGATGTCTCGATGGGCGCCATCACCTACGGCGATGTGCTGACCGGCGCCGCTACGCCGGAGGAGCTCGTCCCCTTCGGCGGCGAGCAGGCCCACAAGGCGTTCGCGCTCGCGCTGGGGCTGCAGCTCCTCGTCGACTCACTGACAGGCGCCGACGGTTACGGCGCGGTGCTGCTTCTGGCTCGACCGGAGGGCGATCCGGTGCCGGCGGTGCGCGAGCTAGCCGCCGGAGTCCGGCTCCCCGGCGACCAGAGCTGAGAAGCGCGCGTCGTCGCGGATCGAGTTGAAGTCCGAGTCGGTCCCGGCGAACTCGCGCGCTTTCTCCGGCTCGAGCTCGACCGCGCGTTCCAAGTGCTCGAGCGCTCGCTCCTTGTCGCCGACGCGCGCTTCGAGGCAGGCGGCGTTGAAGTGGCCTTGCCAAGCATCTGGATGCTGCTCGAGCAAGGTTGTGAAGAGTCCCCGGGCCTTGTCGAGCTCTCCCTTGTCGGCGTACGCGTTGGCGGCGAACACGTCCTCCCAGAGCGAGGGCTCGAAGACGACTCCCGGCTTGGCGCCGACGGCGAGCACGGCAGTATCGTCCTCGGCTGCAATCGCTCCCCGCCTCGTGTTGGGTCGGACGAACACGATCGTCCCTGCGGGGGCATCGATCTCGTCGTCGTCCAGCATGAACGTCGCCCGGCCACGGAGGACGACGTACATCTCCTGGTGGTTCTCGCGCTCGAAATGCTCCTCGATCACACGTTGCCCGGCGTTCCCCGTGTAGGCGTTCGTGCCGAAGGCCGTGATCCCGAAGCGGCGCCGTACCGGCCGCCAGACGAACTCGCCGTTGTTGATCGGCAGCTCCTCGAGCTCGTCGATGTGCGCGACCTCGTAGCCAGAGCTCATCAGGCAACCTCGTGAGCGTTTCGTTGCACCTCGGACCGGATTCCGACTAGAGGTCTCCAGCCAAACTGGACGCGTAGCGTGCTCACGAAAGCTCCCGCAGCTCTTCCAGGACGATCGGATCGATCTCTGCGGCTCCGTCCACGCGCTCTTCGAGGTTAGCGTTGCCGGCCCACTTGTTGAGGGCATCCTCGAGCTCGCCGTCGTAGCCGAGCTTCGCCAGTCGGTCACGGAGTTCGTTCGCGAGCGCGTCGTCGACCGTCAGCCATTCGTCGCGCGGCGTCTCGCCGAAGAGCGCCTCGTGCAGCCGGTAGAGGCGTCGAAGCTCTTCGAGCGGCAGCTCGTGATCCTCGACCCGGAGCTCAACGATCGTGTCCGAAAGCTTCGCGTAGCCGCCGTCCTGCTCGACGACGAGCAGCGCAGCCGACTGCTGGCCGCGCCGGTCGCCGCCGGCCGCCTGGGCCGCGTCGAGGCAGTCCAGCAGGCGCTCGGCCAGCGTGCCCTTCGAGGACTCGAACGTCTCGGCGATCGCGTCTACCGTCGCCGCCGAAACGAGGATGTTGCCCTGCGCCGCGTAGCAGGGACCCGTTCTGCCGCCCGCCCACTCGAGGCACTCGGCGCCGGTGAAGCTCGCGCTGCGGCCCTCACGGTCGACGACGCCGAGCTGGCGCTGGTCCCGTCCCTCGTCTGCAGCCGTCAGCCGCCCGACGACCTCCTCGGCGGAGAGTCCCTCGCGCAGGAAGCTGAGGCCTTCGGTCCCGTAACGCGGGTTAGCGTAAGCCTGGGTCGCGATCGCTCCGACGTGAGGCTCGGCCCAGGGGACGACCGAGCCGACGGCGAGGAACTTCGATTGCGTCGCGACGCCCCACTGGCCCGCGTCGAGGTCGCAGGCGGCGATCGAGTAGGTCGCGATCGTCCTAGCCATAGGTCAGCTCCCGAAGGTCGAGCTGAAGCAGCTCGGCGTGGCTCTCGGGCACGAGGACGCTCGCCACTTCCGGCCGCCTCAGCGCGGCCACGATCTGCTCGGCCGAGCCGGCGCGCACGACGACGGGCGTCCCCGCCGCGTGCGCCTCGCGCAGCTTGGCGTCGTCGGAGACGTCGTCGAGCACGAGCGCCTCAGCGAGCGGAACGAGCGGGTCTCCCTCGACGGCGAGCTCTGGAACCCGCTTGCCGGTGGCTCCGAACCAGCGTTCTCTCAAACCGTGATCGTCTCCCCAGGTTCGAGTGAGAGGATCTCGACGTCCGACGGCGCTTGCTGCTTCAGCTCTTCCGGCGTGCCCTTGAGCAGCGGGAAGGTGCCGTAGTGGCACGGAATGCAGCGCTTCGTCCCCAGCAGCTCGAGCGCGACTCCGGCCTCGCGCGGATCCATCGTGAAGTGACCGCCGATCGGCAGCACCGCGACGTCGGGGCCGTAGATCCGGCCGATCAGCTGCATGTCCCCGAAGACGCAGGTGTCGCCCGCGAAGTAGATCGCCGTGCCGTTCTCGAAGGTGATCACGATCCCGGCCGGCTCGCCGCCGTAGCTCCCGTCGGGAGCCGAGCCGGAGTGGAAAGCATTCACGATGGTGAACTTGATCCCGTCGATCTCGACGGTGCCGCCCTTGTTGGGACCCGCTTCGCGATCTCGACCGCGCTGCCGACGTGATCGGAGTGGCCATGGGTGACGGCGACGATGTCGGCCCGCTCCGGCTTCTGCTCGTTTTCTGGGCATTTCGGGTTGTCGAGCCACGGGTCGACGTAGATCCGCTTGCCGTTCGGACTGTCGATTCGAAAGGCCGCGTGACCGAGCCAGGTAACGGAAACGTCCGGCATTCACCCTCCTCCTCGTTGACTCCGCGAGCGTAACGCAGGAGACCTGTTCCGTCCGCCGAATCCGCCAGCATCTTCGGTCGACTGTCTCCGATCGCCCTCGTCCTCGGTGCCGCGCTCGCCGATCACTTCGGAGCTCACACGCTGGCCTTCAACGCCCTGCTGCTCGCCGTACCGCTGACGGCGATTGCCGGTCTTCGCTGCGTCGCCGACCGGCTGGACGGCAAAGCAGAGCCGACCCACGCCTTCGCCTGGGCGTTCGTGCTCGCGTTCCTGCTGGTCGCGACCGCCGCGCGGGCCCCGTCGGTTGGCGACCCCTCCGTGCCGGCCGTGGCCCGCTCGGCGCTGATCGCCTGTGTCGTGGTCTTCTGCCTGCAGGCCGTTGCTGCGCTCGCGGCCGAGCTTAGGGACAGTCCCCGATAGGGGTCTTTCCCTGAACCGGTTCTAGGGTCGTGAGCTTTACAGGGACAGTCCCCTGCGGGGACAGTCCCTAGAAGGGCAGCGAGCTTGCGGCCTGTTTTGCGACATGGATCAGCGGCTGCACGGCGACGAACGAGGCGATCGTTCCGCCCATGGCCAGCAGGACTGTCGCCTGCAGCATTGCGTCGCGCGGCGGCGAGCCGCCCGCTGCAATCGCGCCGGCTGGGACCGTAGTCGGCGCCAGTTGCAGCTCTGCGGTCGGCCGCATGTACATCGCCCGTACGACGGCCAGGTAGTAGTAAAGGCTGACCGCGGTCGCGACCACGCCGACGATCACGAGCCACGTCCAGCCGTGCCGGAACGCCGCCGAGAAGGCGTAGAACTTGCCAACGAAGCCGCCCGTCGGCGGCAGGCCGGCGAAGCCGAACATGAACGTGCACATCGCGACGCCGAGCAGCGGTCGCTCCCAGCCCATCCCCGCGAGGTTGTCGAGCGTCACCGGCGCCGCCAGCTCTCGCTCTCGTGCGGTGATGACCGCGAAGGCCCCGACGGACATCATGGAGTACGGAATCAGGTAGTAGAGGAGCGCCCGGCCGCCGATCGCGTTGTCCGAGGCGATCGGGATCAGCATAGGTTGCCGACCGCAAGCGACGCGCAGGCGATCGCCGCGATCGCGATCGTCCAGAGGTGGGCCTCCTGCGGGAAAGCCTCGCGCAGCACCCGCAGAGTCAGGACGAGCGCCGCCGTCTTTGTCGCGGCGGCCATGAAGCCCGTCACCGGCGTCGGCGCCCCCTCGTAGACGTCCGGCGTCCACATGTGGAAGGGCGCCGCCGAGGCCTTGAAGCCGAGGCCGACGATGATCATCGCCAGGCCTGCGACGAGCAGCGCGTCGCCGGTCAGGTGCTGGGCGCCGATCGCGTCCGAGATCCGGTTGAAGGCGAGCTCCCCGGTGGCTCCGTAGACGAGCGCCGACCCGAACAGGAGCACGGCCGAGCCGAAGCTGCCGATGATCAGGTACTTGAGCCCCGCCTCGAGCGAGCTCTCCCGCTCGCGGTCGATCGCGCAGAGGATGTAGAGCGAGATCGAGAACCACTCCAGCCCCAGGAAGAGCGTCATCAGGTTGTTCGCCGTGACGAGGAAGCACATGCCGGCGCCCGCCGCGGCCAGGAGGGCGTAGAACTCGGCGATGTGCTCGTCGCGCATCCGGTCGGCGTACGCGACGCCGACCGTCAGCAGGCCCGCGCCCGCAATGATCACTTGCGCGAGCGCGCCCAAGCGGTCGCGGCGGACCGAGTCGGCGATCACGCTTTGCGCCTCCGGCGTGTGGACGTAGATGACGATCGCGTAGACGAACGCGCCGGCGAAGCCGAGGGCCGCCGCGAGCGCGCCGAAGTCGCGGCGGTTCTGGCGTGGCAGCAGCACAGCGCCCATCAGCGCGAAGCCCATGGCGCCGAGCAACATCAGCTCGGGCGCGAGCGCGAACCAGTCGACGTGCGGGCGGGGGATCACGGCGACGCCTCGAATTGCGTGCTCACGTCCGTCCGCGCGCGGTCGTTGGTGAACGACCGCTCCGTGATCGCCGCCGGCCAAACAGACAGCGCGAGCAAGCAGGCGAGCAGCGGCACGATCGCGCCCAGCTCGGCCGGCCTCAGATCCAGCGCGTCAGGCGTGACCGCAGGCCCCGGTTCGCGGTGCAGAACCGCCGAGATCAGCCGCAGCATGTACATGGCCGCGAGCACGATCGCGACCGCGCCGACGACCGAGTACCCCCAGCCGCGGGTGAAGACGCCGGCCAGGATCTCGAACTCGCCGGCGAACGCGGACGAGCCGGGCACCGCCAGCCCGATGATTCCGGTCGTCATCAGGACGGTCGCGAGAATCGGCCTTCCTCGCGCGAAGCCACCCAGCCGCGAGAACTCGCCGGTCGTCGCACGCCGCTCGATTCCGCCGGCGAGCAGGAACAGCGAAGCGGTGATCAGGCCATGATTGACCATCTGCAGCACGGCGCCGTTCAGCCCCAGGTCGTTGACCGCGAAGACGCCGAACGTGATCAATCCGATCTGAGCCAGCGACGAGTACGCGATTACGCCGCGCACGTCGGGCGCGCGGAACGCCAACAAAGACCCATAGATGAGACCCACCGCCGCCAGCACCAGGATCACCGTCCGGAAGTCCTTCGTCGGTTCCGGGAACTTCGTGATTGCGATCCGGATGAAGCCGTAGATCGCCGCCTTCGAGACGACTCCGCTCAACACGGCCGAGACTTCCGGCGGCGACTCGCGGTAGGCGTCCGGCAGCCAGGCGTGCAACGGGAAGAGCGGCGCTTTGACCGCGAAGGCGGCCACGAATCCCAGGAACAACCAGTCGCTCGAGCTCTGCCAGCTCGCGGTCAGGTCGAACGTTCCCTGCGAGAGCCCGAGCACGATCACGGCGGCGAGCATCAGCAGCGAGCCGGCCATCGTGTAGATGACGAACTTGATCGTCGCGCCGAGCCGCCCCGGGCCACCCCACACGCCGATCAGGACGTACAGCGGCAGCAGCATGGCCTCCCAGAAGACGTAGAAGAGCAGCAGGTCCTGGGCGGTGAAGACGCCGACGATCGCCGCCGTCAGCAGCAGCATCAGCCCGAAGTACGCGCGGGCGCCCGTGCGGCCGGCCCAGAACGCGTAGATGATCGCCGCCGCCTGGACGACGACCGTCAGGCCGACGAGCCAGAGCGAGAAGCCGTACATGCCGACGTGATAGGAGACGTGCAGGTCGCTGAACCAGTTCGTCCGCTGGTCGAGCTGCAGGCCGCCGCGGTCGAAGTGGAACCGGACCAGCGCCTCGATCCAGATCCCGACCTCGCCAAGGGCGACGAGCAGTGCGATCGAGCCCGCCGTGAACCCGTCCCAGGGGAAGACCCAGACGAGCAGCGCACCACCGAGCGGCAGCAGGATCAGCGCGGTCGTCAGCCAGCCCACGTCAGCGCACCGCCACGAAGACGATCGTGATCACGGCCAGGCTCGCGGCGATCGCGAGCGCGTAGGAGCGGACGAGTCCCGTCTGCAGGCGGCTCGTGCCGACCGCTGCGTCGCGGATGCCCGCGACGAGCTCCCTGATCGACCCGCCGATGATCGGCCCTTCGATCCAGCGGCCGAGCGCCTTCGCCAGCGCGACGCTGGGCCGGTAGAACGCGAAGTCGTACGCCTCGTCGAAGTAGAACTTGTGCTCAAGAAGGCTGCGGCTCCAAAGAGGGACCCGTGACGTGATCCTAGGAGCCGTAGGCTGTCGGGCGCCGTAGATCAGCCAGGCGACGCCGATTCCGGCCAGCCCCAGCAGGACGGCGAACAGGCTCGCCAGCGCCTCCTGTGTGTCGGTCGGAACCGCGAGCGGCGGGGCCGCGGGGTCGAGCCAGTTCGAGATCGGATGCCAGAGCGGGGCCCACTGGATCCAGCCGCCGATGATCGAGAGCACCGCGAGCACGAGCACGGGCGCGGTCATCGAGAACGGCCCTTCGCCCGAGTGCTCGTGGGCGTCGTGATCATGGTCGGGGGCGTGCGCCCCCTCCATCCCGGCCGCGTGCGAGCCGCGCATCAGGTGCTCGCGCACGAACGGCGACGGCTCGCGGGGGAACACGATCAGGAACAGGCGGAAGGCATAGAGCCCCGTCAGGAACGTTCCGATCAGCGCAGCCGCGAAGAGGATGTAGCCGTACCAGCCGCGGGTCATCGTGGCGGCGATGATCGGGTCCTTCGAGAAGAAGCCGGCGAACGGCGGGACGCCCACGAGCGCCAGCGAGCCGATCAGGAACGTGATCCGCGTCACCGGCATCAGCCGGCCGACGCCGCCCATCTTGCGGATGTCCTGCTCGCCGGCGAGCGCATGGATCACGAGCCCGGCCGCCAGGAAGAGCAGCGCCTTGAAGAAAGCGTGCGTCAACAGGTGGAACTCCGCGTTTGCGTAGGCCCCAACACCGGCGCCGACGAACATGTAGCCGATCTGCGACATCGTCGAGTACGCGATCACGCGCTTGATGTCCGTCTGCACGAGCGCGATCAGTCCGGCCATCAAGAGCGTCCCGGCGCCGAGCCCGGCGGCCAGCTCCTGGACGTGCGGCGCCTGCTCGAAGACGGCGTGCGTGCGGACGATCAGGTAGACGCCTGCGGTCACCATCGTCGCCGCGTGAATCAGGGCGCTGACCGGTGTGGGACCCTCCATCGCGTCCGGCAACCAGGTCTGGAGCGGCAGCTGCGCCGACTTCGCGACCGCGCCTCCGAGCAGCCCGAGTGCGACGAGGTTGACGAGCCAGCCGTGGCCCGGCCCGACCGCGAACGCGTCGGGGAAGTTCAGCGTCTGCTTGTGCTGGATCAGCAGGAAGAAGGCGAGCGCCATCGTCGCGTCGCCGACGGCGTTCATGATGAACGCCTTCTTCGCGGCTGCGACTGCCGCCGGCCGGTCGTGCCAGAAGCCGATCAGCAGGTAGGAGCTGAGGCCGACGAGGCCCCACCCGGCGAGCAGGATCACCAGGTTCCCCGCCTGGACGAGCAGCAGCATCGAGAAGACGAACAGCGCCATGTAGGCGAAGTAGCGCCGTTCCTCCTCGTCCCCCTCCATGTAGCCGATCGAGTAGGCGACGATCAGGAATCCGACGCCGGTGACGATCAGCATCATGAAGACGCTGAGCGGGTCGACCAGGATGCGCAGGCCGACGTGGAAGCTGCCCGCGGTCAGCCACTCCCAGGCGGTCGAGGGGTGCGAGCGCGCGGACGGCGCCTCGCTCAAGAGCTTCGCAAAGACGAAGACCGCCACGGCGAAGGCGCCGAGCACCGATGTCGTCGAGACGTAGGCGGCCGCGCGTCGCGAGATGCGCGTTCCCAGCAGCGTGATCAGCAGCGCCGCGGCGAGCGGCGCGACGAGGCAGATCCAGGCGGCGACGATCACCCGCGCAGGAAGCTGAGCTTGTCGACGTCGAGGTCGAGCCGCTTCTGCGCGATGGCGACGATCAGGCCGAGGCCGACCACGACCTCCGAGGCGGCGACTGCCATCACCGCGAGCGCGAAGATCTGGCCGCTCGACTCTCCGTGCAGGCGTGAGAACGCGATCAGGGCGAGGTTCGCGCCGTTGAGCATGATCTCGAGCGAGAGCAGCACGATCAGCGGGCTACGGCGCAGCAGCACGCCGAGGACGCCGGTCGCGAACAGGAACGCGGCGACCGCGAGGTACCAGGCGATATCAGGGCCCCGCACGGACCTCTCCTTCGTGGATCCGCTCGCCGGTCGTCGGCGGGCGGCGCGAATGCGCGCCGAGGATGACCGAGCCGACCGCCGCCACGAGCAGCACGATCGAGGTGATCTCGAACGCGAGCAGGTGGTCGGTCAGGAACACTCGCCCGATCCGGTGCGGCGAGCCGAAGCCGGCGTCGATCCTGGCCTCGTGCGAGAGCCGCCCGCCTGCCTTGAGCCCGATCACGACGATCACCTCGACGAGGATCGCCCCGGCTGCGAACACCGCGCCAAACTGCTGCCAGCTCGGCCCGCCGGCCCAAGGCGCATCGGCGCGTCCCCCGAGGTAGGCGGTCACGAACAGGAACATCACCATCACGGCGCCGGCGTAGACGAGCACCTGGCCCGCGGCGACGAACTCGGCCGAGAGCAGCAGGTAGAGGACCGCGAGCGAGGCGAGATTGCCGATCAGCGCGAGGGCCGAGTAAAAGGGG
>MNDB01000022.1:0-3694 GCA_001914705.1 Actinobacteria bacterium 13_2_20CM_68_14 | reverse complement strand
CTCGTAGTCGTTGCCGAGCGTGATCGCATCGAAGGGACAGGCGAGCTCGCAGTAGCCGCAGAAGATGCAGCGGCTCATGTTGATCTCGTAGATGCGTGCGTAGCGCTCCCCAGGCGAGACGCGGTTCTCGGGTGTGTTCTCGGCGGCGACCACCCGGATGCAGTCCGCCGGGCACGCGGCGGCGCAGAGCGAGCAGCCGACGCACTTCTCGAGTCCGTTCTCGTGCCGCCAGAGCCGGTGCCGGCCGCGGAAGCGTGGGTAGACGGGGCGCTTGTACTCCGGGTACTGCAGCGTCAGCGGCTTCTTGAAGATCTGCTTGAAGGTGACCCCGAAACCCTTGAGTGTGTCGACTGGTTGTGGACTCAATTGACCCAGACCACCACGAGCGCTGTCACCAGCGCGTTGATCGTTGCGACCGGGAGCAGGATCTTCCAGCCGAAGCTCATCAGCTGGTCGTAACGCAGCCGCGGCAGCGTCGCCCGCAGCCAGATGAAGACGAAGAGCAGGGCGAGCAGCTTGAGGAAGAACCAGAGCGGCCCGAGGAAGTCGACTCCGTGGGCGAAGGGGAAGTGCCAGCCGCCGAGGAAGAGCGTGATCGCGAGGCCCGAGAGCGTGATCATGTTCACGTACTCGGCCATCTGGAACAGGCCCCAGCGCATCCCCGAGTACTCGGTGTGGTAGCCGGCGACGAGCTCCTGCTCTGCTTCGGGCAGGTCGAAGGGGGCACGGCTCGTCTCGGCGACGCCGCTGATCAGGAAGACCAGGAAGCCGACCGCCTGCGGGACGACGTACCAGAGCGAGTGCGCCTGGTTGTGGACGATGTTCACGAGCGAGAGCGAGCCGGCCGTGATCACGACGCCGAGCACCGAGAGCGCGAGCGAGACCTCGTAGGAGACGAGCTGCGCGCAGGTACGCATCGAGCCGAGCAGCGAGTACTTCGACTCACTCGCCCAGCCGCCGACAATGAAGCCGTAGATCCCGATCGAGCCGAGCGCGAAGACGAGGATCAGGCTGATCGAGACGTTCGCGACGACGCCGTTGACGTGGTAGTGCCAGATGTTCCAGCCGTTCCCGTAGGGGATGACCGCGAACGCCGCCAGCGCCGTGAAAGCCGAGACGACGGGCGCGAGGATGTAGGGGATGTCGATCGCCGCGGTCGGGAAAAAGCTCTCCTTGCGGACGAGCTTGACCAGGTCGGCGATCGGCTGGAGCAGCCCGTACGGGCCGGCGCGGTTGGGGCCGTAGCGGAGCTGCATGCGGCCCAGAGCCTTGCGCTCGAGCAGCGTCGTGTAGGCGAAGGTCAGCAGGACGAGGTTGATGATCACGAAGCCCTTGATCGCGCTGATCCACCACGGCTCGCTCACTTGCTCACCTCCACCGTAGGATGCAGGTCGCGTGCGTGGTCCTCGGCGACTCGCGCGACGCCGGCTTTCAGACGCTTGTTGATCGCTGCGCGGAGCTCGACCGAGGTTCCGTTCGAGCGGACGTTGACCGGCTCGCCGCGCTTGACGCCCAGGCGCTTGGCATCCCTCGCCGAGAGCTCGATCTCCGGCGCGGGCCGCTGGAACTGGAGCTCCGGGACGCGCTCCACCGCGGCGCCTGAGAAGAGCGGCCGGTAGCGGAGCAGCTGCAGGGTGCCGGCGGTTGCCTTCGGCGGAACCGGCTCGTCGGGGGTCTCGGCCGGGGCGGCCTCGAGCGGGACGCGTTCGGGCAAGCGGGCCTCCTCCCCGAGGTCCTCGTAGGTGACGCCGCCGAAGACGCGGTCCGACAGCTCCGCGAAGACGAGCGACGGGTAGGGCGAGAGCTCGAGCCCGAAGCGCGCGGCGAGCTGGGCGATCCAGGCGAGCTCGTCTGGCGCCGGCGGGATCGCCGCTCGGCGTAGTCGCTGAATCCGGCCCTCGAGGTTGACGTAGGTGCCGTCGCGCTCGAGGTAGCTCGTCCCGGGGAGGACGAGGTCTGCCCAGCCGGCGGCGAGCGAGTGGAACATCGTGATCGCCAGCACACGCTCCGCGCGCTCGGCCAGCGCGCGCACGTTCGGGTTCGCGGCGGCCTCGTCGCCCGAGACGATCAGCAGCCCAAGCGGCTCGGGTTCCGGGCCCTCCTCGTCCGACGCCGCGGCCCACGCCTCGGCGACGCCGCGGCCGTTCGCCGTCTCCGGCAGGAAGAAGGCGCCGCAGCCGGGCCTGTCCGCGAAGCCGAGGTTCGCCGCGAGCGCGGCGAGATGCGAGCCGCCGCCCGCACCGCCGCCCGACCAGATCACGATTGCTCGCTCGCTGGCGCGAAGGCGGTCGCCGAGCTCGCCCCGCTTCAGGTTGCGGCACGCCCGAGCGGTCGTCCCGGGAGCGACCTGGACGTCTCCGGCGGGGCCGATCTCGACGATTTCGGCCCCGGCGCGCCGGGCCTTGCGCAGCCAGAGATCGACGATCGGCGCTCGCTCGACCACCGGGTCGTCCCCGAGGACGACGATCAGCTCGGCGTCGCGGATCGCCGAAAGTGGGACGCGGAACGCGTCGAGCTCGTCGCCGATCTCCTCGGGCAGCATCGCCGTGTGGGCGCCGAGACCGACGCGGACGAGCTTGGCGAGCGCGTACGCCTGTTCCGTCGTCTCCGAGCCGGAGAGAGCGACCGCGACCCGGCCGTCCGCCTCGCGAAGCAGGCGCTCGGCGTCGTCGACCGCGTCGTCCCAGGAAATCTCCTCCAGCCCGCGGCGGCGGACGCGCCGCAGCGGCTCGGTGATCCGGTCCTCGGCGTAGAGGTGCGAGAAGCCGAAGCGCCCCTTGTCGCAGAGCCAGCCCTCGTCGACCTCGGGGTGGTTGCGCGAGAGGATCCGCTTGACCTTGCCCTCGCGCTGGTCGACGTCGATGTTGCAGCCGACCGGGCAGAGGCCGCAGACGCTCGGCACGGCCTGGAACTCCCACGGGCGGATCTCGAATCGCGGCTGCGTCGGCAGGAGAGCTCCGACCGGGCACAGCTCGGTCACGTTGCCGGTGAACGCGCCGGTGTAAGGCTCGTCCTCGAAGGTCGCGATCATCGTCTGGGCGCCGCGGTTGACGGCGACGAGCCGGTTGTCCTCGGAGACCGACTCGCTGAAGCGCGTGCAGCGGTAACAGAGGATGCAGCGCTCGCGATCGATCGAGATCGCGGGCGAGATCGGGATCGGCTTCTCGAACGTGCGCTTCTCGAACGTCATCCGCGTGTTGCCGGGGCCGTAGCGGAAGGTCAGGTCCTGCAACGGGCACTCGCCGCCCTTGTCGCAGACCGGGCAGTCGAGCGGGTGATTGACGAGGATGAACTCGAGCGTCGCGTTCTGGGCGACGCGCGCCATCTCGGAGGTTCGGGCGGTCTTGACGACCATCCCGTCTTGCGCCGTCAGCGTGCAGCCGGCCTGCGGCTTCGGCGGCATCCCCTCGACTTCGACGAGACACATCCGGCAGGCGCCGATCGCCTCACCGAGCCGCGGCTCGTAGCAGAAGACCGGGATCTCGATCCCTGCCGCTGCGGCGGTCTCGACGAGGCCGGTGCCCTTCGGCACCTGCACGGAGCGCTCGTCGATCTTGACCGTGACCAGCTCGGGCGCGCTCATCGCTCACCTCGGAGCGTTTTCAGGGACAGGCACCTCTGGTGCCTATCCCTACAACCGGTCCGCGTCACGCTGGCACTCCTTCCTCGACGACCGGATGGTGCGCGTGCTGAT
>MNDB01000066.1:6313-17651 GCA_001914705.1 Actinobacteria bacterium 13_2_20CM_68_14 | reverse complement strand
GTTGATGCCGACCATGCCGACGTTGACCTCGAACTGGAACTGGCGGGCGACACCCCCGTCGCGGGTGAAGATCGCGACGCCGTTCCCGTACGGATTTTCGTTCACGAGCCGCAGGGCCTCGTCGTAAGTCGAAACGCGGGTGACGCCGAGCACCGGGCCGAAGATCTCGTCCTTGTAGACGTCCATCTCCGGCTTGACCTCGTCGAGCAGCGTGACGCCGAGGAAGAACCCTCCGGCGTCGGGTGCGGTCTCACGGCCGTCGGTGACGACGGTGGCGCCCTCGTCGCGGCCCTTGTCGATGTACGACGCGACCTTGTCGCGATGCTCGCGCGTGACGAGGGGCCCCATCTCGGAATCGGGCTGCATACCGTCGCCGACCTTCACCTTCGGCAGGCGCTCCTTGATCGCCCCAACGAGCTCGTCGCCCGCGTCACCGACCGCAACCAGCATCGAGACCGCCATGCAGCGCTCGCCCGCCGAGCCGTAGCCCGCCGAGACGGCCGCGTCGGCGGCCATGTCGATATCGGCGTCGGGCAGGACGATCATGTGATTCTTGGCGCCGCCAAGCGCTTGCACGCGCTTCCCGTGCGACGTGCCCGTCTCGTAGACATAGCGCGCGATCGGCGTCGAGCCGACGAACGAGACTGCGGCGATCTCGGGGTGCTCGAGGATCGCGTCGACCGCGACCTTGTCGCCGTGGACGACGTTGAAGACGCCGTCCGGGACACCGGCCTCCTTCAGCAGCTCAGCCGTGTAGATCGACGCAGACGGGTCCTTCTCGGACGGCTTGAGGACGAACGTGTTGCCGCAGGCGAGCGCCGGCGCCCACATCCACATCGGGACCATGGCCGGGAAGTTGAACGGCGTGATCCCCGCGCAGACGCCGACCGGCTGCCGGATCGAATAGACGTCGATCCCGGTCGAGGCCTGCTCGGTGAAGCCGCCCTTCAACAGCTCTGGGATCCCGCAGCAGAACTCGATCACCTCGAGCCCGCGCGCGACCTCGCCCTTCGCGTCCGAGAGCACCTTGCCGTGCTCGGCCGTGAGGATCTTGGCGATGTCCTCACGGTGCGCGTCGACGAGTGCGCGGATGCGGAAGAAGATCTCAGTCTTGCGCGAGAGCGAGACGGCACGCCAGGAGGCAAAGGCCTCCTTCGCAGCCTGGACGGCGCGATCGACCTCTTCCGCGGAGGCGAAATCGACCTCGCCCGTCTGGATGCCCGCCGCCGGGTTGTAGACCGGGCCGCTACGGCCCGGCTCGCCGGCCACCGACGTCCCGTTGATCCAATGGGTGATCCGCTTTAGCTCTTGCGCGCTCTCCGCGCCCGGGGCTTCCACTACTTCCGTCATCCGTCCTCCTTCGTCCTGGGCCAGCCTAGCGCCCCCGCGTTAGGATCGAAACATGGCGGTCGATCAAGGCCTCGACACAAAGCGGATCCAGGAGCTCGACCAGCAGTACGTCCTGCACTCCTGGTCGGTGCAGAACCAGATCTCGCCGCTCGTGGTCACCGGCGGAGAGGGCCGCTACTTCTGGGACGCCGACGGCAACCGCTACCTCGACTTCGCCTCGCAGCTCGTCAACGTCTCGATCGGTCACCAGCACCCAAAGGTGGTCGCTGCGATCAAGGAGCAGGCGGACAAGCTGACGACGATCGGCCCGCCGATGGCACACGAGGCGCGCTCGGAGCTCGCACGGCTGCTGGCCGAGGTGACTCCCGGCGACCTGTCGATGTCCTTCTTCACCAACGGCGGCGCCGAGGCCAACGAGAACGCGATCAAGCTCGCCCGCTGGTACACCGGCCGCGACAAGATCGTCGCGCGCTACCGCTCGTACCACGGTGCGACCGCGGGCGCGATCACGCTCACCGGCGACCCCCGCCGCTGGCCGGCCGAGCCCGGGATCCCCGGGGTCGTGCGGATGCTCGACCCGTACACCTACCGCTGCCCAGCCGGCCATCCGGATCCGTGCCCGGTCTGCACCGGCGGCCCGCACCTAGAGGAGATCCTCCAGTACGAAGGCCCGCAGAACGTCGCCGCCGTCATCCTCGAGACGATCGTCGGCACGAACGGAATCATCGTTCCGCCTGACGGCTACCTCCAGTCGATCCGCGAGGTCTGCGACCGGCACGGGATCCTGCTGATCTGCGACGAGGTGATGGCCGGCTTCGGTCGCTCCGGCAAGTGGTTCGCCTGCGAGCACTGGGACGTCGTTCCGGACATCCTCACGGTCGCGAAGGGGATCAATTCAGGGTACGTCCCGCTCGGCGCGATGGTGATCGGCGAGAAGATCGCCGACTGGGTGCGCGACAAGTACTTCGCGGGCGGGCTGACGTACTCCGGCCACGTGCTCGCGTGCGCCTCGGCGATCGCCTCGATCGAGGCGTTCCAGGAGGAGGGCATCGTCGAGAACTCGGCCGCGATGGGCGAGGTGCTGGCCCAGGAACTGCCCCAATTGCAGGAGCGGCACCCGTCGATCGGCGAGGTGCGCGGCAAGGGGCTGTTCTGGGGGATCGAGCTGGTGCGCGACCGTGAGACGCGCGAGCCGCTCGTTCCGTTCAATGCCACCGGGGAGGCGTTTGCCCCGGTTGCGAAGCTCGCGAAGGCGGCGATGGAACGCGGCCTCTACCTGATGACCCACTGGAACGTGATCATCGTCGCGCCGCCGCTGACGATCACCCGCGACGAGCTCGACGAAGGGCTCGGCGTGCTCGATGAGGTGCTCGATTAGTTCTGTGGGGTAGGCGGCGAGGCCCTCGCCGCAGCCGTCGGCGTCGCTTGCGACGCCGACTGCAAAGGCCGCGCCGACATGTGCGGCGCGGCCGCTAAACCCGGCTGAAGGAGAGTCGGGGTAGGCGGCGAGGCCCTCGCCGCAGCGGGGCCCCGCCTGTTCTCTCACTGGGAGATCTTCGAGCGCAGACCGGTTGCGTTCCCCCTCGCTCCGTCGCGCCGAACCTACCCCTACCTTTGGAGATAGCGAGGTTCGGGTGAGAACACAACTCAATTCACTCGAACGAGGGATCAAGAGCCGGGGACCAGAGATGCCTGCCTCAGAATCGCGACGGCCGCCCTTGAGGAGGCGGCCGTCACTTTCATTTGCGCGCCGTGCGGGTGTGAGGGGAGAGGCGCGCTTCTGTGGGGAGAAGCTCGTTACGACGGGCGGGTACCGATCGTCACCTGCGTGGTCTTCGTCGTCCCGTTGCGAACGTACGTGACGGAGACCTTGTTCCCCGGGGCCTTGGCAGCCACCGCGGCGGTGAGGTCGTCCGGGCTCTGGATCGTCTCGCCTCCGAAAGAGGTGATCACGTCGCCGGCCTTCAGCCCGGAATCGGCGGCGGGAGAGCCGCTCTTGACCTGAGCGACCTCAGCTCCGCTTCGGTTCGCCGGCGTCTGGACGAAGACGCCGAGATAGGGATGCTGGACGGTCTGGCCGCTGACCAGCTTCGAAGCGACCGTCGAGATCGTGTTCGAGGGAACCGCGAAGCCGACGCCTTCGTTTCCGCCGGAGTCGCTCTCGATCTGCGTCGTGATGCCGACGACCTGGCCCGACATGTTCAGCAGCGGGCCACCCGAGTTGCCATGGTTGATCGCGGCGTCAGTCTGGATCGCGCCCGAGATCGTGAAGTTGTTCGTCGAGCTGATGTCGCGGTCGAGCGCGCTGACGATTCCGGTCGTGACCGTCTCGTCGAGCCCGAACGGGGCGCCGATCGCGACGACGCCGTCTCCAACTGCGAGCTTGCTCGAGTCGCCGAGGGTGAGCGGGTGCAGTTTGCTCGAAGGCGCGTTCACCTTCAGGACCGCGAGGTCGGTCGAGGCATCGGTACCGACGACCTTGGCGCTGTATTTGGAGCCGTCGCTGAACATGACCGAGATCGAGGTCGCGTTTGCGACCACATGGTCGTTCGTGACGATGTGGCCTGAGCTGTCGTAGACCCAGCCTGAGCCCTGAGCCTGCGATTGCTGCGAGCCCGAGCCGGGGAAGGGCGAGTTGTTGTTGGAGCCTCCGGAGGTCGTCACCGTGATCTCGACCACGCCGTCGCGGGCTGCCCTGTAGACGCCGTTGACCGACATCGTCTTCGTCGAGGAGGCCGGGGAACCCGCCGCGACGGTTTGCTGGACCGTTGTCGTGTTGGCGCCGTCCGTGCCGAAGGCGGCATAGCTGCCGGCGCCGGCCCCGGCGCCGGCAACGAGGGCGGCGGCTGCAATCAGAATGGGCGTGCGCTTCTGAAGCATTTCGGATTCCTTTCGAGCTGATTCGAATTGCCGTGTCGCCGCATCAGACCAGTCACGCGTAAGAGCCCGATGAGGGACGGCTAAGAGGCTCCTAAGAATCCGCAGACACGGCTTCAGAGACTTCTTACAGCCGTCTTAGGGGTTTCTCAGATTCGCGTGCGAACCTGGCGTCGTGTGACTCCTTCCCCGATCCCTGCGGATAGCGGCGAGCCCGCGGCCGGCCTCCTGGCGGCCGCGGGTTAGCCGCCAGGGACAAGAACTGGGGTCCACGGCTCTTAGCCGCCTCTCAATCTTTCACGCAACAATGTGCGCATGAACAGCGCCCAGATCCTCGTCGTCGACGACGAAGCGGCCGTCCGCGAGTCGCTGCGGCGCGCGCTTGCCCTCGAGGGTTACGACGTCGAGCTCGCAGCCGACGGTGCTGAAGCGCTGTACCGGCTCGATATCGGCGAGGTCCAGCCGGACGCGATCGTCCTCGACGTGCTGATGCCGAACGTCGATGGGCTCGAGACCGCACGCCGGCTGCGCGGCGCGGGCAACAGGATTCCGATCCTGATGCTGACGGCGCGCGACGAGGTCGAAGCGCGTGTCGCCGGCCTCGATGCCGGTGCGGATGACTACGTCGTGAAGCCCTTCGCGCTCGCGGAACTGCTCGCCCGACTGCGCGCGTTGCTGCGGCGGACGACGAACGGCTCGGGAGAGACACTTCATTTCGCCGACCTCGAGCTCGATCCGGCGACCCGGGAGGTCAAGCGGGACGTCGAGCCAATCGAGCTGACGCGCACGGAGTTCTCGCTGCTGGAGCTCTTCATGCTTAACCCGCGGCAGGTGCTCACGCGCTCGTTGATCTTCGAGCGCGTCTGGGGCTACGACTTCGGCCTCTCGTCGAATTCGCTCGACGTCTACATCGGCTACCTGCGCCGGAAGACCGAGGCAGGCGGCAAGCCGCGCCTGATCCAGACGGTACGCGGCGTCGGCTACGCACTGCGAGAGCCGTGAGCTTTCGCACCCGTCTGACCCTCGTCGCGGCCGCGGCGGTCGCGTTCGCGATCCTGGCCGCTTCCCTGGTCGTCTTTCTCGTCGTCCGCAACCAGCTGCGTGGACAGGTCGACAGCGCCCTCACGACGCGGGCCAGGCAGATTGAAAACGGGCCTCCGCCGCATCTCGAGGTGATCGCTGGCGGACAGCGCATTCTCGACGTTGGCGGGCCACTTGGATTCGGCAGCGGTGACTTTGTCCAGGTCGTCGACGCGAGCGGTCACACATACCGCACGCTGTCAGATGCCGGGAAGCTTCCACCCAACGACGATGCGCTCGCCGCCGCCAAGGGCCGGCCGGGTTCAAGCTTTAGCGACGCGCGCATCGGCGGCGAGGAAGTACGGGTCTTCACGATTCCGGTCCAGGACGAGCACGGCAACCAGTACGCACTGCAAGTCGCGAGATCGCTCGGCGAGGTCAACCACACGCTGGGCCGAATAACGATTTTCCTGATCCTGATTGCGGCTGGGGGAATCGCGATCGCCGGCGGCCTCGGCCTCGTGGTCTCCCAGGCGGCGCTTGCGCCGGTTCGCCGGCTGACCAGGGCGACCGAGAAGGTGGCCGAAACCCGCGATCTCTCCGAGCGGATCGAGGCTACCGGCGAGGACGAGCTCAGCAGGCTGGCTGCGAGCTTCAACACAATGCTCGCGGCGCTCGAGGAGTCCGACCGCGCCAAGCGACAGCTCGTCTCGGATGCCTCTCACGAGCTGAGAACGCCGCTGACCAGCCTGCGCACGAACATCGAGGTGCTCGCTCGGGACCGGAACATGGCGGACGACGAGCGGGAGAAGCTGCTCAACGACGTCGTCAGCCAGCTCTCCGAGATGACCGCGCTCGTAACCGAGCTCGTCGAGCTCGCGCGCGGCGAGACGCAGCCGCAGCAGGCCGAGGACGTCCGTCTCGACCTGCTCGTCGAAGAAGTGGTGGCGCGAGCGCAGCGAGACTTCCCGCAGGTGGAGTTCGTGTCCGACCTCCAGCCCACCGAGCTGCACGGAGTTCCGAACACGATCGCCCGGGCGGTCTCGAACCTGCTCGACAACGCCGCGAAGTGGAGCCCGCCCGGCGGAAAAGTGGAGATCATGGTCGGCGACGGGCAGGTGATCGTGCGCGACCACGGGCCCGGCATCGAAGACGACGACCTACCGTACGTCTTCGACCGCTTCTACCGCGCGCCGGCCGCCCGCAAGCTCCCGGGCTCGGGCCTAGGGCTCGCGATCGTGAAGCAGGTGGCGGAGGCGCACGGCGGCCGCGTCGACGCCGAGCGCGCAGAGGGCGGGGGGACGCGAATGCGGCTCCGCCTAGCCGACTCGAACGGAGCGAGTGCTGCAGAGAAGTCGGTTTCAGAAGGACGAATCCGTTCCGGCCTTGCCACCCGGGATTAGACGGACGCCCCGGCAAAGCCCGGACGCCCTCTGGGTCGGCGTCGCGAGCGAGCGCCTTAGACCAGCCGACGCTCGAGATAGGCCGCCAAGCGAGTCAGTGGAAACGAAATAACGAAGAAGAAGACCAGTACCGCGCCGTAGATCGCGAATCCGTGCTGCTGGAGAAGACCGGCCGGCGGAGGTGCTGCGAGGCGCTCGACCTGCTGCTTCGCCGCGAACAGGATCTCGGTGACGCCGACGAGCGAGGCCAGCGTCGTGTTCTGGATCACGTTCACGAGCAAGCTCACGAGCGGCGGCAGCAGGCGCCGCCCGGCCTGAGGAAGCACGATGAAGACGTGCCTGCCCAGCCAGCCGAAGCCGAGCGCCGAAGCGGCCTCATGCTGCTCGCGCGGGATCGACTCGACTGCGCCTCTCGTCGCCTCCGCCACCTGGGCGCTCCCCCAGAGCGTCAGGCCGATGGCGGCGCCGACCCAGGGCTGAAAGGTGAGGTGGAAGGTCGTCTGCGGCAGCGCGTACACGATCAGGAACAGGGTCACGATCAGCGGCAACCCTCGCCAGACCTCGATGTAGAGCCGGATCAACGAACGCAGCGGCAGGAAACGGATCGTGAGCAGGGTGCCGAGGACGATCCCGATCACCGCGCTGCCGACGACGGAGGCCCCGGCGATCTTGAGCGTGAACGGCAGCCCGGTCTCGATGATGTACCGGACGACGGGTCCCGCCCAATCCGGCATCTAGACGGCCTCCTGGAACCGTTGCTGCCGGCGGGTCCGGACCCGCCGGGCTTCAGGCAAGGCGAGCCTGGCCTCGAGAGCCCGGATCAGCCCCGAGAGGACCCAAACGACGGCGAGGTAGATGAGGGCGAGCGTGAAGTAGATCTCCGTCGCCCGGAAGCTCACGCTCTCGAGGCTGTACGCCTGGTACGTGAGCTCAGGCAGGCTGATCGCCGGCCCGATCAGCGCACTGTTCTTGAGTACGGAGATGGACGTGTTGATCGAGGACGGGAGCGCGATCCGGCCCCCGATCGGCAGCGTCACGTTCAGGAAGGTCGTGAGGCGGCCGAAACCCAGAGCACGTCCGGCCTCGCGGTAGCGATAGGGCACCGCCTCGAAGCCGGCGCGGAAGTTCTCCGTGCTGAAGGCGCCGCCCCAGATCACGAGCATCAGCCAGGCCGCCGTGAACGCCGGCAGCCTGATGTTGAACGGGGGCTCGCTGAGCCCGAAGTAGACGAAGAAGACCTGGACGAGAATCGGCGTGTTCCGGATCACCTCGACATAGACCGCGGCGAGCTGGCTCACGACGGGAACACGGTGTGCGCGCGCGGCCCCCAGCACGACCCCGACGCCGAAAGCGCCCACAACTCCGATCGCTGAGACCTTCAGGGTCTCCCAGAGGCCGTCCAGAAAGACGCCGCGGTTCTCCCAGATGAAGGACCACTCGAAACTTGCGATGAGGCTCATGTGCGACTGACGGAGTGGCCGCCTGAGACGCGGCCACTCCGTCTAGTGGTCGTTACGAGCAGATCGTCTCGGGATCGGCGCCCGTCGGGTACTTGAGCGTGTTCGTCGGGCGAGGCACGTTCTTCTTGAAGGTCGCGTAGAACCGCCGCGGGATCGTGTGCTGCATGATCGCCCAGAACTGATCTCGCTTCTTCATCAGCTTGACGCGCGAGTTCACCCACGCCCTCATGTCGCTCTCGCCCTTGCGGATCCCGATTCCCCACGGGATCGCCAGGAACCTGCTTGCCAGTAGTTTCGTGTTCGGATCGTTGGCGGCGACGCCCACGAGGAAGGCGTCATCGAACATGAATCCGGCCGCCCGCCTGTCCTGCACCGCCAGGAGCGCGGAGCTCGTCGTGTCGGTCAGGATCACCTTCGTGTTCTTGAAGCAGTTGCTCAGCCAGCGGTCGTAGATCGAGCCGCGGGTCGTCGAGATCGTCTTCCCCGACATGTCGCTCAGCTTGCTGATGTTGGAATTGTTGGGGACGAGCAACCGCCCCGTCGCCCCGTAATACGGGACCGAGAAGTCGATCACCTGGGCGCGGGCCTTGGTGAACGTCAGCGTCGAGATGATGATGTCGACCCGCTTCGACTGCAGCGTCGGGATGCGGCTCGGCGTCGTCACGCAGACGTAGCTGACACGGCTTCCCTTGCCGAAGGCGAGCCGCGCGAAAGTCTTCGCCACCTCGACGTCGTAACCGGCGTTCTTACCGCTCGCGGTGATGTAGCCGAACGGCGGGAAATCGCACTTGACGCCGATCACCCACCTGCCTCGGCTCTTCACGGTGGCGGGCAGCGGTGGCAAGGCGTGAGCCGACTTTTCCGCCTTCGTCCTGCCGGTGCCTGCCGGCGCGGCCAGCGTCCATGCTGCACTCGCAGCGGCGATCAGGGTGGCGACCCCGACCGCGGTTAGGAGCTTCTTCATTCCCTGCCTCCTTCTTCGTGGCTTTCGACTTCTCCGACGGTGAGCTCTTCGAGCGACTCGGCCAGTTGGAGCGAGCGGCGCAGGAAACGCAGCGTTCGTTCCTCCTTGGGGTGGTCGAGCACGTCGGCCGGCTTTCCCTGCTCGACGATCCGGCCCTCGTCGATGAACATCAGATGGTCGCCCACGTCGCGGGCGAACTGCATCTCATGCGTGACGACGATCATCGTCATCCCGCTGCGGGCCAGGTCGCGCATCACGATCAGCACCTCGCCGACGAGCTCGGGATCGAGCGCCGACGTGACCTCGTCGAAGAGCATCACGTGCGGCGCCATCATCAGCGCGCGGGCGATCGCGACCCGCTGCTGCTGCCCGCCGGAGAGCTGGTGCGGGTATTGACGGGTCTTGTCCTCGAGGCCGACGAGCTTCAGCAGGTCGAGCGCGCGCAGCCCGGCCTCGGCCCGCGGTACCTTGCCCACGCGTCGTGCGGCCAGCGTCAGGTTGTCGATCACCTTCAGATGGGGGAAGAGGTTGAACTGCTGGAAGACGATCCCGATCCGCTGGCGAACCTGGTCGACCTTGACTCCCCTCGCAGTGATCTCCTGGCCCTCGAAGAAGATCCGGCCGCTGTCGATCGGCTCGAGCAGGTTGATGCAGCGAAGCAGCGTGCTCTTGCCGCTCCCGCTCGGGCCGATGACGACGAGTACCTGCCCGGCGCCGACGGTGAGGTCGACTGCGTCGAGGACGACGTTGTCGCCGAAGCTCTTGCGAATCGCCTCCGCGCGAACGGCCGGTGTACCCGCCGACGGGACGGGTGCGTCTGGTGCAACCCTCGCGCTGGATTCGACCGCCTGCCTGCTCAAACCCACTCCCCTCGCTTTCGTAGAACGATAAAACGAGACCGCGGGCGAGAAGTCAAGCATGGCACGGGGCTGTCCCTGGCAACCAGGTCCCGGTGTCTGGCACGGGGACACGCCCGGTTGAGCAAGGGTCAGTCCGGATTCAACGGCAGGCCCGAGGCGACCACCCGCCGGCCGCCCGCGTCGTAGACGACGTCGACGCTGTCGTTCTGCCGGTACGTCCCTGCGACGCCGAGGAAGAGCGAGAGCCAGCGCCAGAAGCCGAGCCGCCCCTCTTGGGTGAGCCGCGCCTCGAAGACGAGCTCGTTGCCCAAGCGCCGAAAATCACGACCTTCCTGCTGCGGGACGCCGTTGACGAAGACCTGAAAGTGCGACCCGATACCAGCCGGAAGTTGCACACGCGTTCGTTCGCCCACCCTCCATAGAATGCCGTCGCGCGTGAGGAGGAGAGTCGGAGCCCTCGTCTTCGTCGCCCTGCTCGGGCTCGTTCTCGCACACGTCGCGTTTGCGGGCGACCCGGCCGGCCTCTCGCCACGAGGCCCGGACTCGCCGCAGGCCGCGAAGATCGAGGACATCTACTGGGTGCTGATCGCGATCACAGGGGCGATCTTCGTCCTCGTCGAAGGCGCGCTGATCCTCTTCATCTTCCGCTTCCGCAACCGCGGCCGCTCCCGCACCTTGGAGGGACCGGAGATCCACGGCGCGACGCGGCTCGAGCTGATCTGGACGGCAATCCCGGTCGTGATCCTGGCGGCGATCGCCGCCTTCGTGCTCGTAAAGCTGCCCGGGATCAACGGCGCCGACTCGGCCAAAGCCGCCGGCCCACCTTTGATCGTCAAGGTCGAGGGCCGCCAGTTCTACTGGAACTTCGTCTACCCGAACGGCGTCATCCAGGTCGAGCGGATGCGGGTTCCGGTCAACCGCGACGTCAAGCTCGTGATCAATTCCGAGGACGTCGACCACAGCTGGTGGATCCCGGCGCTGCAGGGCAAGTTCGACGCGATCCCCGGCAAGACGAACCACCTCTGGTTCCGCGCCGACCGAGCCGGGACGTTCAAGGGCCAGTGCGGAGAGTTCTGCGGCTACGAGCACGCGCACATGTTCGCCTCCGTCCAGGCGGTCCCGAACGACCAGTTCCAGAGCTGGTACGACACCGAAGCCGCCGCGCAGGCGAACGGCACTTCCGACCTCGGGAAGATGACGTTCGACGGCGCCTGCGCGACGTGCCATGGCTTTCAGGCGCAGGGAGCGTTCGGCCCAGACCTGCGCGGCAACCCAATCCTGCAGCAGCCGGCCGCGATGAAGACCCTGCTGGAGAACGGCCGTAACAAGATGCCCGCCGTTGGTCGAGCCTGGAGCGACCGGCAGCTGAACGCTCTACTTGCCTACGTCAAACGCTTCGCCGGG
>MNDB01000066.1:0-6258 GCA_001914705.1 Actinobacteria bacterium 13_2_20CM_68_14 | reverse complement strand
GTCGACCACAAGCGGATCGGGATCATGTACATCCTCACGAGCCTGGTCTTCTTCGTGGCCGGCGGGATCATCGCGCTGCTGATGCGCTCGCAGCTCGCGCGGCCGAACGAGCACGTCTTCACGCGCGAGACCTACGACCAGATGTTCACGATGCACGGGACGACGATGATCTTCCTCGTCGTCGTGCCGGTGTTCGCCGGGCTCGCAAACTTCCTCGTGCCACTGATGATCGGCGCTCGGGACATGGCTTTCCCGCGCCTGAACGCGCTCTCGTACTGGTTCTTCCTGCTCGGCGGGATCGTCCTCTATGCGAGCTGGTTCTCGGGCGGCGGCGCAGCGCGCGCGGGCTGGTACTCGTATCCGCCGCTCTCGGAGCACGCATTCGAGCCGGGGAACGGCCAGGACCTCTGGATCCTGGCGATCCACCTGACGACGATCTCGTCGATTCTCGGCGCAATCAACTTCATCGTCACGATCCACAACATGCGCGCGCCCGGCATGGGTTGGATGCGGCTTCCGCTCTTCGTCTGGTCGATCTACGTCTATTCGATCCTGATCCTGATTGCGGTCACAGAACTCGCCGGGGCGCTGACCCTGCTGCTCCTCGACCGCAAGGCGGGAACGCACTTCTTCTTACCGAGCGAGGGCGGCAGCGCCGTGCTCTACCAGCACATGTTCTGGTTCTTCGGGCACCCCGAGGTGTACATCATGGTGCTGCCTGCGTTCGGGATCCTCTCCGAGGTAATCCCGGTCTTCTCGCGTAAGCCGATCTTCGGCTACAAGGCGATCGCCTTCTCGACGATCGCGATCGGCTTCTACTCGATGCTCGTTTGGGCCCATCACATGTTCTCGGTCGGGTTGCCGACGGGACTCAACATCTTCTTCATGCTTTCGTCGATGGCGATCGCGGTGCCGACCGGGATCAAGATCTTCAACTGGATCGCGACCACCTGGCGCGGCAACGTGATCCTCGACTCCGCGATGCTCTTCGCGCTCGGCGCCGTCGGTGTCTTCACGATCGGTGGCCTCTCGGGGATCTTCCTCGCCGCCTTCCCGTTTGACTGGCAGGTCACGGACACGTACTTCGTCGTCGCGCACATGCACTACGTGCTCTTCGGCGGCTCCGCGTTCGCGCTCTTCGCGGCCTTCTACTACTGGTGGCCGAAGATGTTCGGGCGGTTCCTCGACGAGCGCCTTGGGAAGATCAACTTCTGGCTCTACTTCGTCGGGATCAATCTGACCTTCTTCCCGCAGCACTTCCTCGGGTTGCTCGGGATGCCGCGTCGCGTGTGGACGTACAACCATCACGGCTGGTGGGCAGCGTGGAACCTGGTCTCGACGATCGGCGCCTTCGTGATGGCCTTCGGCACGCTCTTCTTCCTGATCAACGTGGTTCGCACGACACGCGTCGGCCGGCGCGCCGGCCACGACCCTTGGGTCGCGGACACGCTCGAGTGGTACACGAGCTCGCCGCCACCGGCGTACAACTTCGACAAGGTTCCGTACGTGACGAGTGCGAGGCCTTTGCGAGACCTGCGGCGGCGGCTGCAGGAGGGGGCTACCGTCCGTGCTTGACGTGAGACCCGGTCCCTGGCTCCGCCTGATCGCCGTCGGCGCCGCGGCGGCGGCCGCGCTCGCGGTCGTCTCGGGCGCGATGTCGCTGCACACGGCGCACCGGGCGCTCGCCGCGCTCGCGGTGCCGCCGCTTGCCGCGCTCGTCGCAGCCGCATGGGTCGCGCACCGCCGTCTGCTCGCACCGTCCGTCGCGGCGCTCGGACTCTTCCTCGCAGCAGCGCTCGCGGTCGGGCGGCCTCTGCACATCGGTTTCGCCGCGCTGGCCCTCGCAGCGGCGCTCGTCGCAACGGCGGAAACGCTCCGGGGCGAGCCGGTGGCCGCCGCGCCGTGGCGGGACTACCTAACGTTGACCAAGCCTCGGATCATGAGCCTGCTCCTGCTTACCGGGGCATGCGGGATGATCGTCGGGGCAGAGGGTTTCCCCTCCGCGTGGCTGTTCGTGGTCACGATGGCGGGCCTGGCGCTCGCCTGCGGCGGCGCCAGCGCGCTCAATCACGTGCTCGACCGGGACATCGACCGGCACATGCGGCGAACCGACCGCCGTCCCGTCGCGGCCGACCGCGTCGCGCCGACCCGGGCGCTCGAGTTCGGCCTGGCGCTCTCGGCGCTCTCGTTCGTGCTGCTCGCAAGCCTCGTCAACGTGCTGACGGCGCTGCTGGCTCTGACCGGCAACCTCTTCTACGTCTTCGTCTACACGCGCTGGCTGAAGCGCTCGACACCGCAGAACATCGTCATCGGCGGCGCCGCCGGCGCGATCCCGCCCCTGGTCGGCTGGGCCGCAGCCACCGGGAACGTCACCGTTCCGGCGTTGCTGCTCTTCGCGATCGTCTTCTTCTGGACGCCGCCTCACTTCTGGGCACTCGCGCTGTTGATCCGCCGCGACTACGAGGCCGCCGGCGTGCCGATGCTGCCGGTCGTGCGCGGCGAACGGGAGACGACGAAGCAGATCGTCCTCTACTCGGGCGTGCTCGTCGCGGTTACCGCGTCGCCGTTCCTCTGGGGGACGCTCGGCGTGCCCTACCTCGTCGCGGCGCTGGTGCTCGGCGCGGTCTTCTTCGTGCTCGCGCTCGGCCTGCGCCGCAAGCCGACTCCCCGCCGCGCGGCGCTGCTCTTCCACTTCTCGCTCCTCTATCTGGCGCTGCTCTTCGCAGCGATGGCCGTGGACGCCGCCCTATGACCGAGCGCGTCCCGGAGCCGATGCCCCCGCAGACGATGGAAGAGCCTGTCGAGCCGGACGCCGCGCTCGCGAGGCGAAACGTGATCTTCGGCCTGGCGCTCTTCAGCTTCGTCCTGCTCCTCTACGGCGCCACGATCCTCGTCGCGTACGTCTATCTCGCCCTCGACTGAGGCAATTTTTATTACCCCGGTGGAGTCGCCTCCACCTGGGACTCGCCTGGCCGTCAAGGACCTGTTCGACACCGCCGGGCTGAGGACGACCTACGGGTCGGCGATCTTCGCCGACCACGTCCCGGCGCGGACGGCCGAATCGGTGCTCCTGCTCGAGGCCGCCGGCTATGCGAACGTCGGCAAGGCCAACCTGCACGAGTTCGCCTACGGCGTCACGTCGGAGAATCCGCACTACGGCAGCGTCCCCAACCCGCTCGCCGAAGGGAGGAGCGCCGGGGGCTCCAGCGGCGGCTCTGCTGCGGCGCTTGCCGCGGGGCTGGCTGACGCGGCGCTCGGCTCGGACTCGGCCGGCTCGATCCGGATTCCGGCAGCCTGCTGCGGGGTCGTCGGCTTCAAGCCGAGCTTCGGGCTTGTGCCGATCGACGGCTGCTTCCCGCTCGCGCCGAGCTTCGACCACGCCGGGCCTATGGCACGAGACGTTTCCGAATGCGCGCGGATGATGGAGGCGCTCGTTCCGGACTTCGAGCCTGTGAATGTGGACCTCGACGACCTTCTGGTCGGCGTCGCCTGGCTCGACGAGGCCGACCCCCTCGTCCGCGCCCGGGTCCAAGAGGCGGCCGCGAAGTTCCCGAACCGGCAAGAACTGGCGCTCGGCGTCCCGGACCGCGAGCAGTGGGGCGCAGCCTTTCGTCGTGAGGCGCTCGAATCCCACGCGGGGCTCTTCCCGGAGCGGGCCGAGGACTACGGCGACGACGTACGCAACTCGCTCGAAGGCGCCATGGAACTGACGGAAGGGGAGGTCGAGGCCGCCCGTCGGTTGAGAGAGCGCCTGCGCGACGAGGTGCCGGAGGCGCTCGCGGGCGTCGACTTGCTGTTGACGCCGACGCTCCCCTGCGTGGCTCCGAAGTACGGCGAAGGCAACCGGATGGTGCTGACCAGGCTGACCGCCCTCTTAAACCTGATCGGCTGGCCTGCGCTGGCCCTGCCCTGCGGCCCCGCGGAGGACGGTCTGCCAGCCTCGGTCCAGCTCGCCGCTCCGCCCGACGAGGATGCGCTCGTACTCGCGGCCGGTTCTGCGCTAGAGCGCGCGCTCACGTAGGGACTGTCCCCCAGCAGGGGGACTGTCCCTACAACCGGCCTAGGGTGGCCACCGCTTTCAGGGACAGTCCCCGTCCGGGGACAGTCCCTAGTCACCCGAACGAGTGAGTCCGACCGTCGTGGGTCTGCCGAAACCTCTGATGGAATGCGTGTGGCCCGCATCTTCGTCCTCGCGCTCGCGTGCGCGTGCGCCCTCGCCGGCGCCCATTCCGCCTTCGCTGCCGGGCCCATCGTCGTCCCGAGGCCTACGAGCGGAGGCGAGTTCGCCTACACGGCACCCGAGGCGGCGCCGTACGTCACCGCCCGAGCGATCGTCCACTACGTCACCTCCGGCCCGCAGGCGCCCCCGCTGGCGGACGCGGACGGAGACGGCTTTCCCGACTACGTCGAACAGGTTGGCGCGGCTGCGGACATCGCTCTCCTCTACTACGAGCGCCACGGATTCAAGCTGCCCCTGGCTGATACCGCCGGACCGGACACCAAACCGGACATCTACATCGACGATCTGCCAGCCGGCGTTTTCGGATTGACGTTCCCCCAAACAGCCGAGGGCGGAACGTTCGTCATGGTTTCTCCGCGGCTCGATTCCAGGCAGAAAACGCTAGGCAGCCTTCCGATCACGGTGGCGCACGAACTCTTCCACGTGGTTCAGTTTTCGTACATCGCCAGCGGAAAGTTGCCGGTCTGGGCCGCAGAGGGCAGCCAGCCCTGGCTCCCGCTCTACGACGAGCGCTTCGAGTGCGCACATTGCTACGGCGGCGCGTGGTGGTGGCTGTACCTGGCCCACCTGAACTCCGGCATCCTGCCGCGCTATTTCGCATTGCTCGAAGCTGCCGACAGGAAAGGAAAGCCCGCCACTCTCGGCGTCACTCAGCTCGACGCCGCACTCAGGGGCAGCCATGTCGGCTCTCTCAACGACGTCTTCACGGCCTTCTCGCTCAACCTGTACCGCCGGGGGCTGCCGCTCGGTGGACCGTACTCACTGAGCTCGTCGACAACTCCCCGTGCTAGTTCGATCCACAGCGTTTACGGCCTCTCGACCCAATACGTGTCGGTCCGCGTCCCGTCCACCTCGCGCGGCGTGGTGATCGCAGTGCCCTACGGAGACGGTCCTCGGCCGCAGGTCACGCTCGTCGTCGGGGGACCGAAGGGCAGGCGGGTCACCGGTAAGCGGTTTCGTCCGGGAAAGGGAATGATCCTCTCGACGATGTTCCGCAACGCAGCCGAACGGAAGCGGATCATGCTGATCGTGACGAGCGGCCACCTGAAAGGCGTCGCCTACCAGGTCGGCTACGCGGCCGTCGACCGCCGCGGAAAGCTCCCCGCCTGGATCGCGTTTCGGAATTAGGAGGGCTCGAGTAGACGGCGCTCGAACCGTCGTCGCTGAGCTCGAGCAAGAAGTGCGGCGCCCGCACCGAGCAGCAGCAGGGGGCCGGCGACGATCAGCGCATAGAACAGGATCTCAGCTTCGCGAAGAAGTACTCCGCCCGCGTCGCTCATCGTCCGGTCGAAGCGGCCTGTAGAAGCTGCGGCTTGCTTCGGCTTCGTCGTCAACACGAGCTTGACGCGGGCAAGCTCGGCCCGCCGAACGGTCGCTGCTTTCAACTTAGTCAGGTAGTCGAGGCGGGCCTTCTCGGCGCTCAACCGCGCCCGCTCAGCCGGGGTCACGCCCCCGGCCTCGATCCGTGCGATGTCGGCCTGGAGCCGCGCGATCTCCTTCGCCTCTTCTTGAACGGCCTTCGTCACGTCGACGATCGAGACGTGCTGAGCGAGAATCGTGCCGAGCCCGGAATACTCCTCAACCGCGTCCTGGACCCGGTCGACCGGCACCCGCACAATGATCGAGGCGCCGCCACGACCGTTCTTCGGCGCGCTGTACTGAACCGAGGCGACGTAGCCGCCGAGGAGGCGCGCGAACCGCATCGCGCGCTTCGTTGCATCCGAGAGGGCGTTGAGGTTCTTGACTTGCACGCGCAGGGAGGCGGTGTAGCGCTGCAGGCGACTCGGCGTGCTCGGAGCGATCACACGGGCGTGAGCCGGGAGGGGCGCGAGCGCCCCGGCGGCACCTTCCTGCTTGAGTTTTTGACGGACGGTCCCTGAGTGAACCGCTGAGGTTCCGGCCACCGTTCGGCCGTTGCCACCCGAATGAATGAGCCCGTGGACGACTGCGCCGCCGATCGCGAGAGCAAGGGCCGCGGGCGCTGCGACGACCGCCAGCCTGCGCAGCGGCAGCGTGAA
>MNDB01000027.1:4793-12102 GCA_001914705.1 Actinobacteria bacterium 13_2_20CM_68_14 | reverse complement strand
AGCTCCTTCTGCGCGACGCCGAAACGCTGCTCCTCGTCGACGACGATCAGGCCGAGCTGCTTCGGGATCACGTCGCGCGAGAGCACCCGGTGGGTACCGATCAGTACGTCGACCTTGCCCTCCGCGTAGTCGGCAAGCACGCGCTTCACATCGGCCGGCGACCGGAAGCGGGAGATCATCTCGACGCGGACCGGAAAGTCGCGGTAACGCTCGCGGAAAGTGTTCCAGTGCTGCTGGGCGAGCACGGTCGTCGGCACGAGCATCAGCGTCTGCTTGCCGTTGACGGCGACAGCGAAGGCGGCCCGAACGGCGACCTCCGTCTTGCCGAAGCCCACGTCGCCGCAGACGAGCCGGTCCATCGGCCGCGGCGCCTCGAGGTCCTCCTTGACCGCCTCGATCGCGCGCTGCTGGTCCTCGGTCTCCCGGTACGGGAACTCGGTCTCGAGTCGCTCCAGCCACTCGTTCCGCAGGTCGAAAGCCTGACCCTCGGCCTGCTGGCGGCGGGCGTAGAGCGCTAGCAGCTCGCCTGCGAGCTCCCGCAGGCTGGCGCGGGCGCGGCTCTTCAGGTTCTGCCAGGCCTTGCCGCCAAGCTTGGAGAGCGCGGGCGAGCGCGAATCCGCCCCGACGTACCGGGATACCTTGCCGATCTGCTCGTGCGGGACGTAGAGGCGGTCCTCGCCCCGGAAGGCGAGCAGCAGGTAGTCGCGGGTGACGCCGGCGACCTCCTTCGTCTCGAAGGCCTGCAGGCGGCCGACGCCATGGTCCTCGTGGACGACGTAGTCGCCCGTGCGAAGGTCGGCGAAGCTTTGGAGAGCACGCCCCAGCCGGGCATCAGCTCTGGGCGGACGCTTACGGAAGACCTGCGTGTCGGCGAGCAGGACGAGCCCAAGCTCACGCCAGACGAAGCCGCGGCGCGCGGGCGCGACCGCGAAGACGAGCTCGGCCTCGTCGGGCAGTGCCTCGCCGGGCTCGAGCAGGCGCGCCTCGATCCGCCGCAGCAGGTTCTGCGTCCGTAGGGCCTCGCCCCGGTGCGGGAAGGCGACGACGACCCGCTGCCCTGCGCGCACGAGCGCGCCGAGCTCGTTCTCGGCCTCGGCAAGCCCGCGCGCGGCGAGCGCCGGCCGCTGTGCCTCGAAGGAGAACGGCTGGTTGGCGGGGAGCGGATCGAGCTCCGTCGAGCCGGCGAGGTTCGGCTCGGCGTTCAACTCCTCGAGCGCGACCGCACGTACCTCGTCGGGCTCCCAGACGAGGTCCGGGGCGCCTGCGAACGGCGGGACCAGGTCCGCGGGCACCGTCCGCAAGACCTCGTCGTCATCGGGCAGGGTCGGCTCGCTCAGGTCAGGACGCCGCTCGGCCGCCGGATAGACGACCGCGTTCTCGACGGGATGCAAAGCCCGCTGCGTGAATGGCGAGAAGGCCCGGATCGACTCGATCTCGTCGCCGAAGAGCTCGATTCGCAGCGGCTCCCTGCCCGTGGTCGGGAAGACGTCGACCAGCCCGCCGCGGACGGCGAACTGACCGCGCTCCTCGACCCGCTCGACGCGTTCGTAGCCGGCGAGCGCGAAACCCTCGGCAAGCAAGTCGATTCCCGGCTCCTGCCCCTGGGCGACCACGATCGGCTCAGGCCGCTCGCCCGCCGGCGGCATCCCCTCTGCGAGCGCGGTCGCGGAGGCGCAGACGAGCCCGCCGCGAGCGAGCACGTCGAGCGCCCGCGCCCGCTCGCCGACGAGGTGCGGCGGCGGCTCGAGGCCCGATGCCCAGTGAACTCCTCGGCTCGGCAGCAGCGCCACGCGGTCCTCGCCGAGGAACCAGGCAGCAGCCTCGGCCGCGTCCCGTGCGTCGGCGTCCTCGGGCAGCGCGCAAACGAGACCCCGATTGAGGCGCTCGTGGAGCGACGCGAGCAGCAGCGGCAGCGCCGGCTCGGAGACGCGAGCGCGCGTCGGCAGCGCCTCGGCGAAGGCTGCGAGCCGCTCGTCCTCGAGGAGCTCGTCGACGAATGCGTGCAAGACAGGTCGGTCCATCGCAAAAGACGGAACCCGCGGTTCCGCGCTCGAATCGTAGCCGTGTGAGCCCGCCTAGTTGAAGCGCTGCTGGGCCGCCTCGACGCCCTCGCGCGCGACCGTCTCGACCGCCTCGGCGGCGCGGGAAACGAGCGCCCCAACGTCCTCCTCGAGCTCGAATGGGGAGAGCACGTAGTCGGCGACCGATCGCGGATCGCCGCGGCCGGGCCGGCCGACGCCGATCCTCAGCCGCAGGAACTCCTGCGTCCCGAGTGCCTGCGCGAGCGAGCGCAAACCGTTGTGACCGGCGAGGCCGCCGCCCGCGCGAGCCTGCAGGCGCCCCGGCTCGAGATCGACATCGTCGTGGACAACCAGCAGCGACTCCGGCTCGACCTTGAAGAAGCGGGTCGCAGCGGCAACGGAGCGCCCGGAGTCGTTCATAAAGGTCTCGGGCTTGAGCAAGGCGAGCCGCAGGGCATCGAGCCGAACCTCGGCGAGCTGACCCGAGAACTTGGCGCGCCAGCGGCCGTCCATGCGGCGCGCGAGCTCGTCAGCCACCATCCAACCGACGTTGTGGCGGTCGCGCTCGTGCTCTCGCCCGGGATTCCCCAGCCCGACGACGAGCAGGTCGAGTGTCGAGGCCGTGTCGCCCCGACGGAACAGTCGCACGACCTAGCCTTCGGTCGTGCCCTGCTCGCCGGCGGCGTCCGCCTCCGGCTCGGCCGGCGCCTCGGCGGCGCCCTCCGGTGCCTCCTCGCCCTCCGGCACCTCGCCCTCGGGCAGCTCCTCGCCCTCTGCGAGCTCCTCTTCCTCGGGCTCGGGCTCGACGATCTGCGTGGGTGCGCCGACCGTGGCGAGCACCGTTTCCTCGGCGTCGTCGAGGTAGGTCACGCCCTCGCGCGAGGGCAGGTCGGCGAGCCTCAGCGTGTCCCCGATCGCCATCCCGCTGACGTCGAGCTCCAGTCGCTCGGGGATCTCGAGCGGCAGCGCCTCGACGTTGATCTCGCGCTGCACCTGGGAGAGCACGCCGCCTTCCTTGACGCCCTCTGGATCGCCCACGAGCTCGATCACGACCTGCGCCTGGATCGGCTGGTCGAGCCGCACCTCCTGCAGGTCGATGTGGGTGACGTAGCCGCGGACCGGATGCACCTGGTAGTCCTTGAGAATCGAGGCGTGCGTCGTCTTTTGCTGGTCCAGGGTGACGTCGAGGATCGCGTGCAGCCCGTGATCGCCGGTCAGCACGCGCCGCAGCTCACGTTCCTCGACGCAGATTGCATGTGGCGATTTCCCGCGCCCGTAGAGGACGCCGGGGATCATTCCTTCACGTCGCAGGCGCCGCGCGTCACCGGTTCCCCGGCCCTCCCGCTCGCGCGCGGACAGTTTCACTCGCTCGCCGGCCACGGCGGCGAAGTGTAGCGAGCGCCGCTCGGGCGCTCGGCCGAGGGATACCGGGCCCGGGAATCGGCGGAGAGGCCGCGCCGCCCGCGGCCTCCTTCGTCGCCGATGGCCTCTACTGTTGCCGACAAACTCGGAACAGGAGATGGCAATGGCACTAGGTGACGAAATCGACGAGATCTTTCGACGCGAAGTGAAGTCTCTGCCGGCCTACGCGAAAGCGCAGGGGGCGGCCGGGTCCGGGGTCGCACCACCGGTGGACGAGATGAATCAGCTGCTGATGGGCCTAGTCGTGGCGGCGCAGCGGTCGTTTCACCTGCTTGCCGACCGCATCGAAGACCTGGGTGGCGCTTAAAGGAGCTGGTTCGCGCCGGGGGCGAAGCTACTCACTGTCACGGCGTGCGAAAAAACGGTCAACCTCCGTTCAGCCACACCGTCGCCACGACGCCGATGCCGGCCGCGAGTAGCGCCGACGCGAGATACCACGTGTACTCGCCGCGTCGGCGGGAAATCGTCCTGGCCGACGAGGCAGCCAGGCTCGAAGATACGAGAGCGGCCGAAGTGGCCAAGCTCCGTACCAGTCCGGCTCCTCGCTTTGCCGCCGGTGCGGCTCGATGAGCGAAAGACCGGGCGAATTCGGTGCCTTCACGGGAAATAGTCTTTGCCAGGGATTCGGCCGTGTTCGAAGAGAGCACAGCCGTTGCTTTGACCCGGCGCAGCATCATTCCAGTTCCTCTCCGCGCCACCGGAGCGGCTCGATCGGCCGCGAGCCGGAAAGACTGTCTCGTCGACCCAAGGCCGCCCGGCCGACGACGGCGCAGGAAGACGGCAACGAGCCCTAAGCCGGCAAAGGCGGCGAGGCCGACGCCTAGGCGTCCGACGTTCCCGTCGAAACCCTTCTGGCCGACTCGCTCGGAACCGGCTGCGTACTGCGCTCTGGTACGGCGTCTGGAGCGGAGAAACGCCTGATGGCGGCCGGCCCAGACCGTGTAACGGACACCCCGTGATCGAAGCCAGCGAGCGAAATCATCGCGCGCCGCAAAGGTGTGGCCGTGCCAAACGATTCCCGCTGCCGGCGCGTTCGAGGGCGGCGGATAAAAAATCCGCGTCTCGAAGGCCGCGATTCCAAGCACGATTGCGGCCGGGAGGATCAGGGCCAATACTAAGAGCCTCATTGATACCCAAGTGTCCCACTGGAAGCCGAGAGTGCCAAGGCCAAATTAATCGCTCGTCGCCCCGGTGATGGCGCTCGGTGCGCAGAGGTAGAGTCAGCAACGTTGGTAGGGGTGCCAGTCGACCGTCTCCCCGCGGAGAACGATGCGCGTCGTGCGTCCATTGTTCCGCTCGTTCGACTCTAGGAGGCGGTTCTCGGGGTCGGCGCGCGTGACGAGGCAGTATGCGCCGTCGGAGAGCGTCGAGATATCGAGTTCCTGGCCGCTGACGCGGGACCCGTAGAGGTCGCCCCACCCGATGGAGATGCCGCCGACCGAGTCGCGCCGGCAGCTTCCGTAGAACTTCCGGCGTGGCGAGCCTGGCGCCTTCGGCAGGCGCCGTTTCGTGTCGAGCACGCACGAGCTCACCTTCTTTCCCGCGACGACGGAGGGGCCGTTCGAGCCGGGAGCTTGAAGCTGGAGGAGCGCGTACTCGGCGAGCGCCTCGAAGTGCCAGTGCTTGTGCACAGGGTGGAAGCGTGTACAGCCCGCCGACCGCGTTCGAAAGCGGACGTCGACACCCCGGGCGAAGCGCGCGTCCCCGTCCGTGTCGCCGTAGATGCGCTGGTACGACGCTCGATCGTCGCGGAGGTCGCCGTTGCGGTCGCAGTCGCCGACGCGGGGCCGCAACTCGAGTGGGCCGATTCCGACGTTGACGACCTCGTTCGAGAAGCGAACCACCCGTCTCCCGTGCTTACCCACCTGGACGAAGATCTTGACCGGGCTCCGCGTTACGAGATCGGGGAGGAGATCGCGCGAAGGATCCGTGCTCCCGGCCGCACTCGGCACCAAGAGGACGGCCGCGAGAAAGAGCGCAGCCAGCCGGAGCAACGGCGCAAGCGTAGCTTTGCCTTTGACTCGCCTCGTCCGCCAGAAATCGCCTGCGCGTTAGCGCCTCGTTAGCAAGCGGGCCACAACCCGCATGGCTATGCGGCGAGTCTAAAAGAGCTGGTTCTCGCCGGCGAAGATCGCCGAGACCGAGTCGTCGCTGAAGACGTTCATGATCGTCTCGGCCAGGAGGGTCGTGACCGGCAGGACGTCGATCTTGTCGGGACGCTTGATCGGGGCGACCGGAACCGTGTTCGTGACCGTGACTTGTGTGATCTTGCTCGCGGCGAGCTTCTCGAACGCGTCGCCCGGGAAGAGCCCGTGCGTCGCGCAGGCGTAGACCTCGAGCGCCCCGGCGCCGAGCAACGCCTCCGCCCCGGCGATCAACGTGCCGCCGGTGACGATCATGTCGTCGCTCATGATCGCGATCTTGCCCGATTGCCAGGTCCCCTTCGAGCATCTGGCCGAAGCGGCGCGCCATCTTCGCGCGGCCGGGATCGGGTGAGACGGCGACGATCCCCTCGCCGTGCAGCCCCTTATCCCGGTAGTACTGGGCGAAGAGTTGCAGCGCCGTCATGTGGTCGACGGGGACGTTGAAGAAACCCTGGATCTGGCCCGCGTGAAGGTCCATCGCTACGACGCGGTCGACGCCCGCGACCTCGAGGGCATCGGCGACGAGCTTGGCCGTGATCGGCTCGCGGGGTGCCGACTTCTTGTCCTGGCGCGAGTACGGGAACCACGGCACGACCGCCGTGATCCGCTTCGCGGACGCAAGCTTGGCGGCCTGGATCATGATCAGCAGCTCGACGAGGTGGTCGTTCACGGGCGCATTGCCCGACTGGACGATGAAGACGTCGGCGCCGCGGATCGAGTCCTCGTAGCGGCAGTACGTCTCGCCGTTTGCGAAGGTCTTGAGCCGGACCTCGCCGAGCTCGACGCCCAGCGTCTCGGCGATGCGCTCGGCGAGCTCGCGGTTCGAGCTGCCCGAGAACAGCATCAGCCGCTTTTGCGGGCCGCGCTCGATCCAGCGCTTGGGCTCACCCTCGGGCACGGGCGGGTCCACGGTCTCCAGTCCCGGCAGCGTCGCGGTCTCAGTCATCGGCTGGCCTTCCGTGCTTGTCGTAGACGTAGCCTTCCTTCGTCACCTGGCGCGGCGCGAAGCCCGCGAGCGAGCCTGGCGGAACGTCGTCCGTTACGACGGAACCGACCGCGATCCACGCGTCGTCGCCGATCTCGATTGGTGCAACGAACGCATTGTGGACGCCGGTCCTGACGTTGCGGCCGATCTTCGTCCGCCCCTTGGGCTTACCCGGCTCATGCGGATAGTTAACGGTGATCCCGCCGGCGCCGACGTTCGTCTCCGCGCCGATCTCGGCGTCGCCGATGTAGGACAGGTGCGGCACCTTTGTCCCTTCTCCGATCCGAGAGTTCTTCAGTTCGACGAACGTGCCCGCCTTTGCTCCGGCCTCCAGCACGGTTCCGGGGCGAAGGTAACAGAATGGGCCAACAAGCGCTCGCTCTCCGATCTCGGCATCGATCGCGACCACGTGTGGGCCGACCTCGGCGCCGCGGAGCACGCGGGTCCCGCCACGCAGGACGGTGAACGGGTGGACGATCGAATCGGGCTCGAGCTCGACCTGCGGGTCGATCCAGGTCGACAGCGGATCGACGATCGTCGTGCCGGCGAGCATGTGCCGCTCGTTGATGCGATCTCGAAGGACCGCTGCTGTCCCGGCGAGCTCGACGCGGGTGTTGATACCGACCGGCGCCTCCGGGTCGTCTGACTTGTACGTGGCGACCGGCTTGCCCGCCTCGGCGAGCGCCCGCACGGTGTCCGTCAGGTAGAGCTCGCCCTGAACGTTGTCCGGCTTCAGC
>MNDB01000027.1:0-4649 GCA_001914705.1 Actinobacteria bacterium 13_2_20CM_68_14 | reverse complement strand
GCCCGGCTTTCCCGGTGCTTTGCGATTAGGCCCTCGAGCAGCTCTGGCGTCAGCAGTGGCGAGTCTCCCGACAGCACGAGCACGTCGCCCTCGAAGCCGTCCAGCGCGCCGCGTGCCGCAGCGATCGCATCGCCGGTGCCGCGCGCTTCGGGCTGCACGGCGACCGTGATGCCGTCGCCTGCGATCGCGTCCTGTGTTTCGGGCGAGGTGACGACGACGAGCGGTTCCGGGCCGAGCGCCCGCGCGGCGTCGATCACCCAGTCGACAAGACGCTTGCCGAGCAGCGGGTGGAGATGCTTGGGCGTCTCGGAGCGCATTCGCGTCCCGAGCCCTCCGGCCATGACGACGGCTGCGAGATTTTGGTCACTCAAGAGCGAGATGGCTGGGGCGCCAGGATTCGAACCTGGGATCGCGGGACCAAAACCCGCTGCCTTACCACTTGGCTACGCCCCACCGCAGGAAGCGTAACTTCCGTCTGGCGCTCACCCGAGGAGTCTAGTCGCGCTAGTCGCGAGAGCTGAACAGCAAGACCAGCGCAACGACCGCAAGAACCCCGACGAGGATCAGCGCCATCGTGCCGACGATGAGCACAAAGATCGGGACGAGCACCACGAGCGCCTGCGAAACGGCAGCGATCCACCAGGCCTGTCGCGTGGTGTCGGAGCGAACCCGATGAGCGAGGCTGAACCAGCCGACGACGACGAGCGCTGCAACCCCAACTGCGAGCCACCACGAGATCGCATGGAAGACGACCAGGATGCCTTCGGCAACGGCGATCCAAAAGGCGATCCGGATTCGGCGGGCGCGCAGCCAGCGACCCAGGCGGCTCGAGCGATGCTCGACCGCCGGTCCGCTGCCGATCGACCTGCCGTACTCCATCGCGCTCAACCGTACCAAGCCGGTGCGGTCAGCCAGGTGCGGCCGCGGCCTTTGAAAGCGGCTCGGGCCGCGCGGGCGGCCTCGAGGTGCTGGAAGAGGCCGTAGACGACCGGGCCCGCACCGGTTACGTCGGCCCTGAAAGCTCCCTCAGCCAACAAATCGGCGGCCAGCGGCGAGCTCGCAAGGTCGTTCGTGGGCAGCCGGGCAAGATCACGCGCCCGTTTCGCCTCCCGGAGGGCGCGTTTGAGCGCGGCGCGCCGGGTGCGATAGCCCTTGGGGCCCTCGCGTTGGTCGAACTCGGCGTAGACCGCGCCGCTCGATTGCTTGCTTGCGCCGCCTGGAAGCACGAGGACGACCCAATAGTCCTGGGGAAGATCGAGCGGCGTCAGCGCCGTGCCGTCGCCCTCGCCGAGCTGGGGTCCCTGGGTGAGGAAGAACGGCACGTCGGCCCCGAGCTTCGCCGCAAGCGCGCGCAGCTCCTCGGCCACCAGCGGCTCGTCGAGAGTCTCGTTCGCAAGGCGGAGGGCGGTCGCGGCATCGGAGCTGCCGCCCCCGAGGCCTGCTGCGACCGGAATCCGCTTCGTCAGCCGCGCCTCCCAGCGGGGCGGAACGCCTGCGGCTGCCGCCAGCCCTTCGAGCGCGTTGCGAACGAGCGTGTCCTCGGGAAAGCCGCTAACACGGAGGCGCGGCGCCGGGGCGACCGCGACCCGGTCGACGAGGTCGAGACGCTGGTAGACCGTCGTCAACTCGTGCCTGCCGTCGTGCGCACGCCCCACGACGAGCGCCAGGTTCAGCTTCGCGGTCGCGGGCGCGCGCGTCATTCGAGTGCGTGTGCCAGCGCCACGAACTCCTCGGGCGCGAGCGCCTCGGCGCGCGTTGCAGGCTCGCGGCCGATCTGCACGAGCGCCGCGGCCGCCTGCTCGCGCGAGGCGAGCCCGGCCAGCTCGAGCGAGTTCGGCAGCTGCTTCCGTCGGTGCGCGAACGCGGCTCCGACGACGGCCTTGAGACGCGCATAGTCGGCGGGCAGCGCCCCGCGCCGGCGAAACGCGACCAGCGCGGAGTCGACGTTCGGCCGCGGCCGGAACACGTTCCGCGAAACCGGATGAAAACCGGTGCGCTCGGCGGCCAGCTGAACCAGTACCGAGACCGCCCCGTAGGCCTTCGTCTCGGGCTCGGCGAAGAAACGGTCCGCGACCTCGCGCTGCACCATCACGCACCAGAGCTCGACGCTCGGCAGGCCGTCGAGACTCTCGGCGACGAGCGGCGTCGCGACGTTGTACGGGAGGTTGGCGACGAGCTTCGTCGGAGCCGGCTCGAGCGCGGCCAGATCGAACGTCAGCGCGTCGCCGAACTGCAGCCCAACGTTCGTACGCCCGGCAAGCGCGTCGTGAAGCCCCGGCTCGAGGGAGCGGTCGAGCTCGATCGCGTGCACCTGCGAGACACGCTCGGCGAGGTAGTTGGTGAGAACGCCGCGGCCGGGACCGATCTCGAGCACGACATCCGTCTCGTCGAGCTCCGCCAGCCGGCCGATCACGCCGAGAATGTTCTCGTCGGCGAGGAAGTGCTGGCCGAGTTGCTTCTTCGCCCTCGTGCTCACGGAGCCGGAGAGGCCACGGGCAGCGAGAAGGCGGCGGTCGCGTTGGCGTCGATCCGGGCGGCGAGCTCTGCCGCGTCCTCGCCGCGGGTCTGTGCGAGAGCCGCCACCGTGTGGACGATGTTCGCGGGCTCGTTGGCCCGCCCCCGGCGAGGCACCGGCGCCAGGTAGGGGCTGTCCGTTTCGGCCAGGATGCGTTCGGCGGGCACGCGTCTAGCCGCCTCGCGCAGCTCCTCGGCGCTCGGGTAGGTGACATTGCCGGCGAAGGAGAGGTAGTAGCCGCGCTCGAGCGCTACATCGAGGAGTCCCGGAGAAGAAAAGCAATGGAGGATGACCGTTCCATCGAAGCCTGCGAGCCCGGCCGCGGTCTCCGAATCGGCGTCTCGGTTGTGGATCACGACCGGCTTGCCGACCTCGCCGGCAAGCTCGAGCTGAGCCGCGAACAGGCTCCGCTGGCGGTCGGGCGGCGCCCAGTCGCGGTAGAAGTCGAGGCCGGTCTCGCCCACGGCCACGGCGCGCTCGTGCCCGAGGAGCTCCGCCAGCTCGGCCAGCCGCTCCGCCTCCGGCCCACCTGCCTGATGCGGATGGATTCCGAGCGCGGCGAAAACCCCGCGCTCGCCTTCGGCAATCGCGAGCGCAGCCCGGCACGAATCGATGCCCGAGCCGACCGTAATCACGCGCTCCACGCCGGCCTCACGGGCGCGGGCGAGCAGCGCCTCCGGCGGCTCCTCGCACCCGTCGAGGTGCGCGTGGGTGTCGATCACGCGACGGCGGTCTCGAGCTCGACCCGCGGGAACAGCGGCTCCGCAGGCTCGATCCCCTCCGCCGCCACCGTCCAGCCGTAGGCGACGCCTTCCCACGCGAGGTCTTCCGGCTGGCCGAGGGCGCTGAGGATCCTCGGCGAAGTCTCCGGCAGGTAGGCAGCGAGCGCAATCGCGACCGCGCGAAGGCCGTCCGCGAGGTCATAGAGGGTCCGATCGAGCTCCTCCGACTTGGTTGTGTCTTTCGCGAGCTGCCAGGGAGCGCGCTCCTCGACGTAGCGGTTGAGCGAGCGGATGACGATCCAGATCGCCTCCAGCGCCCCGGACAGGTCGTACTTGTCCAGCCGCTCGGGAACCTCGCGCGCGAGCGCTGCGAGCTCGGCCCGGAAAGGCGATTCCCACGGCGCCGGCACGATTCGGCCCTCGCGGTAGCGGGCGATCATCGCCGTCGTGCGCGAGAGCAGGTTGCCGAGGTCGTTGCCGAGCTCGCGCTCGTAGCGCTCGTGCAAATCGTCGGCGGAGGCGTTCCCGTCCTGGCCGAAACGCGTCACACGCGCGGTGTAAAAACGGAGCGCGTCGATGCCGTAGATCTCGGTCAGCTCGAGCGGCTCGATCACGTTGCCGCTCGATTTCGAGATCTTCCGGTCACCAAACAGCAGCCAGCCGTGGACGAAGATCTGCTTCGGCACGTCGTAGCCGGCCGCGAGTAGGAGCGCCGGCCAGAAGACGCAGTGGAAACGGAGGATGTCCTTGCCGATCAGGTGGTGTGCGACGGGCCAGAACTCCGCGCGCAGGTCCTCGCCTGGCCGCGCGTAGGTGAGCGCGCTCAGGTAGTTGATCAGCGCGTCGACCCAGACGTACACCACCTGCTCGGGGTCCCACGGCACCGGCACGCCCCAGGGCTGGCCGGCGCGGCTGAGGCTGAAGTCCCGGAGGCCGCCCTCGATGAAGCTGCGCGCCTCGTTGTAGCGGAAGTCCGGAACCACGAAGTCAGGCTGCTCGTCGTAGAGGCGGAGTAGCTGCTCCTGGAACGCCGACAGCCGGAAGAACCAGTTCCGCTCCTCGATCCACTCGGGCTTGGTGCCGTGCTCCTGGCACAACCCGTCCGGCGTGAGCTGATCCTCGGTCTTGAACTCCTCACAGCTGACGCAGTACAGGCCGGCGTAGTTGTCCTCGTAGATGTGCCCGTTGTCGTAGATCCGCTGGACGAACTCCTGGACGAACCGATGGTGGCCCTCATCGGTCGTGCGTATGAAGAAGTCGGGAGAGGCGCCGACCCGGGCGGGCAGCGGTCGCCAGTGGCCCTCGACGAGCCCGTCGACGAACGTCTTCGGGTCGACGCCGGCCTCCTCGGCCGCACGCACGTTCTTCGAGGCGTTTTCGTCCGTGCCGGTCAGGAAGAACGTCACGTCGCC
>MNDB01000070.1:3546-11413 GCA_001914705.1 Actinobacteria bacterium 13_2_20CM_68_14 | reverse complement strand
CCGGAGTGGCGCAGAGCGACGTACACGCCGAAGACCGACCCGAAGCAATGGCAGGTCGACCGCCTCTGGAAGCCTGGAGATTCGATCCAGCTTGCGATCGGTCAGAAGGACCTGCTGGTGACGCCGCTCCAGATGGCGCGCTTCTATGCGCTGATCGCAAACGGCGGCCGGCTGGTGCAGCCGCACATCGCCGCCGATGTCGAGGAGGTCAGCAACAGGCAGGCGCCGGGCCGCGTCCTGCACAGCTTCGCCCCGCCGCCGGCGCCGATCGTCAAGCTCGACCCGCTCTACCTCGACGTCGTGCGCCAGGGCCTGCTGCAAGCGACCCACGGCCCCAGCGGGACCTCGACGGCCGTTTTCGGCACCTTCCCGGTTCCGATCGCCGGCAAGACCGGGACGGCCGAGAAGAGCGCGAGCATCCCCGGCTTCACCGGGAAACTCGATCAGTCCTGGTGGTGCGGCTACGCGCCCGCCGATGCGCCGACGATCACCGTTTGCGCCCTGATCGAGAACGGCGGTCACGGCGGAACCGCCGCGGCGCCCGCAGCACTCAAGGTCTTCGAGGCCTACTTCAAGATGCATCCAACCCAGGTCGGGGTGCCGACGAAGAGTGATTGAGGCCGTCGATACCAGGACGCGCGGCCTCCGAAGCCGGCGCGAAGAGGCAGTCGCAGCCGCGTCGGTCGTCCGGCGCCTCGACTGGGTCCTGCTCGCAGCCACGGGCGCGCTCGTGGGATACGGGCTCTGGGCGATCGCGGGCATCACCCGGCACGACGTCAGCGGCAACGCGAACTACTACGTCGTCCGCCAGGGCGTCTACGCGGCTCTCGGGCTGTTGGGCCTCGTCGTCGCCGTCTTCGTCGATCCCGAGTACTACCGGCGCTACCGCAAGCAGATCTACGTCGGGACGCTCGGGCTGATGGTGGTCGTTCTCCTCGCCGGCGCGGTCACGCGCGGCTCGAAGCGCTGGCTCGACCTCGGCTTCTTCAAGTTCCAGCCCTCTGAGTTTGGGAAGTTGCTGCTCGTCCTCTTCCTCGCGGGCGTGCTGGCCGACCGGGCGAAGCGGATCGGCGACAGCAAGACCGTGCTCTCGGCGATCGGCTTCGCGGCCGGACCGATCTTTCTCGTCTTCATCCAGCCGGCCCTCGGAACCGCCATGGTCTATGCGGCCGCTCTCGCCGGCGTGCTCTTCCTTGCAGGGACGCGCTGGACGCATCTGGCCATCCTCGGGGGCGCGACGCTCGTTGGGGCCCTGCTCGTCCTCTGGATCCTGCCGGCGGCCGGTCACCCGGTGCTGAAGGACTACCAGCAGCAGCGCGTCGTCGGCTTCATGCACCGCAACGACGATCCGCGCGGCGCTACCTACAACGTCACCCAGTCGATCAACGCGGTCGGCGCGGGCGGCGCGACGGGCCGCGGCGTCAAAGGCGCGACCCAGACGAACCTCAACTTCCTGCCCGAGCACGCGACCGACTTCGTCTTCGCCTCGGTCGCCGAGCAGCGCGGCTTCGTCGGCGTCTCGGTCTTGCTGTTGCTCTACCTGCTCGTGATCTGGCGGGGCCTGAAGGTGATGGCCGGCGCCCGCGACGCCTTCTCCGCGATCGCGGCGGGGGGAATCGTGGTCGCCCTGTTGTTCCAAATCTTCATCAACGTCGGCATGACGATCGGGATTGCTCCGATCACCGGCATCCCGCTCCCGTTCGTCAGTGTTGGCGGTTCGGCGATGATCGCCAACCTGCTCGCGATCGGCGTTCTCGAAGCGATCTACGTTCGAGGCGCCGGGGCGCGACGGCGTCGGTAGCGACGCACAAAACGGGTTTAGACGGTCGCGGCGGCACAGCCGCCACGACCTCCAGCGGGTATCGCAAGCGACGCCCGTGTGCGCGGGAAACGCTCACCGCAGGCGCCCCCTGAGCAGCTCCGTCCGGTTCGGGTCCTACGCTTGCGAAATCGACCCGGAGGTGGACGCATGGCCGCCACGAACGAAGCCGAAGAACTGCTGCTGATCGAGGAGGCGGACGCCTGGTTCGAGTACCTGGAAGCCACCCGCTCGCAATCGGAGGTGCGCTACCAGGAAGTCGAGCCCTGGGCGTGGGCCCGCTTGTCGCAGCGGCTACGCGCCGTCAGGGCGCGAATGGCACGTTTGCGGCCGGCGGCGGCGGCCTAGACGCCGTCCAAACCCGGCCCCGGGAGTTGACCGAGCTCGCGAGAAATCGTGTCGTAGATTGCCGCTGCTACGCTGCAGTTACGCCTATGGCACGGCTTTTTCACACATATCCGCAGCGCGCGCTCCGCCCGATCCCGGGTGACGCCAGCGCGCGCGCACGAGAAGGAGATTTCTTTTGCTGCAGTTCTTCCGGCGCAAGAAGCGCCAGAAAGATGCGCCCGCACAGGGTGCTCCCCAGCCTGAACCAGTAACCACCCCAACGCCCGACCCGCCAGCGGCGGGCGAACAACCCAAGCCGAAGCGCCGACGCGGTAGCCGCGGCGGCCGCGGCCGCAAGAAGAAGACGGAACCGGCTGCGACGGCCGAGACCAAGGCCGACCCGGCCAAGAAGCAACAGAGCCGTCCCGAGCGCAAGCCTGCCCAGCGCTCCAGTCGCAGTAGCACCCAGCGGCGCCGAACCCCGCCGCGCCGGGCGCCGCTGCCGGCCGCGAAGCGCGAGCTCCTCGTCTCCGTCGACGTCGGCGAGCAGCGGGTCGCCGTACTCGAGGACGACAAGGTCGCCGAGGTCTACCTCGAGCGGCCTGAGCGCCGCTCGATTGCGGGCAACGTCTACAAGGGTGTCGTCGACAACGTCCTCCCGGGCATGGAGGCGGCCTTCGTCGAGATCGGTCTCGAAAAGAACGGCTTCCTCTACGTGGACGAGATCGTCGTCCCCGAGCTCGAGGGCCGGCGGCACGGCAAGAAGATCCAGGACCTGATCAGCCGCGGCCAGGACGTCCTCGTCCAGGCGGTCAAGGATCCGATGAAGTCGAAGGGGGCGCGCCTGACAACGGAGATCTCGCTCCCGGGCCGCTTCGTCGTCTACGTCCCCAGTGGCGAGGGCCTGGGCGTCTCACGCCGGCTCGAGGACGACGAGCGGATCCGCCTCCGCGACATCGTCAAGGCACTTGACGTCAAGAAGGGCGGCGTCATCGTTCGCACGGCCGCCGAGGGCGCGTCCGCCGAGGACATCGAGCGCGACCTTATCTTCCTACAGCGGCTCTGGAAGGAAATCGAGACCGGGGCGAAGAGCGCGAAGGCGCCCGCGCTCCTCTACCAGGAGGCCGAGCTGCCGCTCCGCGTCGTCCGCGATCTCTTCACCGGCGACTTCGAGAAGCGACCTCGCCGCACATGGCCGAGCGCGTCTTCCGCCACCGCGAGAAGACGCCGCTGATGGACGCCTACGGCGTCGACGCCGAGATCCGCTCGACGCTCTCTCGCCGGGTCGATCTGCCCTCAGGCGGCTACCTCGTCTTCGACTACGCCGAGGCCTTCACGGTCATCGACGTCAACACGGGCCGGTTCGTCGGCTCGCGCGGCAAGGGCTCCGGCGCCCGGCTGGAGGACACGATCACGAAGAACAACCTCGAGGCGGTCAAGGAGGTCGTCCGCCAGCTCCGGCTCCGCGACATCGGCGGAATCATCGTCATCGACTTCATCGACATGGCGAATCCGAAGAACCGCGCCACCGTCGAGGGAGCGCTGAAGAACGAGCTCGAGCGCGACCGGACGAAGACCTACGTCGTCGAGATTTCGCCGCTCGGCCTCGTCGAGATGACCCGGCAGAACGTCACGGACGGGCCACGCGAGATCCTGACCCGGAAGTGCCCGGTCTGCGAGGGCGACGGGATTGTCGTCTCGGATGCGTCGATGGCGATCGACGTCGAGCGGAAGCTGCGCGCGCGCCGCTCGGCCTCGTCGAGATGACCCGGCAGAACGTCACGGACGGGCCACGCGAGATCCTGACCCGGAAGTGCCCGGTCTGCGAGGGCGACGGGATTGTCGTCTCGGATGCGTCGATGGCGATCGACGTCGAGCGGAAGCTGCGCGCGCTGGCCTCGGCCTCGCGCCACAAGGCGTTCAAGGTCGCGGTCAACGATCACGTCGCCGGCGTGCTGATCGGCTCGGGTGCGACCCGTCTGACCGAGATCGAGGCGCACGCGAAGCGCCGCTTCGTGCTCGAGCCGCGGGAAGGCGTTCCGCACGACTTCTTCGAAGTCCTCGACCAGGGCACTCTGGAGAAGCTCCAGGGTGAGATCCCGGTCGCCGAAGGGTCCGAGGTGCAGGTCAAGCTCGTCGAAGTCGGCAAGCACGATCTCCGCGCCGGGGTGGGATCGCGCGACGGCTACACCGTCAGCGTCGGCGACGCGGCGGGAATGATCGGCAAGACCGTGCGGGTCCGGATCGAGCGGTTCGTCGACGGTACCGCCTACGCGACGCTCGTCTCGAAGGAGAAGCCCGAGGCCGAGCCGATCACGGCCGAAGGCCACGCTCGAAGTCGAGGAGGTTGATGCCCCCGCCGAGGAGCCGGCTGCCGAGGAGGACGTGCCGGTAACGGCCGACGCCGCTGAGGAGGAGCCGAAGCCGAAGAAGAAGACGAGGCGCGGCTCGCGCGGCGGCCGCGGCCGCAAGAAGAAGCCGGTGACCGAGGCTGCTGCTGCAGAGGACGGCGACGTCGCCGTACCCGCCCCGAAGATCCACGTCCCCGAGCCGACCCTCGGCGAGGAAACCGCGGAGCCGGTCGAGACCGAGCCGGCCTCGGTGAACGGCGACGCGCAAGCCGAAGACGGCGAGGCGCCGAAGCCACGCAAGAAGACCAGGCGCGGCAGCCGAGGCGGCCGCAACCGGCGCAAGAAGCCGGTCGCCGCGAGCGCGAACGGGGGCGAAGAGAGAGGCGCCAGTGCGGACGAGCCGGGGCCTGAGCCCACCTCGGACGAGTACGTGCCGATGTCGGAATGGATCGACGAGGTCGACGGCCGCTAGCTAAACTGCGCTGCTCGCGGGCGAAAGGCCCGCGTTTCTATGGCTGACTACGCGATCATCTCACTGGGCGGCAAGCAGTACCGCGTCAGCGAAGGGGACCGGCTGCTCGTCAACAGGCTGCCGACCGACGAGGGCAAGACGTTCCATCCGGACGTCCTGTTCACCGGCGGCAACGGCAAGCCGAACCTGTCGCCGCGTATCCAGGTGACGGCGAAGGTCGTGGGCTCGCCGCTCGGACCGAAGATCCGGATCGGCAAGTACAAGGCCAAGAAGGGCTACCGCAGGCACACGGGCTTCCGCGCCAAGCTCTCGGAGATCGAGATCCAGTCGATCGGCGCTACTCGCTCGAATGCGGCAGAGAAGGAAGAGCCCAAGGCCGAGGCGAAGCCGAAGCCGGCCGCAAAGCCGAGGGCAGCGTCGAAGCCCAGGGCGGCCGCGGCGAAGAAACCCGCTACTCGCAAGGCCCCCGCCCGGAAACCCGCCACCAGAACCAAGCCAACGGAGAAGAAGTAATGGCTCACAAGAAAGGTCTTGGCTCCTCCCGCAACGGCCGCGACTCGAACGCACAGCGCCTCGGCGTCAAGCTGTTCGATGGGCAGGCCGTGAAGGCAGGAATGATCATCGTCCGCCAGCGCGGTACGCGCTTCCGCCCGGGCCCCGGCACCGGTATCGGCAAGGACGACACGATCTTCGCCAAGCGGGACGGCAAGCTCGCTTTTCGCAAGAGCGGCGAGCGCCGGACCGTGTCTGTAACCGAATAGAGCCGATGTTCAGCGACCGCGCCCGCATTCACGTGCAGGCGGGGCGCGGCGGTGACGGCGCGCTGAGCTTCCGGCGCGAGAAGTACGTCCCGAAAGGCGGCCCCGACGGCGGTGACGGCGGCCGCGGCGGCGACGTCGTGCTCGTCGCCGACCCGGATCTGCGAGACCTCTCGCGCTTTCGCCGCGAGCGCTCGTTCAAGGGCGGCCGCGGCGGCCACGGCGGCGGCTCCGGCAAGCACGGCGCCGACGGCGAGCGCGTCGAGCTCCCGGTCCCGGTCGGCACGCAGGTCTTCGACGCCGACGGAAACCTCGTCGTCGATCTTGTGCACGCCGGCGCTCAGGCCGTACTGGGCCGCGGCGGCTCCGGCGGTCGTGGCAACCGTCAGTTCGCGACCCCCACGCGCCAGACGCCGCGCTTCGCGGAGATCGGCACACCGGGCGACGAGGCCGAGTTTGATCTGCGGCTGAAGCTGCTCGCCGACGCCGCGCTCGTGGGGCTGCCGAACGCCGGCAAGTCGTCGCTTCTGACCCGGATCTCGAACGCGAAGCCGAAGGTCGCGGATTACCCGTTCACGACCCTCGAGCCGGTGCTCGGCACGGTGGACGCCCCGGACGGGCGGCAGCTCACCGTCGCGGACGTCCCGGGGTTGATCGAGGGCGCCAGCGAGGGCGTCGGCCTCGGCCACGAGTTCCTCGCGCACCTGGAGCGAGCTCGGCTGCTGGTGCACGTGATCGACGCCGCGGCAGGCGATCCAGCGGAGCAGTTCCGGACGATCGATCGCGAGCTGGCCGAGTACGGCGCCGGCCTCGAGACGCGGCTACAGGTGATTGTCCTGAACAAGGTCGACCTGTTGCACGAGCTCCCTCCTTTCGAGCTCGAGGACGAGCGGATCCAGCGCGTCTTTCTTGTCTCGTGTGCGACGGGCGCCGGGATCGAGGAGTTCAGGCGCGCGCTGTTCGAGCTGGTTCCGGAGCCGGAGGAGCTTCCCAGTGAGGCCGACGGGCTCGCCGATTTCCTCGTCTACCGGCCGGTACCGCGCGTGCGTCCCTTCAAGATCCTCCGCACCGAGCGCGGCTTCCGCGTCACCGGCCGCGTTCCGGAGGGCGAAGAGCTCGAGGAAGCGCTTCGAGCCGCCGGCGCGAAGACCGGCGACGAGGTCGAGGTCGGCGAAGACGTCCTGGAGTTTCAGTGAAAGGCATCCTCGGCGGCACCTTCGACCCGCCGCACAACGGCCATGTCGCGCTCGCGGAGGCCGCCCTTGCGGAGATCGATCTCGACGAGCTCGTCGTTCTGCTCGTCGCCAACCCGGCGCACCGTCCTTGCGTCGAGGACGCCGAGACGCGGCTGGCGCTCGCCGAGGCCGCGTTCGCCGGTGTGTCTCGCGCTCGCGTCGAGCGCGACGAGAACCCGTACACGGTCGACGCGGTGAGAGGAGGGCGCTTCGGCGACGCGGTCTTCGTCGTCGGCGCGGACGAGGGAGCGGCCTTTCCTCTCTGGAAGGAACCGGACGAGATCCTGCGCTGGGTCAGGCTCGCGGTCGGGACGCGGTCTGGCTACCCGCCGCCCGATCTCGAGCGCTATGGCGACCGGGTGATCTCCTTCGAGCTAGCCTCGCCGCCGATCTCGTCGAGCGTGGTTCGCGACCGGATAGAGCGCGGGAAGCCGGTCGACGATCTAGTGCCGTCCGATGTAGCCCTTCTAATCGAGGAACGTGGCCTCTACCGAAACCGTGGCTAGACTGAGACCGCCGAACAACGGATCCGATCTAACCCTGACGCCTATCGAACAAGCCCGCCGCATCGCCGCTCTCGCCCGGGAGAAGCTGGCGGAGGACGTCGTGATTCTGGACATGCGCCCGGCGTGCAGCTACACGGACTTCTTCGTCATCTGCACGGGCCGCAACGCGCGCCAGACGAAGGCGATCTGGGACGAGGTGCACGAGCGGCTGAAGCACGAAGGCCGCATCCTTCCTCGACGCGTCGAAGGCGCGAGCGAGGGCAGCTGGATCATCGGCGACTACCTCGACACGGTGCTCCACGTCTTCACACCGGAGGCGCGGGATTACTACCGGCTCGAGGATCTGTGGGGCGACGTTCCCTTGGTGTCCGTCGAGGCCGCGTCCGCCACGGCGTAGTC
>MNDB01000070.1:0-3428 GCA_001914705.1 Actinobacteria bacterium 13_2_20CM_68_14 | reverse complement strand
GTTACGACCTCATTCTCGACGTTTGCGGGAGCTTGAATCGCGTCCAATGCAAGTGGGCGCCCCGCCAAGGCGAGGTCGTTGTCGTTCGGTGCTACTCAACAAGGCGAAACCGGGACGGTCTGCTGCGACGAATCTACGTCGAAGGCGAGATTGATGCATATGCCGCCTATTGCGAGGAGATCGACCGCTGCTTCTTCCTGCCTTACAGGGAGTTTGCGGGTCGGACACAGGTTCATCTTCGTTTAAGCGGCACGAACAACAACCAAAAGTTCGGCGTGAATTGGGCCGACGATTTTGACTTCGCCGCTAGACTTCGACAGCAAGAAGGGGCCGTAGCTCAGTTGGGAGAGCGTCGGCATGGCATGCCGAAGGCCACGGGTTCGAGCCCCGTCGGCTCCACTTTCACGTCGCCCGCCCGTCCGGTCCGCAGAGCGACAACGTAGGCCTGAGGCCGCCGATCAGGCGGCCTCGCTCAAGCCCGGCCGGCGCCGCAGCCGCCCGAAGAAACCTCGGCGCTCCCAGCGGGGTTGGCGGACCGCGTCCCTCAGTTCCTTGTCCTCCACTGCTGCGACGGCGCTGCGCGTCATCGCCATCTGCTCGTGGATGCCGCGATGGAAGGCGGGCGACTCGGTCTCGATCTTGGTTGCAGGCTGGTTCATGGTCTCGCTCCTTTGTCGTCGAGCGCCGGATTGCGCTCACGAGACCATCCAATCGCGTGGCCCTAAACCCGATCTGAGAGCACCGTAAAAATCACTTAAGAGCTACTCCCGTAGTTCGTGCGACTGCGGACTGAACGGACGGCCAGGCAGGCGTGAAGCCCGGCAGTTGAATGCCGAACACCGAGCCCTGTGTTTTGCGGCTGACGAAGGGTCGTCCTCCGTGGGCCTTGACGATCGTGTCGACGATCGCGAGCCCGAGCCCGACGCCTCCGGCCGTGCGTGTGCGGGCCGGATCGGAGCGAGCGAACCGCTCGAAGATCCGCGTCAATGCCTCGTCCGGTACGCCGATGCCTTCGTCGTCGACCTCGATCACGACCTTGCCACCGGTCGCACGGCTCGAGAGCTCGATCCGGCCTTCAGGCTCGCTGTATTTGACGGCGTTCTCGAGCAATGCATCGAGCGCGATCCGGAGCTGCTCCGGATCGGCGCGCAGCGTCCCGTGAGCAAGCGCTCCGAGCCGCCAGCTGCGAGGGGCGATCTCCGACCAGCGCATGAAGACGTCTTCGAGAAAGTGATCCAGTTCGACCTGCTCGAGCTCGAGGAAGTCCGCCTGGTCGGCGCGCGCGAGCAAAAGCAGGCGGTCGAGGATGCGCTCCATCCGGGAGAGCTCGTCGAGCGCGACGTCGATCTCCTGGAAGTCCCGGCCGTTCGAGCGTTCCAGCACCTCGAGATGTCCGCGCGCGATCGTCACCGGCGTCCGCAGCTCGTGCGAGGCATCGTGGAGGAATTGCTCCTCCCGCTCGAGCGTCGACTCGAGCTGGTCCGCATGTTTCTCGGCGATCCCGAGCGCGTCCTGGCGCCGCCGGGCGTGCCACACCATCGCCATGAACATGGCGGACATGAGCGGCACCTCCGTCAGTTCGCCCCACTCCTGAGTGCCGCGGGAGATGTCGATCAAGATCAACACGCCGGTCGAGACGATCACGAATCCGAGTGTCAGCGCCGTCGCGGCCGACCGCCAGACCCGGAAGCCGTAGACGAGCGTCAGGCTGACCCAGATGAAGTGAAACGGGACCGTCTCCCACCGTTCCCAGCGCACCATCGCGAGCAGGTTCGCGAGCGCGAACGCGAACCAGCCGAGCTCGACGGCTCTACGCCTCAACCAGGCGGTAGCCGGCATGGCGGACGGTTTCGATCGGGGATCCGGGACCGAGCTTCTTCCGTAGCCGGCGGATGCAGACGTCGACGACGTTCGAGCGCGGATCGAAGTGGTAACCCCAGACCTCAGAGAGCAGCCGCTCGCGGCTGACGACTTCGCCGGCGCATTCGAGCAGGCTGTGCAGGAGCTTGAACTCGCGGTCGGAGAGATCGACCATCCGGTCGCCGAGGTGCGCCTGGCGGCGCGCGAGGTCGAGCGCGAGCGCGCCGGCGCGTAGGACATGACCGTTGCCCGGCTCCTCCGGCCGGCGCAGGTGGACGCGAATGCGCGCCAGTAGCTCGTCGAACGAGAACGGCTTCGTCAGGTAGTCGCAGGCGCCGAGCCCGAAGCCGTTCAGCTTCGTCGGCAGGTCGGCGCGGGCCGAGACGATCACGACCGGCAGCTCCGGGCGCTTCGCCTCGAGCGCTCGGAGAACGCTCAAGCCGTCCAGCCGCGGCAGCAGCAGGTCGAGGATGACGAGGTCGCATTGCACGGCTTCGGCCGCGCGTAGCCCCTCCTGGCCGTCCCGCGCCCCGAGGACTGCGAAGCCTTCCGCCTCGAGCCCGCGTGAGACGAAGTCCAGGATTCTCGGCTCATCTTCGATGACGAGAATCCGCACCTGCTCCCTGCCGTCGCGACCTTAACGCACCCGTTCCTGACCATGTCATGACTTGCGAATGACAACTTCGTCATCCGGCTGGCGCGGGAGCGGAACGGCTTCGTAACTTCCGGAGCGCATGGGGGAGACCGTCGGGCGCGATCGCATCCTCGAGCCGACGACGCCTGGGGAGGCGCCGGCGCCTCTCACGGGCGGAGCGAGGGCGATGGGGCGCTCGCCGTTCCCCGACTCGGCGGCCAAGCACTGGATCCTCTCCTCGATCATCTGGCTGACGGTCGTCGATCTCTTCGGGCTCGTGCTGGCGACCGAGTTCGTCACGCCCGAGGCGTTCAGCCACTACTCATGGCTTTCGTTCAGCCGCGTACGGCCCTCACACGTGAGCGGCGTGATCCTCGCCTGGCTGACGATGATGTATTTCGGCGCGCTCTTCTACATGCTCCCGCGCCTCGTGGGTACGCGCGGGATGTGGAGCGAGCGCCTCGGCGTCATCTGCGCCTGGGCATGGAATCTGATGTACCTGCTCGGGATCATCGGCCTGCTGACGGGCCACAGCCAGGGTCGCGAATACGGCGAGTTCATCTGGCCGATCGACATCTTGCTGCTCGTGATCTGGTGCGCGAACATCGTCAACATCCTGGCGACGGTCGCGATCCGGACGATCCGGCCGATCTACGTCTCCGTCTGGTTCTTCATCGCAAGCCCGCTCTGGCTCGCTGTCGACTACGCCATCGGCAACGTCATCTGGCGCCCGGGTCACATCTGGGGAGCGCCCTCGGGAGCCCTTGGCGGCAGCCTCTCCGACGCGATGCTCAACTGGTGGTACGCCCACAACCTCTTCGGCCTCTGGCTGACGCCGATGCTCCTGGCGCTGACCTACTACATCGTCCCTCGCGTCACCAACACGCCCCTCTACAGCTACACCCTCTCCCTCATCAGCTTCTGGGGCATGGCG
>MNDB01000037.1 GCA_001914705.1 Actinobacteria bacterium 13_2_20CM_68_14 | reverse complement strand
CGACGCCACGCGAGAGATAGCGGTCGATCGTCGCCTTTCCCCGTTCGCCGAGCTCGTCGCTGACTTCGCGCCCGACCGTCTCGAAGCCGGCCTGCACGCTCACCTGCGCGATGCCGGCCCCCATCGTCCCGAGGCCGACGACTCCTACTCTCCGAATCTCCACGGCGCGCGATCCTACTTCGCGGCGGCCTCGATCAGCTTCCGTGCAGACTCGAACTGCTCCTCGGTGAGACGGATATGCGAATGCCGCCAGAGGCTCTGCGGGAAGATGCCTGCCGCTTCGACCGGCGGCGCGCGGTTCAGGTCGGTGACGATCGTCACCGGCCGAATCGGGTAGCTCCAGGCCCAGCGGCTGCGGGACGGGTCGTGTTCGGGCTCCCCGACGATTTCTCCGACGCCGAAGATCGCCTGCCAGACGGACGCGTACAGGATCGCGCGGTCGCCGGCTTGGACGGACGGCCGTTTCGACGACCCCTGTGTCCGGATTCGCGCAGCATCGACGTGACGATCGAGCGGCTTCTCGCCTCGGCCACGCACGAGCAGCCAGTAGGTCACGCCGATCTAGACTAGCCCTCATGGCCGTGACCGCCCTGGAGCGCAAGCTGCTGATCGGCGGCGAGTGGATCGAGACTGGCGACTGGATCGACGTCGCTTCGCCCTATTCCGGCGAGACCGTGGGCCGCGTCACGAAAGCGGGAGCGGACGAGACCCGCCGGGCGATCGACGCCGCCGAGGAGGCGATGCGCGAGCCGCTGCCGGCACACAAGCGCGCCGAGATCCTCGTACGGGTCGCCGGCCACCTCGGCCGCCGCCACGACGAGGTCGCACGAACGATCTCCGACGAGGCGGGCAAGCCGATGAAGGCCGCACGTGTCGAGGCGAGGCGCGCGATGTCCACCTACACGTTCGCGGCCGTCGAGGCCCGCAAGCTTGCCGGCGAGATGGTGCCGATGGACGCCTCGCAGGCCGGCGAGGGCAAGCTCGCCTTCACGCTGCGGCGGCCGATCGGCGTCGTCGGCGCGATCTCGCCCTTCAACTTTCCGCTCAACCTCGTCGCGCACAAGCTCGCGCCAGCGCTCGCGGCCGGCTGCGCGGTCGTGCTGAAGCCGGCGAGCCAGACGCCCCTCTCAGCGCTGCTGCTCGCCGAGCTCGAGACCGAGGCCGGTCTTCCACCCGGCTGGCTGAACGTCCTCGTCGGCCCTGCCTCGGAGATCGGTGACGTCTTGATCGAGGACGAGCGCGTCAAGGCGCTCACCTTCACCGGCTCGGGAGCGGTCGGCTGGAAGCTGGCCGAGCGCGCACCCAAGAAGCGGGTCAAGCTCGAGCTCGGCAACGCGACGCCCGTGATCATCGCCGAGGATGCTGACATCGACTCGGCGGCGCAGGCAATGGCCGCCAATGCATTCTCGTTTGCGGGCCAGAGCTGCATCTCCGTCCAGCGGATCTACGTCGAGGCGCCGGCATACGACCGCTTCCTCGAGCGCTTCCTGCCCAGGGTCGAAGAGCTGAGGCTGGGCGATCCTGCCGACGAGGAGACCGACGTCGGGCCGGTGATCGACGAGGACGCGCGCGAGCGGATCCTCGAGTGGATCGAAGAGGCCCGGGCGGGCGGCGCGCGCGTGCTCACCGGTGGAGAGCTCGACGGAGAGCTGATCCGGCCAACAGTGATCGCCGCCGCAGGCCCCGAGCTCAAGGTGAGCTGTGAGGAGGTCTTCGGCCCGGTCTGCACCGTCAACTCGGTCGGCTCGCTGGACGAGGCGATCGAGCTCGCCAACGGCACGCGCTACGGCCTCCAGGCCGGGATCTTCACGACCAAGCTCGAGACCGCTCTGCGTGCCGCCCAGGAGCTCGAATTCGGCGGCGTCATCGTCAACGAGGCACCCACGTTCCGGGCCGACCAGATGCCCTACGGCGGCGTCAAGGATTCCGGCAACACCCGCGAAGGCCCTGCCTACGCGGTGCGCGAGTTGACGGACGAGCGGCTGGTCGTCATCGACCTGTAACGAGCCAGAGAAACGCCCCCTCACCTTGCTAAAGTCGGCGCCCGTGCCGCGATTTCCCCTGCCTGGACGCCGCCGGTGGCAGCGCGGCCAGACGGAGCCTTCCGACGCGGCGGCGCCGCAGCGTCCGATTCGGCGCGCGAGCTCTCCCGGCGCGTTGCGGCGGGAGCGCAAGGCGATCCTGAAGGCCCGGGAGGAGCTGCTCCGAGATCTCGGCGGCCTCGCGATGGAGATGTACCGGCGGGAACAGTTTCGCGAAGACCTCCTGAGCGAGCATGCGCGAGACATTGCCAACCTCGAGACGCGCCTGCACGAGCTCGATTCGATGCTGGCCGCCGCCGCGGCGGGCCGGCGCGCGACGGCAAGCCGCTGCGAGTGCGGCGCGCCGATCATCTGGGGGTCGCACTTCTGCGCAAACTGCGGACGCCCTGTCGGTGAGCAGGCTGTCGTCACCTGCACGCAGTGCGGTCATCCGCTGCCGGCTGACGCCGGGTTCTGCCCGAGCTGCGGCAAAGCGGCCGAGCCGCCTGCCAACGGCGACGGCGAGCGCGAGCCCGACGCAACCGTGATCAGGCCGGCCGGGGTCGGCGCCGAGGAAGGAAGCCCGAAGCCCGACCGCTGGGAGGAGTAGGCGGTGACGGTCTCGCCTCCCCGCGATGGCGAACCTCCCGTCGAGGAGCCGCAGAGCGTCCAGCCAACGAGCCGGCCGCCCTGCCCGCGTTGCGGGACGCCGCACGAACCGAACCAGGAGTACTGCCTGGAATGCGGCCTCCGGCTTCCGGTCGAGGCGAAGGGCCTTGTCCCGGGGCTCGGCCGGGCCTGGCGAAGGCAGCTCGGTTGGTATCCAGGCGACTGGGTCTGGCCATCGCTGCTCGCACTGCTGATTGCGGCACTCGCCGGCATCGGCGCCGCCGCGTTCGTGTCACAGGACCAGAAGCGCGCCGACTACGTGACGGGAACGAGCCCGTTCGGGGCGCCCTCTTCGACGATCCCTCCGCCGCCCGAGCGCACAGTGACGACGCCCACGGTCCCGCTGACGCAAACAGGCACGCAACCTACGCCCCCCGAACAGACCCCGGCGCCGGCCCTGGCCCTGAAGGAGTGGCCCGCGGGCAAGAGCGGCTGGACCGTCGTGCTCGCCTCCCTGCCAACCGCGAACGGACGCGAATTCGCGCTCGCGCAGGCGCGCGCCGCCGAGCACAGCGGCCTCCAGGCCGTCGGGATCATCGACTCCTCGAAGTACGCGAGCCTCCACCCGGGCTACTACGTGCTCTTCAGCGGCGTCTACACCTCGCTCGACGACGCGAGCACCGCCGCCACGACAGCCCATTCGCGTGGGTACAAGCGGGCATACCCCACACGGATCACGCCCTAGCCCAAACGGATCACCCCTAGCGCGTTTTCTCACAAGAAAACTTCGGCCCGGACTTTGTGACAAGCCGGAAACCGTTTAAGCTGTCCCCCGGTCGGAGAAGCCGATGGAGGATTAATCGGTACTTAACAAAGCTTTGCGGGGAGTTAATAGGCTGGACGGGATACTGATTTCTGACGAGCGAATGGTGCAAATCCAGGCCTGTATGTATCAGTATTCGCGGGCGATCTATCGCTCGATCAAGGATCTCGTAGACCCGTACGTCGACCCCGAGACCCGCATCGAATACCGCCGCCAGGTGCTCGATGCTTGCGAGCAGACGATGGAGCGTCTGGCGACCGACCCGCTCTACTTCGCGAAGCCCGAGCGGGCCCTCTTCCAGGACATCCGGCGCTACTTCCCGATCACCGCGCAGGCGCAGGTCGCCTGGGCCGTGAGCGAGGGAGTCTCCGCCGCTTGCGCTTTCATCGAGTCGCAGATCGAGGCAGGCGCCTTCGACGGCGGCATCTCGCGGTGCCGCGCGACGACACGCAAGGGCAAGCCGTGCCAGCGCACCCCACTGCCCGACCGTGACTACTGCCCGTCGCACCAGCATCTCGAGACGCGGTCACGCGTCGCCGCGTAGACCCACGACGGCAACTGTCGTCCGCAATGAGACTTCCCTCTGGGGCCTGGGTTAGCGGCCGCCCCGCGCATGTCGGCGCGGCCTCCTGGACGGCGTCGCTAGCGACGCCTCGGAGTTTTCCACAGGCTTCACCCGCTAGTCTCGCGGGGTCTTGTCTCACGACACCGACAAGCTGATCCGGCAACTCTCGCTCGTCGCCTTCCTGATGGCGGAGCGGCGGGCGGTCACAGCGCGCGACATCAAGGGGAACGTCGAGGGCTACCAGGAGATGTCGGACGAGGCGTTCGCGCGCCGATTCTATTCCGACCGGGCCGAGCTGATCGCGCTCGGCGTGCCGCTGCACTCCCAGCGCGACGAGTACACCGGCGAGGAGCTGTACACGATGCGCTCCGAGGCCTACTTCCTCCCCCAGCTCGATCTCAAGGACGACGAGCTCGCCGCCCTGCAGACGGCGCTCTACCTCCTGGAAGGCAAGTTCGCCTACGCCGAGCCGCTCCGGCTCGCGCTGCAGAACCTCGCCCTCGGCCGCCCAGGATTCGCCGAGGCGCCGACCGACACGGCCCTTCGGGTCGAGGTGCTCGACCCCGAGTACTCCGCCGAGCTCGCGGGACGGCTCGGAAAGCTCGAGGGCGCGATCTCGAAGCAGCGCACGGTCAAGTTCAACTACTGGTCGATCTCTCGCGACTCGGAGGAGGAGCGGTCGCTCAACCCGTATGCGCTGTTTCAGGACAACGGCGCCTGGTACGTCGTCGGCCAGGACCTCGTCCGAGAGGACATCCGCACCTTCCGGGTCTCGCGGATCCGTGGCGACATCCGCTTCGCGACTCGCCGGGAGCGGGATTTCCGCCTGCCGGCGGAGTTCGACATCGAGCCGTACCGCGACCGCCCGCCCTGGCAGATCGGCGATCTGACCGGCGAGGCCAGGATCGAGGTGGGCGGCGACACCGCCTGGTGGGTCGAACGGACGTACGGGGAGCACGGCCACGTGGACGACGGCGTCTTCGTGACCGGGTACTCGAGTCCGGGGCAGCTCGCCTCCTGGATCGTCCGCCAGGACGGGCGCGCCTCGCCCGTCGCGCCTCCGGAGCTGAGGCGGGAGGTCGCACGCGCCTTGCGGCTCGTCCGCGACCGCCACGAGGGGGCGCCGAAGGAGCTCGCGGCCGAGGCCAAACCGCGAGAGCAGGAGGAGCTCGAGCGGGTCGCCGGGCCGGTCGCGCCGGAGCGGTTTGCGGTGCTCCAGGCATTGCTCGCCTACCTGCTTGATCGCTGCGGCGAGAGCAACGAAGCCGTCGTCGACGCCTCCGACCTGATCGAGCGCTTTCACATCCCGCCGGACGAGCTCGAGGAGCATCTGTCGCTGCTCAATCTCGTCAACTTCGGCGGCGGCTGCTACGCGATCTACGCGGAGCTGTCCAACGGGAAGGTGCGCGTGGACAAGGAGCTGTTCGGCGACACGTTCCGCGCTCCGCCTCGGCTGACGCCGCTGGAGGCGCGCGCGATCCGCCTCGCGCTGGAGTTCGTCGGCCCGATGATCGCCGCCGACGCGCGAACCCCGCTCGACCGGGTTCGCAAGAAGCTGGAGGAGACGTTCGGCGAGTTCGATCTCGGGCAGACGCCGCAGCCACACATCGGCGAGGACGAGGAGGGGCTCGTCGCGACGCTGACCCAGGGAATCCGCGAGCGCCGGCTGATCGAGCTCGATTACCTCAAGGAGGGCGAGGAGTCGACCTCGGAGCATCTGGTCGAGCCGTACTCGATCGAGCGGCGGCTCCCCTACTGGTACGTGCACACCTGGGACCGAACCCGCGACGGCGAGCGCTCGTTCCGGCTCGACCGGATGCGGAGCGCCCGAATGCTCGCCGACGACTTCGAGCCGCGCGAGGGCTTCGAACCCCGCGGCCTGCGCGACGCCAGACCGGTCCAGATCTGGTACTCGCCCGAGGTCGCGCGCTGGCGGCTCGAGCGCGGCACGGCGAGGCTGCTGAAGGACGGCTCGGCGATCGAAGAGGTCGCAGTCGGCGGCGAGGACTGGCTGATCGGCGAGATCCTCTCGTTCCGCGGCGAGGCCGTTTTGCGCGAGCCGAAGGAGCTGCGCGCGCGGATCGCCGATCGAGCGCGCAAGCTCCAGGCCGAGCTGGGGCTGACACGCGTCCGCGTCCCGTCAGCGCGCTGAGTCGACCGGGAGGCTCAGCGTGAAGGTCGCGCCGGCATTGGGCCCCGACGAGACTTCGAGCACGCCTCCGTGCGCCTCCACGATCGAGCGTGCGATGTAGAGGCCGAGGCCGGTGCCGGGGGTGCCCGGAGAGCCGGCGGTGTTGCCGCGTCCGAACTTCTCGAAGATCACGCGCTGCTGGTCGGGGGGGACGCCCGGCCCGCGGTCGGAGACCTCGATTCGCACGCGTGAGTCCTGCTGGAAGGCGCTGACCCTGACCTCCTCGCCGGCCGGCGAGAACTTGACCGCATTGTCGAGCAGGTTCGTCAGCACCTGCTGCAGCCGGTCGCGGTCACCCCGCACGGACGGGAGCTCGCCGTGAACGTCTGCGACCACGCTGACCTCCTCCTGCGTGAGCGACAGGCCCGCGACCGAATCCCGCACGAGTGCGCCGAGATCGACGTCGGCGAAACGGTAGGTGAACGTGCCGGCGTCGATTCGGGAGGTGTCCAGGACGTCGGCGACGAGCGCCGCCAGCCGCTCCGTCTCGCTGCCGATCAGCGCGAGAAAGGACTCTCGCTGGTCGGGGTTGAGCTCTCGCCAGCGCTGGCGCAGCGTCTGCGCGGAGCCGACGACCGACGCCATCGGAGCCCGGAGCTCATGTGACACGAGCGAAACGAAGTCGGCGCGGAGGGCGGACAGCCGGCGGAGCTCCTCGACGGTGTTGCGCTCGGCCTCGTAGGCGCGGATGTTCTGGACCGCGCTGGCGACCAGGCGTCCGAGCAGCCCGACGAGCTCGACCTCCTGGGTGTTGAAGCCGCTTGGCTCCCGGCGGACGAGCGAGATCATCCCGAACGCTCTCGGCCCGTGCAGGAGCGGCGCGGCGATCCTGGAGCGGAGGCCGAGCTCGCCGAACTCGCGCTCCTCGGAGTAGCGCGCGTGGGTCATGTCCTCGCGGTAGACCGTTTGGCCGCTGCGAAGGATCTCGTCGAGCAGTGTCTGGCCCACCGGCTGGCGCGAGCCGCGGGAGAAGACCACCTCGGCGCCGACTCCCGCCACCGCCAACACTTGGGCGGTTCCCGCCTCTTCGAGGACGATCGCCATCCTGTCGAACGGGACGAAGCCGCGCAGCTCGCGGATGAACGCCTCGAAAGCCTCGTCGAGATCGAGCGAAGAGTTGAGGGCGCGTGCGCAGCGTGTCGCCGCCTCGAGGACGTCCGCACGGCGGCCCAGCTCGTCACGGAGCAGTTCGGCCTCTGCGACCTGCGCCTCCGAGGTCGTCGTCTTCTTCCGCAGCCGGTCGACGAGCCAGCCCACGATCATCCCGGTCAGGGTCAGCAGACCCCATGGGAAGACGATGTGGTCCGGCTGGTAGCCGTGGGGCGGATTGTCGAATCTCGACTCCCGCCACCATTCGGCGAGGGCGAGGAGCGGCGCGATCGCGAGCGGCATCAGCAACCCGCCGCGGATCCCGTAGCGGACGGCCGCTTCGACCAACAGAACGAAGAAGAGCTGGTTGACCGGCGAGCCGATCTCGTACTGGTAGATGAGGACGAAAACCGCGACGATGACGGTGTCGACCGTCAACCCGAGCAGGCCGATCAGGCGAGGCGCACCCGCGAAGACCTCCGAGCGACTGAGCAGGAAGAAACCGACGCCGGCGACCGCCAGTAGGCCCGTTGTCGCCCAGGCCCAGCCCTCGTAGCCGGGCGGGTAGTCGGTGCTCAACAGTCCGACCTCGACGATCGCGAACGGCACTGCGGCCAGACGCACCCAGGCGATCCAGCGCTCGGTCTCGCGAAGCCGGTCGATGTCCGGAGTCATCAGGTTGCCACCTGCTCGTTCGCAAGCGCGCTGCGGGCGTTTCGCTGCAGGAAGCGTCCGTCGTTCCTCGGCACGTAGAGGCGGGCGTAACGCCGGCGAAGCTCGGAGGGGTCGGAGTCGAGCCAGTCGACGAGATCAACGTGCGGTTCCGCGTTCGTGGGGAGCGGTTGGCCTGCGCGACGCTTCTCGATGCCGCGGTTCCAGGGGCAGACGTCCTGGCAGATGTCGCAGCCGTAGACCTGGGACTCGAGGGCTTCGCGGTAGGCCTCGGGCGGGTCGTTGGCCGACTGCGTCCAGTACGAGAGGCATTTGGTCGCGTCAAGCGTCCCCGGCTCGTCGAGGGCTCCCGTGGGGCACGCCTCGATGCAGAGCGTGCAGGAGCCACAGTCGAGCGCGAGCGGCGTCGTCGGTTCGAGCTCCCGGTCGGTGACGAGCGTGCCGAGCACGACCCACCGACGCCGGAGCGGGCCGCCGCCTCGCGGTCGACGTGCTGGTTCTCGTCGACGAGCACGCGGTAGTCGCCGCCAAGCCGCCGACCTAGCTCGTCGAGCTTCTCGCGGAGCTCGGCGTAGGCGTCGTACCACGTGTAGCGCGGGAGGCGCCCGTGGGCCGGCGGCCGTTCCGGCTCGTCTGCGTAATAGCAGAGCGCAGCGGAAACGACGGTGCGCGCGTTCGGGAGCAGCTGCTCGGGATGGCACGAGACCTCGGGCTGGGCCATCGTGAAGCGCATGTCGGCGAAGAGGCCACGCGCACGCCGGTCGCGGATGTGCTGCTCGGTCTCTTCGTAGGGCTCTGCCGGCGCCGCGCCGACGACGTCGATGCCGAGCTCATCCGCCAGCTGCTCCAGCTCAGCAGCGTTCATAGGAAGATTGTGCCTCGGTGAAGGCGATCACGATTCATGAGGACGGCGGGCCGGAGGTGCTGCGCTACGAGGACGCGCCCGATCCTACGCCTGCGGAGGGCGAAGTCCTCGTCCGGCTGCGGGCGGCGGCGCTGAATCGCATCGACCTCTGGATCCGCAGCGGGCGACCCTCGGTGCCGAAGCCGAGGATCCTCGGCTCGGACGGCGCCGGCGAGCGGGTGGACACCGGCGAGCGGGTCGTGATCAACCCGGGCCTCGACGACGGCCGGCTGATCGTCGGCGAGCACACGGACGGCACGGACGCGGAACTGATCGCCGTGCCCGAGGAGTACGTGGTTCCGATTCCCGACGAGCTTCCGTTCGAGGAGGCGGCGGCATTCCCGCTGGTGTTCGAGACGGCGTACCGAATGCTCGTGACGAAGGCGCAGCTCCGCGAGGGCGAGTGGGTCCTGGTCTGGGGGATCGGCGGCGGCGTCGCAACGGCCTCGCTCGCGATCGCGAAGGCGTTCGGCGCGCGGGTGCTTGTGACCTCGTCGAGCGATGCGAAGCTTGAGCGGGCGCGCGAGCTCGGCGCCGACGCCGCCGTCAACCACGCGAGCGGCGACGTTCCGGAAGCGGTGAAGCAGGCGACCGGCGGAGCGGGCGTGGACGTCGTCGTCGAGCACGTCGGCGAGGCGACGTGGAAGACGTCGCTGGCGGTCGTCCGACCGGGCGGCCGCGTGGTGGTCTGCGGCGCCACGAGCGGGCCGAACCCGCCGGCGCAGCTCCACCGCGTCTGGTGGAAGCAGCTGACGATCTACGGCTCGACGATGGGCACCCGGGAGGACTTCGCGGGCGCCTTCGAGCTGGTGAAGTCAGGCCGCGCGCGCCCGGTGATCGACAGGGTCTTCCCGCTGGCCGAAGCGCGAGCCGCCCACGAGCGCATGGAGCGCGGCGACCAGTTCGGCAAGATCGTGCTCCGGATCGGCGACTAGCCCAGAACGGTCATTGCCTGGGGTCAGACCCCGGACATTGGCCGGAACGGACAGACGCCCGCTCCTGTAGCCGCAAAGCCCGCGCCCGCGGGGTGTCACCGTGTCGACCCAAAAGGCCCCGTCTGGGGCCAGACCCGGGACAACGTCCGGCGCCGCCCCGTCGACACGCCTGACCCAGCTTCCCTTCGCGGCGCAGCAGTTCCAAACTTGTGCTCATGCCCGCCCAGGCAAGGCGACGGCTCGCGACGATGCTTTTCCTCGACATCGGCGGCTCGACCGAACTGGCCTCGGAGCTCGGCGACAGGCGTTGGCGCGAGCTGCTGACGCGCTTCCGCCGGGCTGTGCGAGCCCGGCTCAAGCGCCACGGCGGCCGCGAGCAGGACACCGTGGGCGACGGCTTCTTCGCCGCCTTCGCGCACTCGGCAGAGGCGATCCGGGCTACGGTCGCGATCGCCGGCGACGTCACCGAGCTCGGTCTGGCCGTCCGTTCGGGGATTCACACCGGGGAGTGCCAGGTGATCGACGCAAGCTCGGCGGCATCGCCGTCCACCTCGGCGCGCGGGTGATTCTCTGATGAATCCCAGCTCAGGCGCGACCGGCCGGCCTCTCGGGCTCAGCGGACAGCCGCAACAGGCGTGATCGCCTTCGGCGCGATCTGGGCGGCTGCTGGTCGCGTCGTCGACCGCATCGACCTCGAAAACCCGTGCGCGCAGCACCATCCCGATGCCCGTGGGCGTCTGGGCGGGGAGCATCGCGGCCGACCCGGGCAGTGGTGCGCTCTGGATCGGCACCGACGCCGGCCCGCCGGTGCACGGCGCCCGTAACGGGCGATAGCCCGCCTCGCGGAGGCGGGCATCGCCGCTGTTGCGCCTACGGGTGGTACTGCTCGTCGATCGAGCGGACGGTGTCGATTCGGACGCTGATCCAGAACCGACGGCGCGGGGTAGTCGAGCTCGCGAGCTTGGCAACCGTGGTTCGGGTCGAGCAGGTCGCGTGGGTGAGAACCGTGACGTGCGCGCTTGCGGGGACGAGATAGGTCAACAGCTTGTGCGTCTCGTCGCGGGTATAGGTGTCGTTCGGCACGTCCGCCGATCCGGTGTCTTCGAGCGCGGCTCGGCTTGCGGTCACACCGCTGAGGAGCCAAGCGGGATCGAAGCGGAGCACGTAGCGATTGCCTCTGCGCGTGAGGGAGCTGATGTGCCCGTACAGCGACTGCTGACCCGCAGGCGTGGAACGCGGAAGGGTCGCGAACGTACAGCTCTGCTTGGCCGCCGGTGCAGCCGCGGATCGGGACGGCGCCGAAGCGACCGAGACCACGCCGACCACCGCAACGGCCACGGCGAGGGCGATAAGCGATGACTTCATGACGACTCCTTTCGGTTTGGGTGGTCGACTCGAGCATCGACGGCTGCGGTCAAGCCGGACCAAAGCGGTGGTAAAGAGGGGAGTATTTAGGGTGAGCCGGCCTGTCTCAGCGGCTGTGAAGACGGAGCTAACCGGCAGATCGCTAACCGGCTGTCCGTCCGCATCTGAACGTCGGGTGGTGGCGCGATCACCATCAACGTTGGCGCCGGCGGAGCCGGACACAGTTCATCCTCGCCTTCGACTAATAGGCTCCGACATGTGACTGACGACGCTCGGGCCGTGAAGCGGTCGTCCTGGGCGGAGGGCTGACTGGTCTCGCGGTCCTGCGTGAGCTCGGCAGGGCGGGCGTCCCCGTTTTGGCAACGGCTGACGGCGACGACTTGGTCACGGCGTCCAGGTACTTTCGCCCGCTCCCTGCCCGTGTGGCTGCTCAGGACCAGGACGGCATCGAGGCGTCCTTCCGCTCGCTCGAGCTCGAGCGCGCTGTACTCTTTCCCTGCAGCGACTCCTGGGCGTGCGCGGTCTCCGGCTTCCCCTCTGAGCTCCAGCAGCGCTTCCCGTCCGTCTCGGCTCCGGCCCAACTGGTCGAGCAGTTTGCCGACAAGGCCGCGTTTCTGGATCTCGTCCAGCGCTCGTCGGTCCCGCACCCCCGCACAGTGGCTTTTGGGCGATGCCCGGGACCTGGAGACGATCGCCGACTCTGAGCTGGCCCGGTACTTCCTGAAGCCCTGCGACTCCCAGGCGTTCTCGGCGCGCTTCGGCCTGAAGGGATTTCCGATCGCCGACCGCCGACACGCGAACGTGTCGATCGAACGGGCCACGAGGGAGGGCCTGTCGCTGCTGGCGCAGGAGATGATCCCCGGGCCTACTACGAACCACGTCTTCCTCGACGGCTACGTCGCGCGCGAAGGGACGTTCGCGGCGCTGCTGGCCCGCCGGCGGCTGCGGATGTTCCCCTTGGACTTCGGCAATAGCACGATGACCTTGTCGATCCCACTCTCGGAGGCCGAAGGCGCGGTCGATTCGCTCTGCTCGAGGTCAACACCCGAGCTTGGTGGCAGATCGGGCTCTGGCCCGGTTGCGGGGTCACCGTGTCTCGCCTATCGAGACGCACTCGGTGAGCCGGTGGAACCGGTCACAGCGTATGAGGTAGCCAGGAGATGGGTGCACGAGTTCCGCGATCCTCGTGCCTGGCTGGGCGAGAGAGGTCGCCGGCTGAATCCCCTGGTGTCCTGGCGCGGCTGCGAATACGCGATCTTCAGCCGGGACGACAGGAAGCCTTTCGTGCTCGCGGCGCGACGCGATGCGCTCCTTGCTCGCCTTCGCGAGCTCGTTTAG
>MNDB01000080.1 GCA_001914705.1 Actinobacteria bacterium 13_2_20CM_68_14 | reverse complement strand
TCCGGCTCGACGCGACTGGTCGCGCTGCTTGGGCAGCCGGTCGCCGGGTCGCTGTCGCCGCGAATGCAGAACGCGGCTTTCGCGGCGCGCGACCTCGACTGGGCCTACGTCGCGTGCGAGGTGGCGTCGGAGCGATTGGAGGCGGCGATTCGCGGCCTCCCTGCGCTCGGCTTCGCGGGAGCGAACATCACCGCTCCTCACAAGCAGGCGGCCGCGGAGCTTTGCGACGAGGCGGACGGATCGTCCGTAAACACGCTCCTTTTCCGTGACCGGTGCGTGTCGGGGTTCAACACCGACAGGGCGATCGTCGCGGGCATCGAGGCAGACCGGGTCTGCGTGATCGGTGCGGGTGGCGCGGCGCAGGCGCTGCTGCCGGCGCTGCTCGGGGAGGTTCGCATGTTCTCGCGGGGAGGGTCGTGGCCCCCCGATGCTTCAAACGCAGACTTGATCGTGAACGCAACGCCAGTCCGCGACGAACTGCTCGTCGACCCGCGCGCCGGGCAGATCGTTGTCGATCTCGCGTATCGGGCCGATGGGCGACCGACAGCCTTCGTCGAGGCGGCGCGCGCCGCAGGCTGCGAGGTCATCGACGGCCTCGAAGCGCTCGTCCGCCAGGGTGCTGCCTCGTTCGAGCTCTGGACGGGTGTGACGCCGCCGGTGGACGCGATGCGGGCCGCAGTACGCTCCGCCTGATGCTGACGTTGACAACCGCGGGCGAGTCGCACGGTCCAGTCCTGGTGGCGATTCTTACCGGTCTGCCTGCCGGTCTTGTCCTCGACCGCGCTGCGATCGACGCCGACCTCCGCCGCCGCCAGCAGGGCTACGGCCGCAGTCCCCGCCAGCAGCTGGAGCAGGACGAGGTCGAAGTGCTCGCCGGTCTCCGCCACGGCCGAACCCTCGGAACGCCCCTCGCGCTCGTCGTCCGCAACCGGGATCACAAGAATTGGGCGTGGGGGATGAGTCCCTGGCCGCCCGAGGGCGAGCCGGAGGGCAAGGGGACGAAGGCGGTGACGCTGCCGCGGCCCGGCCACGCCGACCTCCCCGGGGCGCAGAAGTTCGGGCTCGAGGACGTCCGCGATGCGCTCGAACGCGCGAGCGCACGCCAGACGGCGGTTTCTGTCGCGGCGGGCGCGGTTGCGAAAGCACTCCTCTCGGAGATCGGCATCGCCGTGCGCGGAGAGGCGCGGGCGGAGGCGGGCGCCGACAAAACCGAAGTCGACGAGGCACGCGCGGAGCGAGACACGCTCGGCGGCGTCGTCGAGGTGAGGGCGCGAGGCGTCCCGCCGGGTCTCGGCTCCTATGCGACGAAGGAGGACCGGCTCGACGCGCGGCTGGCCGCCGCGTTCATGGGTATCCAGGCCGTCAAGGGCGTCGAGATCGGCGAGGGGTTCGAGCTCGCCGACCTGCGCGGGTCGGAGGCTCACGACGAGATCGTCCGCGACGAGCGTGGGTTGCACCGGACGACCAACCGCGCAGGGGGGATCGAGGGCGGAGTCTCGAACGGCGAGGAGATCGTCGTCCGCGCGGCGATGAAGCCGCTGCCGACGCTGATGCAGCCGCTCGCCTCCGTCGATCTACGGACCGGGGAGCCCGGCGAGGCGCTGGTCGAACGGAGCGACGTGTCGGCCGTCGAGGCGCTTGCGGTCGTGGCAGAGGCGGCCGTCGCGTGGGAGCTGGCGCGGGCGGCTCGAGAGAAGTTCGGCGGCGACGCGATGGGCGACTTCGTCGCGGCGCACAAGGCGTACCTGGAGCGGATCGACTGGCAGCCGCGGTAGGGAGGCATATCGCGCTGGTCGGCTTCATGGGCGCCGGCAAGTCGACGCTCGGCCGGGAGGTTGCGGCGCGGCTGCACCGTCCCTTTCTCGATGTGGACGCAGAGATCGAGTCGCGGGAGGGGCCGATTCCGGCGCTGTTCGAGCGAGGCGCCTTCCGCGAGCTCGAGGAGCGGGCCGCGCTCGGGGCGCTGGCGATGCCACCGGGCGTGATCGCCCTCGGCGGCGGCGCCGTTGAGACAAAGGCGATCCGCGAAGCGTTGCGTGAGCGGGCGACAACCGTGCTGCTCGAGGTCGACGTCGAGACGGCGTGGCAGCGCGTGAGCGGCAGCGACCGGCCGCTCGCGCAGGACGAAGCGCGGTTCCGGGAGCTCTACGAGGGCCGGCAACCGCTCTACGAGGAGGTCGCCGACGGCCGGGCGCACGATGCGGACGATGTCGTGCTCGCCGCCGGTGGCGTGACCGTCTCGGCCATGCCCCGGGACCTGGTCCCGGGGATTGGCCCGGCCGAGCTCGTCGCCGACGAACGCGTCCTCGAGCTTCACCCGCCGCCGGTCGATGCCCGGGTGCTGACGGTGCCGCCGGGCGAGGAAGCGAAGACGGTCGCGACGGCCGAGCGCCTTTGGCGCGAACTCCGGCTGGACCGCGGCGGGACGCTCGTCGCCTTCGGCGGCGGGTGCACGACCGATGTCGCCGGCTTCGTCGCGGCGACCTACCTCCGCGGGATCGACTGGATCGCGGTGCCCACAACGCTCGTCGGCCAGGTCGATGCCGCGATCGGCGGCAAGACCGCGATCGACCTCCCCGAGGGCAAGAACCTCGTCGGCGCCTTCCACTGGCCGGTCCGGACGGTGATCGACCCCGCGCTCCTCGAGACCCTGCCCGAGGAACAGCGCCGCGAAGGACTCGCCGAGGTCGTCAAGACGGGGCTGCTCGCGGGTGAGCGCCTCTGGGAGCTTCCCGACGCCGACCTCGTACGCCGCTGCGCCGTCTTCAAGACGGCGCTCTGCCTGCGCGACCCGTACGACGACGGTCCGCGGCAGGCGCTCAACCTGGGGCACACGTTCGCGCATGCGCTGGAAGCCGCGGCCGGTTACGAGACCGTCACCCACGGCCGTGCGGTCGCGCTCGGGCTGCTGGCCGCGCTACGGCTGTCTGGCCGACCGACGGACGCGGTCGAAGCGGTGCTCGCGCCCCAGCCGGTCAAAGTCGACCGCGACCGTGCGTGGGAGGCACTCCAGCGCGACAAGAAATCGACGGGCGGCGAGCTGACCCTCGTCCTGCTCGGCGACGAAGGCGGGTTCACTGCCAACGTGCCCGAGACCGACGTCCGCCGGGCGCTCGACGAGCTGATCGCGGACTGAGGCGCTCGCTTGCGACGCCGATCCGGAGGACGTCCGGGCTTTGCTCGGACGTCCGGCTAATTCCGGTTGCAACGTGTGTTGCGTGAGTCTCTTTCAGCGCGTTCTCTTTAGGGTTCCCGCGTGCGCGTTGTCGTCCTCAACGGAGTCAACCTCGACGTCATCGGCCGGCGGGAGCCGGAGGTCTACGGCGGCCTCAACATCCGGCAGCTCGAATCGAAAATCTTCGAATGGGCGGTGGAGCTCGAGTTGAACGTCAAATGCCGGCAGACGAACAGCGAGGGCGAGTACGTCGACTGGTGCCACGAGGCGCTCGACTGGGCCGACGGCGTGATCGTCAACCCCGGCGCCTGGACGCACTACAGCTACGCGATCCACGACGCCGTCGAGCTCTTCGACGTGCCGGTCGTGGAAGTCCACCTCTCGAACATCGACCAGCGGGAGGAGTGGCGCCGCAGGTCGGTGATCTCCGACCTGACCGCGAAACGCGTGATCGGCAAGGGACCGGACGGCTATCGCGAAGCGCTCGCATATCTTGCGGGGAACGAATGAACGCCCGCGCCCAAAAACTGGTCGAGAAGCTCGAAGAGCCGCTGATCGTCACCACCCCGGCAAACGTCCGCTACCTGACCGGCTTTGTCAGCTCGAACGTCTCGGTCGTCGTCGAGCCGGAGCGGGTACGGCTGTTCACCGACTTCCGTTACGCCGGGGCCGCCCGCATCGTCCCGGACGTCGAATTCGTCGAGACGAGGCGGGAGACGATCGCCCACATGGCCGAGTTCCTCTCGGGCACGTTCGCATTCGAGAGCACCAACCTCACCTACCGGGACTACGAGCAGCTCCGCGACGGAGGACTCGAGCTCATCCCGCGGATGGGGCTGGTCGAAGGGCTGCGCGCGGTCAAGGGCGAGGACGAGCTGGAGCAGATCCGCCGGGCCGCCGCGATCACGAACCAGGCGTACGAGCGGATCGCCGAGGAGCGGTTCGTCGGCCGCACAGAGCGCGAGCTCGCCTGGAGGATGTTCGAGTTCTTTCACGAGCTGGGGGCGGAGGAGGAGGCGTTCGACACGATCGTCGCCGCGGGCGCGAACGGCGCCCGGCCGCACGCCGACAGCGGCGAGCGGGTGATCGAGCAGGGAACGACGGTTGTGGTCGACGCGGGGGCGGTGCTCGACGGCTACTGCTCGGACTGCACGCGAACGTTCGCGACCGGTGAGCTTCCGGACGAGCTCCAGCGCGCTTACGACGTCTGTCTCGAGGCGCAGCTCAAGGGGCTCGAGGCGGCACGCCCCGGCATCGAGGCGAAGCAGACCGACGCGGCCGCACGCGACGTGATTACAGAGGCCGGTCTCGGCGAGGCGTTCGGTCACGGGCTCGGCCACGGCGTTGGCATCGACGTGCACGAGGCACCGCACGTGGCCCCGACGTCCACCGACACGCTCGTCGCCAACAACGTCCTCACGATCGAGCCGGGGATCTACCTCGAGGGAACAGGCGGGATCCGGATCGAGGATCTCGTCGTCATCACCGACGGTGAGCCGGAGGTGCTCACCAGCTTCCCGAAAGAGCTCGTGACAGTCAGCTGATGGCGGAGATCGTCGGCACCAACCAGTTCCGCAACGGGATGCACATCGAGCTCGACGGCGGCGTCTGGCGAATAGTCGAGTTCCAGCACGTGAAGCCCGGCAAGGGTGGTGCGTTCGTGCGGACGCGCGTCAAGAATCTCGACACCGGCGCAGTCGTCGACCGCACCTTCCGCGCGGGCGAGAAGTTCCCGCGCGTGCACACCGAGGTCAAGAACATGCAGTACCTCTACGAGTCCGGCGACGAGGTCGTCTTCATGGACCAGGAGACGTACGAGCAGACAGCACTTCCCCGCGAGTCGGTCGCCCAAGCGATCGAGTTCATGGAGCCGTCGTCGTCCGTCCAGATGCTGACGGTCGACGGGCAGCCTGCCGGCGTCCAGCTGCCGGCCTCGGTCGAGCTGACCGTCTCGGAGACCGAACCGGGTGTCCGCGGAGACACGGTCTCGAACGTGACGAAGCCGGCGACACTCGAGACGGGTGCCACGGTGCAGGTGCCGCTGTTCGTGAACACGGGCGACCGGATCAAGGTCGACCCGCGCGAGCGGCGCTACATCTCTCGCGCCTGAGGTTCACCCGTGCCCGAGCTAGGCTCCGGGGTCCAGATGCCCGCGCTTGTCGATACGACGATCCGGCTGCTGTCCCAGGAGCCGCTGGCGGGCAGGATGCCGACGGCGGACCTGCTCCGGCTGGCCGAGACGCTGGACGGCGCCGGCTTCGCCTACCTCGAGGTCTCGGGAGGCGGTGTCTTCGACAGCGCCGTCCACCGTGGCGTCGAGAGCCCATGGGAGCGGATCAGGGCGCTTAAGGCACGCACGAAGACGCCGCTTGCGATGGCGTTGCGAGGGCGATTCCTCGTCGGTTCGCGGCCGGTCGGCGCTGATTTCGCGCGCCGGTTCGTCGCCTCGGCCGCCGAGAGCGGGATCGACGTCTTCCGGCTGCACGACCCGTTGAACGACGTCTCCAACCTGCGGGAGGCGGGCGAGGCGATCACCGGAGCGGAGCGCGAGTTCGACGCCGGCCTCGTCTACGGCTCGGGCCACACCGGCGAGACGGAGGACCTCGTCGAGCAGGCGAAGAAGCTGCCCGAGCTGGGAGCCGTACGGATCCTCCTCCACGACCCCTCGAGCTCGCTGGAGCCCCACCGCGCCCACGAGCTGATCGGCGCGCTCCGTGAGGCGAGCGGCCTCCCGGTCGGCCTCTACTGCCAGGGCGCCGCGGGCAACGCGCTCGCGGCCGCACTCGAAGCCGTCCGCGCAGGCGCCGATCTCGTCTCCTGCGCGCTCTATCCGATCGCGCTGACCCTGCATCGGGTCTCGGGCGAAGTGCTTGCGACTTCACTGGCCGGGCTTGGACAGGATGCCGGTGTCGACGCTGACGCCCTCTGGCGCGCGTCGGAGCTCGTTGACGAGCATCTCGGAGACGAGCCCGTCACGCCGATGGCGCCACGCATCGCCGTCCGCGCCGCCGAGCACCGGTTGCCGCCCGGGCTCGTCGCTGCGCTCGACAATCACCTGCGCGCGCAGACCGCCGGCGACCGGCTCGACGAGGTGCTCGACGAGCTCCTCCGCGTCCGCGAGGAGGTGGGCTGGCCGCCGCTCGCCGCGCCGATCGGCCAGATCCTCGCCTCGCAGGCGCTTCTGAACGTGCTCTCCGGGACCCGGTACCTGACGATGATCGACGAGTTGCGCGCGCTCGTCGCCGGCCGCTACGGCTCGCCGCCCGGCTCGATCGATCCCACAGTTCGCCGCGCCGCCGAGCTGCTCGCCGACGGCGTTCCCGAGGCGGAGCCGATCGACCTGGAGTGGCTGAGCGACGAGGCCGAGGGGCTGGCCGCGAGCGACGAGGAGCTCCTGCTACTGGCGCTCTTCGGCGACGAAGCGCGGCCGTTGCTCGAGGCGATTCGCGGCCGGCACGCGGGCGCCGACTCCCTCGGGGCGAGCGGCGTCGACCAGGCGCGCGCCGAGCGGATTCGCGAGGTCGTCCGCATCGTCCAGGAGTCGGGCGTGGGGGAGATCACGATCGACGAGGGCGGGATGCGCGTCTCGGTGCGCCGGACGCCGGATCCGATCGAGCCCGTGCTCGCGTCGGCCGCTAGCGAGGGCGCGGTGGCGGAAGCGGAAGATGTGTTCTCGCCGCCGGAAGCCCCCGGCGACGGCATCGTCCGCGTCGAGGCGCCGATGGTCGGCACCTTCTACAGGGCACCGCAGCCCGGCGCGCCGCCGTTCGTCGAGGAGGGGGACGCGGTTGGCCCCGGCCAGACGCTCTGCATCCTCGAGGCGATGAAGCTGATGAACGAGGTCAAGGCGGATGTCGAGGCGGTCGTCCGCGCGATCCACGTCGGCAACGCGGAGCCGGTGGAGTTCGGCCAGCTTCTTATCGAGCTGGAACCGATCAATGGAAGGCCGCTGGGGCTGTGAACGCTCTTGCCACGGCAAGCCGGGTTGAGACGGCTGCACCGGCAAAGCCGGCACAGCCTTTGGACGGCATCGCAAGCGACGCCTTGGACGGCCGTCCGCTGGGTCTCTGATGTTTTCCCGCGTCCTCGTAGCGAACCGCGGCGAGATCGCGGTCCGCGTGATCCGCGCGCTGCACGAGCTCGAGATCGAGGCCGTCGCGATCTACTCGACCGCCGACAAGGACTCGATGCACGTCCGCCTCGCCGACCGCGCCGTCGCCGTCGGGCCGCCGCCGGCGTCGCAGAGCTATCTGAAGATCCCGTCCGTGATCGCCGCCGCGACGACGACCGGCTGCGAGGCGATCCACCCCGGCTACGGGTTCCTGGCCGAGAACCCGGCCTTCGTCGCAGCCTGCGAAGACAACGAGCTCGTCTTCGTCGGGCCGACCGCCGAGGTGATGGCCCGGATGGGCGACAAGGTGCAGGCGAAGGCGGAGCTGAAGCGGGCGGGAGTCCCGCTCGTGCCGGGGAGCGACGAAGACGTCGCGTCGTCGTCCGAGGCACGCTCGGTGGCGGCGGACCTCGGCTATCCGGTGTTGCTGAAAGCTGCCGCAGGCGGTGGCGGCAAGGGGATGCGGATCGTCGACGCCGAGGACGAGCTCGAGGGCGCGTTCCAGACCGCCGCCGCCGAGGCCGAGGCGGCCTTCGGCGACGCCAGCCTCTACGTCGAGAAGCTCGTTCGCCCGGCGCGGCACGTCGAGATCCAGGTGCTCGCCGACGCGCGGGGCGGCGTGCTGACCCTCGGCGAGCGCGAGTGCTCGATCCAGCGTCGCCACCAGAAGCTGATCGAGGAGTCGCCCTCGCCCGGCCTCTCGGCGGAGACGCGCGAGGCCCTGGAAGCGGCCGCCGAGCGCGCCGCGACGGCGATCGGCTACCGCAACGCCGGGACCTTCGAGTTCCTGCTCGGGCCCGACCAGAGCTTCTACTTCATCGAGCTGAACGCGCGCCTCCAGGTCGAGCATCCGGTCTCGGAGCTGGTGACCGGCATCGACCTCGTGCGCGAGCAGTTGCGGATCGCCGCCGGTGAGCCCCTCGCGGCGACGGGCCGCGCACCGCGTCGCGGCCACGCGATCGAGATCCGGATCAACGCCGAGGATCCCGCCCGCGACTTCGCGCCCGCACCCGGCCAGATCACGAGCTTCCGGCCGCCACTGGGGCCCGGCATCAGGCTGGACACCTTCGTCGAGGCGGGCTCCACGGTGCCGCCGTTCTACGACTCCCTCCTCGGCAAGCTCGCGGTTTGGGACGAAGATCGTCCGGCAGCGATCTCCCGCACGCTCCGCGCCCTGGGAGAGCTTTCGGTGGGAGGGATCCCGACCACGCGTGAGCTGGCGATCCAGATCCTGCGCAGCGAACAGTTCACGAGCGGGCGTTACTCGACCTCCTTCCTGGAGGAGTTCGGCCAGCGGCTCGTCGCGGTGGTGACTGAATGAGCGTCGCTCGCCTTCGGCTCGCTCCCGTGGGGGAAACCCTGTTTCCCCCACGGGCCCCCTTCTCCATAGATGCGGGGGAACCTCCCGGTTCCCCCGAGTCCCCCTCTCCTGCTCATGAGCCAAAGGCTGGCTCATGAGCGACCAGCTCGTGATCACTGAGCCCGAGGGAACCGTCTGCGTGCCCGCCGCGACGCTGGCGCGGATCGTCGTCCGTGCCGCGGAGCGTGCGGACGGTGCGCGTGTGCGACGGCCGCGGCGCGGGGTCGACGTCGAGGTCGCCGGCGGCAGTGCCACCGTGACGCTGCGGCTGGCCGCGCGCTACGGCACCGTGCTGCCCCAGCTGGCCGAGGAGGTCCAGGGGCACGTCGCGAGCGCGCTCGAGCAGATGTGCGGGGTCGAGGTCCGAAGCGTCGATCTCGCGATCGAGGAGCTCGTGTGACGCTCAGCCGCCGCGCCTCCCGCCGGACCGCCTTCTTCCTGCT